>JAODBJ010000364.1 GCA_025463905.1 Actinomycetes bacterium
TCGGCGATCTCGTTGACGTCGGGCACCGTTACCTCCAGGGGTCGGGAGACCGGAGGTCGCGGCGGTACCGTGCCCCGTATGGCTCCCCAATTCATTATCACGATGCGCGATCTGCGCCGGGTGCATCCGCCCGACAAAGAAGTGCTGCGCGGCATCAACATCTCGATGTACCCGGGCGCCAAGATCGGCGTCCTCGGTCTGAACGGTTCCGGCAAATCGACCCTCTTGCGCATCATGGCCGGCCAAGACGACGGCTACAGCGGCGAAGTGCGCGTGACGCCCGGGTTCAGCGTCGGCTTCCTGCCCCAAGAGCCGGTGCTCGACGAGGCCAAAGACGTGCTCGGCAACGTCACCGACGGAGTCGCGCCGGTCAAGGCCCTGCTCGACCGATTCGAAGAAGTGTGCGCGGCGATGGGCGAGCCCGACGCGGACTTCGACAAGCTGCTCGGCGAGCAGTCCGACCTGCAAGAAAAGATCGACGCGGTCAACGCGTGGGACCTCGATCGCCAGCTCGAGATCGCGATGGACGCGCTGCGATTGCCGCCGGGCGACGCCGCGATCGAAACGTTGTCGGGTGGTGAACGCCGTCGCGTCGCGCTGTGCCGGTTGCTGCTGTCGAAACCCGACCTTTTGCTCCTCGACGAGCCCACGAACCACCTCGACGCCGAATCGGTCGCGTGGCTCGAACGGCATCTGCAGGAGTACACGGGCACGGTTGTGGCTGTCACCCACGATCGCTACTTCCTCGACAACGTCGCCGGCTGGATCCTCGAGCTCGACCGCGGTACCGGCATCCCGTGGGAGGGCAACTACACGTCGTGGCTCGAGCAGAAAGACCAACGACTCGCACAGGAAGAGAAGGTCGACGAAACGCGCCGGCGCACCCTGCAACGTGAACTGGAATGGGTGCGCCTCGCCCCGCGTGCACGTCAGGCCAAGGGCAAGGCCCGTGTGACCGCATACGAGAAGCTCGTTGCAGAGTCGGAGGCCGCCGAAGCACGAGACGAGAAACTCCAGATCTCGATTCCGCCGGGCCCTCGTCTCGGCGACCTCGTGATCGAAACCGAGCACCTCGGCAAGGCATTCGGCGACCGTCTCCTCGTCGACGACCTCTCGTTCTCCTTGCCGCCCGGCGGCATCGTCGGCGTGATCGGGCCGAACGGCGCGGGCAAGACCACCTTGTTCCGTATGTTCGTCGGCCAGGAACAGCCCGACACCGGAACGCTCCGCGTCGGACCCACCGTGAAACTCGCGTACGTCGACCAGTCGCGTGAGTCACTCACGGCGACGAACACGGTGTACGAAGAGATCACTGGGGGCGTGGATCACCTGACCGTCGGCGGGCGCGAGGTGCACGGACGCGCGTACGTCGCAGGCTTCAACTTCAAGGGCAGCGATCAACAGAAGAACGTCGGCGACCTCTCCGGTGGGGAGCGCAACCGCTTACACCTCGCCAAGGCATTGCTGCAGGGTGGCAACGTGCTGTTGCTCGACGAACCCACGAACGATCTCGACGTCGACACGCTGCGCGCGCTCGAAGAGGCGCTGCTCGAGTTCCCCGGCTGCGCGGTGGTCATCAGCCACGATCGTTGGTTCCTCGACCGGGTGGCCACGCACGTGCTCGCCTTCGAGGGCGACAGCGAAGTGCGCTGGTTCGAGGGCAACTTCACGAACTACGAAGCCGACCGCCACAAGCGCCTCGGTTCCGACGCCGACCAACCGCACCGCATCAAGTACAAACCCCTGACCCGTACTTGAGGGGTATTGCTACCTCGGTAGCACGGTGACGAGGTTGTCGACGTCGAAGCGGGTGCCGCACGCGGATTTCTGGGTGCTGGCTTTGCCGGCGACCGCGATGTGGTCGCCGGACTTCGCGACCGCGGTCTTCGTGTCGTCGATGAGCGTCGTGCCCTTGGCCGAGTAGCCGTTGAACCGGAGGTCGAGCGGGCCTCCGGCGTGTTGGAGCTCGAGGCATTTCCCTTTGATCGTCAGCGTGCCCTCGATCGTGACCGGCCCGTTGTCGGTGGGGTTCGGGCCGGGGTCCGACAGGGTGGAGTTCGGGCCTGGGTCCGACACGGTGGGGTTCGGCCCGAGGGCCTTGTTCGGGTGGCTGCTACCGCACGCGCCGAGTGCGAGCGCGCAGCACAACGCAAGTGTGACGAAGCGGCCGCGGGTTGCCATCGCGTCAGTCTGCCCGACGTCCCCGTAGCATCCGGAGTCATGGGGTGGCGATGAGCGATCAGAGCCAGCTGCGAATCACGCGCTCGTGCGCGATCCCAATCGACGAGCTGGAATGGAAGTTCTCGGGGTCGGGCGGCCCCGGTGGCCAGCACGCGAACACTGCCAACACGCGCGCCGAAGTGCGCTTCGATATCGCGAATTCACCGTCGCTCGGTCCGCGTCAGCGCACCCGGCTGTTGGAACGCCTCGGGCCAGTGGTGCGCGTCGTTGCGTCCGACACCCGTTCGCAGGCCCAGAACCGCGCGCTCGCGCTGGAACGGCTGCGCGATCGACTCGCCGAGGGGCTACGCGTGGAGCGCGCCCGCGTCGCGACCCGGCCGAGCAAGGCCGCGCGTGCGCGGCGCGTCGAGGCCAAACGCCACCAGAGCGAACGCAAGCGCCGGCGCCGGCCTCCGAGCGGGGAAGAGTGACGCCGCGATGCGCCTGATCGACATCCCGACCGTCATCGTCGGTGCGGTGCTCGTCGTGTTGCCGCTCGACGC
>JAODBJ010000059.1 GCA_025463905.1 Actinomycetes bacterium
GAGCTCGGCTGCACATGGGAGCAGCTGGCGGCCTGGAAGGACGAGGCGGTCATCTCGTGAACCTCGGCCTCGACGACGAACAACGCGCGTTGCGCGAGGTCTTCGCGGACCTGTTCGCCAAGGAGGCCGCTCCGGCCCGAGTACGCGCGGCCGAGCCACTCGGTCACGACGATGCGCTCTGGACGCACATGATCTCGACCGGTGCCCTCGGGGTCGGAGTCGCCGAATCGGCGGGCGGCGGCGGAGGCGGACTGCTCGAGCTCGCCCTGATCGCCGAGGAAGCCGGGCGACGCGTCGCCCCCGTTTCCTTCGCAGAACCGGCAGCGGCAGCGCGCTTACTCGCGGGTTGCAACGCCGGCGGGTTGCTCGGGGCGGCGCTCGACGGGTCGCTCCTCGTCTCCCTCGCGACGAGGCCCGCGCCATGGCACCAGCAACTCCTCACCGACGGTGCCGTCGCCGACGTCGTCGTTGCGCTCGACGGCGACAACGTCGTGGCGGTGCAGCGGCCGACCGACGTTCGCGCGGTGCGCAACATGAGCAGTCTCCCCATCGCTCGGTGGAGCGCGGCGGCTCGTGTCGAAGTCCTCGCGTCGGGCACCGAAGCCGTCGACTCCTACCGGCGCGCCCTCGACGACGTGCGCGTCATGCGCGCCGCTGCGCTCGTCGGGCTTGCCAACGAAGCGATCGAGATTGGCGCGGCATACGCGAAAAAACGACGCGCTTTCGGCGTGCCGATCGGGACGTACCAAGGGGTCGCACACCCGCTCGCCGACGCCGTCGTGACGGCCGACGGCGCGCAACTGCTCGTGTGGAAAGCCTGTTGGGCACTTGACGCGCGCGAACCGCAAGGACCCGCGTTGGCATCGATGGCGATCGTGTTCGCCGGCCAGACCGCCCTGCATGCCGCGCAGCACAGCCTGCACATTCACGGCGGCTACGGCTTCATGGCCGAGTACGACATCCAGCTCTACTACCGCCGCGCCAAAGGCTGGCTCACCACGTTCACGGACCCGCGCCGAGAGCTGCTCGTCCTCGCCGATCGTCGCTTCGGTCCCGCAGCCTGATGGACTTCACCGAGCCCGAGAACTGGGGACGCATTCGTCGCGAGGCAGAGGCGTTCGTCGCCGAGCACGTGACCGAGGACATGATCGTCGACGAACTCGCGTCGGGCGACGGCGTCAATCGCCCATTGATGAACGCGCTCGCCGAGCGGGGCTGGATCACACCGACCTGGCCGAAAGAAGAAGGCGGCGCGGGGCTCGACGCGTTCGAAGCCGGCGTCGTCGCCGACACGATTCGCCAGGCCGGCGGCACAACGCTCGGACCCGGCACCACACTGCTCCCGGCCAACGCGATTCGCGCGATGGGCTCACCTGAATTGAAGGCGGCGATCCTGCCGGGCGTCGCCGCGGGCGAGACGCTGATCTGCCTCGGCTATACGGAACCCGAGGGCGGCTCCGACGTCTTCGCCTGCAAGACGAAGGCAGTTCGTGACGGCGACGAGTGGGTCGTGAACGGTCAGAAGATGTTCACAACCTTCGCGCACCTCGCCGACTACTGCTTCTTGCTGACGCGTAGCGACCCGACGTCGCACGGTCCGCACGGGATCACGATGCTGCTCGTCCCGATGGACAGCCCCGGCATCGAACACCAGGCCGTGCGCACGATGGGCTACGAGCGCACCAACATCGTCTTCTACAACGACGTACGGGTCAGCGACTTCTACCGCATCGGCGAGGCTGACCAGGGCTTGCACGTGATGCGCGCGGCACTCGAAGCCGAACAGAACATCGCGCCCGCGTCGCGCACGGCGATGCTTGCTCGTGCGGCGGCCGCGTGGGCGGAACAGACGCTCGGCCCCGACGGGGCACCGATGATCACCGACCCACTTGTACGCGAACGACTTGCCCGCCTCGCGATCGACGCGGAAGTGACCGAACTCTTAGGCCTGCGCGTCGCGTTCCTTGACGAACTTGGCGCGAAGCCCGGCCCGCACGCAGCGCTGTTCGGCCCGGAGACGTACGTCAAGTGGTCGGCCGAGATCATCGACATGGTCGGGCCGGAGGCAATGGCCGGGTGGAACGATCCCGAAGCGGTGTCGGGCGGCGCGTTCGAGTGGCACTTCCGAAGCGCGGTTGCGAGCACGATCTACGGCGGATCGAGCGAAGTGCTGCGCAGCCTCATCGCCGAGCAGCGGCTCGGATTACCGCGCAGCCGACCAAGGTCTGAGAAGGCCTCGGCGTCACCAGTCCGATAGCGGCTCGAGAAGGGACAACCGATGGCACGAGCGGCCGAGGCACGAGCATGGGCGCCGGGCGCCTTACGCGGCATCATCGATTCGTTGTACACGCCGTTCAACGGCCCGGGCGGCGAGAGGGTCGACGACGACGCGCTCCGCACCCTCGTCGCGCATTGCCTCGGCGCGCTCGATCATGACGGCATCTGGGTGGGTGGCCTCGTGGGCGAGTACTGGGCGCTCAGCGTCGACGAGCGCATGCGCCTCCTGGAGGTGGCCGTTCCGGAAGCGCGAGCCATCAAACCGGGCGCGCTCGTGGAGGCGTGCGCGGCGAGCACCAACGTGCTCGAGACCGTGGCGCTCACCCGTCATGCAACCGAGGTCGGCGCCGACATCTGTTTTCTCATACCGCCCTACTTCGAAGCGCGTGGCTACGACGCGACGCGCGAGCTCTTCGCCTACGTCACGGAGCGGACCGACATCGCGCTCGGGTTGTTCAATACTCACGCAGCCGGCTGGATCCTCACTCCCGATGAGTGCGCTCGTCTCGTCGACGACTTCCCGGCGATCTGCGCGGTGAAGAACGGCATGTTCCGTCCGAGCCACACCGCGGCGCTTCACCGGCTCGTGCCCGATCTCGTCATCTGGGAATGCGACATGCTCGCCTACCGCGCCGGGTTCCTACGGCGTGGGATCACTGCCGCCGGCATCCTCGGAGGTTCGGCGTACCTCTACGAATTACCCGACAACCGCGTCTATAGCGCGCAGTGGGACCTGCTTGCTTCCGACAAGCTGTCGGAAGCCATCGACCATTGGTACGACTCGGGCCTCGACGACCTCGTGTCGAGCCTGCACCGGGCGTTCGGCGCGTCGAACGTCGAAGCGCCGTACACACATTGGGGTTCGGCGTTCAAGGTCGCGGCCCGCGAACTCGGGCTGCCGATCGGCGACTATGCCCGGTCACGCCCGCCGCAACCACCGTTGCCCGACGCCATGGTGGACGCGGTCCGCGACGCGTACCGCGCCGCGGGCCTCGTGTCGTGATCACGGCTTGTGGTCGCGCGGGCTCAGCGCTCGCGCGGGGTGATGCGCTCTCCCGACGCGAATGCTCGCTGTCCTTCCATAAGCGATTCGGGGTCGCTTCCGAGGCGGACGAGTACGCGCCCCGCGTCGAGCGCTTGACTGCGCGACAGCTCCTGCGCCATCCAGATCGCGCGCACTGTTCCCTGGATCGCGGTCGGGGGCGACTTCGCGATCTCGCCCGCGGCCCAGGCCGCGGCGTCGTGCAACGCGTCGGCTGCGACAACCTCGGACACCAGGCCGACGTCGTACGCCCGTCGCGCCGTCATGCGCTCGCTCGCACCGAGGAGGGCAACCCGCATGATCTCGCCGAATGGCATCTTTTGCAGCATGTGCATCGACTCGAAGCACGCGGTCATGCCGTACGTGACGTGCGGGTCGAAGAACGTTGCGTGTTCGGCGGCGATGATGAACTCCACCTCGCCGAGCATGTAGAAGGCGCCGCCGCACGCCATCCCGTTGACGGCAGCGATGACCGGCTTCCACAAGTCGTTGCTCTTCGGTCCGATGTTGTCGCCCGGGTCGTCGAAGTGCCACGGCGTCGCCGACAACGGTCCGGTACCTGTCGCTTGCGTCCCGATGACGTCTTCGACCGATTGCCAGTCGCCCATCATCTCGCTGCGGTCGATCCCGACGCAGAACGCCTTGTCGCCCGCGCCCGTCAGCACCGCGCAGCGCACGTCGTCGTTGCTGCGAAGGCTCCGCCAGATGTCCTTCAGCTCGGCCTGCATCTGGAAGTTGAACGCGTTGTGCACGGCCGGTCGGTTGAGCGTCACCCAGGCGACACCGTCGATCTCGCGATAGTCGATTGTCTCGTAGTCGGTCACGACTCGATCCTAACGACGAGGCCGTAGGGCCTTGTCGTGGGGGCACTCCGGGTGAACGTGAGCGCCGCCATTGCATGGGTGACGCTCGACCGCCCCGACGAAGGCAACCCGATCGACGCCATGTTGATCGACGCGCTCTCCGACACGTGGCAACGGCTCGCGCTCGATGACACGGTGAAAGCGGTGGGACTTGCCGCGAGCGGGCCGGCGTTCTCCGTCGGAGTGCCTGCGGGATGCCCACCTCCTAACCGCGCCTTCGGCCCGAAATCGTGCGGCTACCACGCGCCGGTTCTGGTCGAGTTGGAGGCCGATATCGCGTCGGGTGCATTCCCTTTGATCGGCGAAGCCGACGTCGTGCTCGCGACGCCAGATGTCCAATTCACCGCGCCCATCGACGCGGCGGCGCGCGTGGACGTCGCGCGACTTCGGCCGCGGCTCGCGGAGCCGCAACTGCGCAGGCTCGCACTCCTCGGTGCGGCCGAACCTCTCACCGCCCGCCGCGCCGAGCAGCTCGGCGTGATCGATGCCCTGGTCCCCGCCGGCGAGCTTCGGCAACGTTCGCTGGCGATACTCAGTGTCATAACCCACCGCGCCCTATACGGATGACCGCGGTCGCAACTGCACCGGGGGTGCCGCATGGAAGGCAAGGTTGTCGTCGTTACGGGTGCGTCGAAAGGGATCGGTCTCGCCACGAGCCGAGCGTTTGCGGCGCGCGGCGCGCACGTGGTGATGCTCGCTCGGTCGCGCGAACGTCTCGACAAGGAAGCGTCGAACATCGGCGACCGCGCGCTTCCAATTTGCGCTGACGTCGGCGATCCCACGCAGGTCCGGAATGCGTTCGAACACGTCGCCGCGGTACACGGCCGAATCGACGTCCTCGTCAACAACGCCGGCGTAGCGGAACTGACGTCCATCGAAGACGCGACCGACGATCAGATCGTCGGGTCGATCGCCACGAACCTGCTCGGCCCGATCTACACGACTCGCGCGGCCATCCCCTTGCTGAAGGCGAGCGGAGGAGGTTCCGTGATCAACATCTCTTCGGAATCGACGATGGCTCCGTTCCCGTACCTCAGTCTCTACGCCTCGGCCAAGGGCGGCCTCGAGACGTTCGCCAGGGCGGCCCTGGCAGAACTCAAGCCGTACGGCATCCGAGTGACGGTCGTGGTGTGCGGCGCGACCCTGACAGAGTTCGCCAGTGATTGGGACCCAGAGGTCATGACGCGCTTCTTCGCCGCGGCGCAAGAGAGCGGACATCTCGCGCTCACGTCGGCCGGCCAGCCCATGCAGCCGGAAGCCGTCGCCGACGCGCTGCTCTATATCGCGTCTCGACCCGCAGGGCAGATGATCGACGTGCTCCACGTCCGATCGCACGACACCGGCGACAAGCAGTCACTCGTCGATTTCGCCGGCGGCGCGTCCGAGCCAACAAATGGAGCGGCATCGCGACGGTCTCCAAGCCCTGAATGAATTCAGCGGGCGACGAGGCGCACCGGGAGCTGCTCGTGGCGTCGGACCATGAGGCTGTCGACCCACCGCGGCGCGTGCTCGGGGTCGAGGGTGATGCTCTTGGTGCGCTCGAGCAGCACGGTCAGCACGGTACGGGCCTCGGTGCGGGCGAGGGGTGCGCCGACGCAATAGTGGATGCCACGGCCGAACGAAAGGTGGTGGCGCGGCGCGCGGCGCTCGAGGTCCACCTCGTCGGGTCTTTCGAATTCGTTGCCGTCGCGATTTGCCGCGCCCCAGAGCATGAGGACCGTAGAAGTTGCCGGAATGTCGGCGCCTCCGAGCCGGGTATCGCGAGGCACGGAACGCATCAGAAAACGGAACGGCGCCTCGAGTCGCACCGCCTCTTCGACGAAGGCCGGAACCAGGTCGAGGTTCTCGCGAAGGTGCTGCTGAAGTTCGGGTTGCTCGGCCAAGATGCGCACGGCGTTGCCGAGCAAGCTCGTGGTCGACTCACCGCCGGCGCTGAGGAGCGTCTGCAGCATCCCGTTGGCCGCGAACTCGCTGAACACGCCGGCATCCACGCCACGAGCGACGGCGCCGATGAGATCGTCGGCCGGCTCCTGCATCGCACTCGAAAGTTGTTCGGCGATCCAGGCCTGGATCTCGGCGAGATGCGCGACTCGCGCGACGAGCTCGTCCATCGTCAGCGTCGACCCCAACATCGCGGTCGAGTCGAACGCGGCACGCAAGAGCTGCTCGGGATCCGCATCCTGAAAGCCGATGAGCCGGCTGATCATCGTGATCGGAACGACATTGCCGATTGTGCTCATGAACTCGACGGTGCCGCTGGCAATTGCGTCACGCACGCACCTCTTCGCGATCTCTGCGATATCGGGCGCGAGGGCATCCATGCGCTTCGCGACGAGCTCAGGGAACACGGTGCCGCGGTGGAGCGCATGCACCGGCGGGTCGGCGGTCGCCAGAACCTGCACGTCGGGCTCACTAAAGGGAAGGCGGCACGGCAGACCATCGTCGCCGCGATAGAGCAAGCACAGGAGATTCGACGAGAAGTCGTCGACGCGGCCGGTCGCCTCGGCCACCAACTCGAACGTGCTGACGGTGAACACTCCGGTTCCGCCGGCCTCCCACACCGGCGCCTCGGCTTGGAGCCGACGGTAGAACGGATACGGATCGTCGACGACCTCGCCGTCGAGGAGTTGCGTTCCAGCAATAGCGTTCGTCATGCCTTCTCCTCGTCACCACAGATCTGTCGAACGAGCTGCCCGATCACGTCGCCGTACACCCAGCTCACGACAACGCGACCGCGGTCGATCTCGTAGACCTCGCACGTTTCGACATCGATTGCCTGGCTCGTCGGCGCGACACCCAAGTAGTCGTGCACATGAACGCCGCGCAGCCGCCAGCGGGCGCACACGAACCGCTCGTCCCCGAAGAGCAAGTCCTCGTGGAGGTGCAGCCCTTCGAAGGCGTCGTGCAACTGCAAAAACCCATCGCGGACATCCGTGAGCGTCAGTGGTTGCGCGAACCCGGGCGCCCACCGCCCGCACGACGCATGGAAGTAGCTGAGGTAGCCGTCGACGTCGCCGTCGTTCAGCGCCGCCACCGCCGACCGGACCGCGTCGACCGCGGTGCTGTCACCCACGAGGTACGTCCACGCACACCCACGACGTGGTGATCATCGGGCGAGTGATCATCGGGCTAGTGTAGTGAACGTGCGTTCAGTCGGCACGGGCTCGGTGGCCCCGGAGACAACTCTTCCCGCCACGCAGCCCGATCGGCGCGCGCAGCGACGTGCCGCTCGTCGAGCCGAGAACCGGACGGACATCCTCGACGCCGCCGAGCGGGTCTTCGGCGAGCACGGCGTCAGCGATGGATCGCTGCGCCAGATTGCGCACCTCTCAGGCTTCTCCCCGGCGGCGATCTACCTCTTCTTCGAGAACAAGCAGCACCTGCTGGCGGAGACACTCGCACGACGTGAAGGCGAGCTCGTCGTTGCGCTACGAACCGTTGCCGAGAGTGACCTCTCGCCGTTCGACAAGCTGCACCACATCGTCGACGTGGGGGTGGCGTTCTTCGAAGCGCACCCCGACTTCCGGCGTCTGGTCCGCCGCGTCACGGGCGGCGCGGTCGTCGGTTCCGCGCTCGCGGGCGACGCCGGCGATGCGGACCGTCAGTTCATGGAGGCGATGACGCTTCTCGCCGGCATCATCGCCGCGGGGCAGGAAGCCGGCGAGATCCGCGCCGGCGACGCGTACGCCATGGCGCACCTCTTCTCCGTGCTCATCAGCGAACACGTGCTGCTCGGCGCCGGGGGCGAACCCGGCGTTGGCATCCTCACCCCGGAGCAATTCCACGGGCTCGTCGACGGGGCGCTGCGACACCCGCGCTGACGACGCCGACGGGCCGGCTGGACGACAGCGATGCAGGCCTACGAGTGGGACGACGCGGCGTCGCCGTATTCGTCATGCCAGTTCCACCACTCGTACGGCGGGGTCTGCGGGTAGCCCTCCGGCGAGTCCTCCCACTTCTCCTGGCGCCCGAGCGCAGTCAGGTCCAGGTAGCTCCAAGTGCTCCCCATCGCCTCGTCGCCGCGGTTGTTGATGAAGTAGGTGCGGAACACGCCATCGCCGTCGCGGATGAACACATTCGTGCCGTGCCACTCGTCGACGCCGAAGTCGGCGTCGAACCCGTCCGTCATCGTGTACCACGGCATCTCCCAGCCCATCCGCGCCTTCACCCGCTCGATGTCCGCCTGCGGCGCGCGCGAGACGAACACGAGACTGGTGTCGCGAGCGTTCAGATGGGCCACGTGCGCGACCTGGTCGGCCACCAAAGAGCAGCCGCGGCACGCATGCTCGGGCCAGCCGTACACGCCGGGTTCGAAGAAGGCGCGGTAGACGATCAACTGACGGCGGCCATCGAACAGGTCGAGCAGGCTCGCCTTGCCCTCGGGCCCGTCGAACTCGTAGTCCTTCTCAACGGCCAGCCACGGCATCCGCCGACGCTCGGCGGCCAACGCGTCACGGGCGCGCGTCAACTCCTTCTCCTTCACGAGCAGTTGCTGGCGCGCAGCCTCCCACTCGTCCAATGACACGATCGGGGGTGTATTCACGTCGAACTCCTCTCGCCTGTCGATTGCCACGGGAACGTCTTCTTGGATCGCGTCTGGCTCGAGTTTCGAAGCGTCAACGCGTGCGACGCCGATGTGAGATCAACGCGCCAACGCCCGAGTAGAGCGCGCCGGCGCCGAGGAGGAGAGGCACGAGCAGCTCCTCGACCGGCACACCGGCGACATGGGCGATCATCACTGGACAGGTTCCGCGTCGGGACCGCCGCCGGTTGCCGCGATCGCCAGCCGCTCGAGGAGGCCCGCCCAACCTTGGCCGTGATCCTCGACCGCATCGGCGGGAAGGCCGCGGTGCACGAGGCGCACACGCGTCTTGTCGCCCTCGGGATGCAGCGTGATCTCCACCGTTGTGGAGCCGGGCGGGATTGGATGGTCCTTCTCCTCCCAGCCGAACGTGAAGACCACCTTCTGCCTCGGCACGACCTCGACGAACTCGCCAGCGGACTGGTGCTCACCGCCGATGAGCACCCGGTAGATGCCGCCGGGGTGCGGGTCGATCTCAGCGATGGTGCCGAGCCATTCACGTTGCTTGCCGGCTTCGGTGAGGAAGGGCCAGATCGTCTCGGGAGTGGCGTCGATCACGATCTCACGAATGAGTTCGGCCATCAGCGCTGCCTTTCTCTTGTTGGGCGGCCTCGGCCACGTCACGCAGCCGTTCGAGGCCGCTCGTCCAGTAGTTGTCGAGAAAATCGCGGAGCTTGTGCATCTCGTCCTGACGCGCCTGATACAGACGCCGCGTGCCGTCCCGTCGCTCGCTCACCAGTCCCGCCGCCTTGAGCACGCCGAGGTGCTGCGAGATCGCCGAGCGCGTGACCTCTCCGAAGTGATCGGCGATCGACGTCGCCGGGAGCTCGCGGGTCCATACCAGCCGCAGGATCTCGCGTCGTCGGGGCTCTGCCAGCGCCTTGAGGGTTGCATCCACAGCCCGTAGAGTAAGTCATCGCTTGCGTAAGTGTCAACTAAATCTTACGCCCACAACTCGCCGGCGCGCCGGACTAATAGCTGGAGACGCGCTGGACTCAGCGTTGGTCGGTCGCGGGCGCCGACTCAGCGGAGCCGGCGGTGGCCGCCCAGCTGCCGAGGAGCCTGAGCGCCTCTTCGGAGCGCGAACCGGGCTCGGCGGCGTAGGTGAAGACCGTGAGCCCGTGGTCGGCCGGGAGGTCGAACCGGCTGAGGCTCACGCTGAGGTCACCAACCACGGGATGGTGGAAGTGTTTGACGCCGGTGTTGTGGAAGCGAACGTCGTGCGCGGCCCAGCGAGTGCGGAACGCCTCGCTCTGTGTCGCGAGCTCGCCGACGAGGTCTGAGAGGTCGGGGTCGTGCGGGTCGCGGCCCGCAGCCCAGCGCAGGATCGCGACGCACTCGCCGGCGACGCGCTCCCAGTCGTCGTAGAACGTCTCGGCTCGCGGGTCGAGGAACACGAAGCGAGCACTGTTGACCGGTCGCGCGGGTGCGGCGTACAGCTCGGAGAACAGCGCTTGCCCGAGCTGGTTGGCGGCCAGGAGGTCGAGACGCTGGTTGCCGACGAACGCGGCGGCGCCGGTAATCGCGTCGAGCGTCCACCGGACCTCGGGCCGAACGCGCTGCTTGGCTTGGCGCCGACGAGGCCGCACTCCCGTCGGCTGTGCGGCTCTGGCGAGGTCGAAGAGGTGGGCGCGTTCGGCGTCGTCTAGCTCGAGCGCGCGGGCCAGTGCCTCGAGCACGCTCTGCGAGACACCGTTGATGTCTCCGCGTTC
>JAODBJ010000067.1 GCA_025463905.1 Actinomycetes bacterium
GTGTAGACGCGCGCCGCGTCCGTGCCAAGGGTCGCGACGCGAGCGATAGCTCCACCTATCGACGAGTGACCGTGGACGACATCGGGGCGATGGCGGCGGATATGACGGCGCACGTGCATGAGCGCGGCGGCGTTGTGACGGCTCGCGGGTGACCGACGCATCGGGACGACGTGCACCTCGGCGCCCGCGGCGCGCATCACGTCGAACGCGCCGGTGTCGGTAAGACCGCCGATACGCTCGGCTGGCACGATCACGACGTGCTGCGCGTCGACATGGCGCACGACGTACCGGAGGTGCCGCGCGGTGCCGCCCTCGATCGCTTCGAGTACGTGCAGCACCTTCAAGGGCGTCGCGCCGGCAGCGTCCGACGAATCTTGCGTAACGCCCGCCCCGGTACCGCGGCCAGGCCGCTCGGTGCCGGCGCGGTGTAGAAGGGCTGTTCGAACCAGTCTTGCCGCAGGTCGCCGTCCGTCACCCGCCGGTACGCCGCCCATTTCTCGGTGCGGCGATCGGCCGCGAAGCGAGGGTCGCGATCCAAGAACGCGCACATGTGAGCGACCGCGGGGAGCACGATGTCGTCGAGTACGAGGATGCCGTCGCGCCGGAGGCGTGAGCCGGCGTAGTACCAGTCGAGCATCGGCGTCGGGTAGCCGTGGTTACCGTCGATCAGCACCAGGTCGAGCGAAGGCCCGCCGCTGAGCCGGGGCAACACGTCATCGGAACAGCCGATCTCGAAGGTCAATGACGACGTGTCGATCCCCTTCTCCGCGCAGTAGCCGAGGATGCGATCGGCTTCCGCCTGCGCCGGCGTGACGCACGTGTGACGCGCACCCAATGCTGCAAACAACACGGTTGAGACGCCCGAACCGGTTTCAAGGGTGTGCGTGTCCGGGCCGGCATGCTCGGCCAGTAGCAGGTAGCAATCGCGATCGGTCGACCAGATCCCGATCTCGGGATCGTCGCCGGCCTGCATGGCGTGAACCGCGGGCGGGTCCGCGAGCAAGCGATCGATCAGTGCTGGTGAGGCGTCCAGGGGAGCAACCGTATATGCCGGGCGACTTCCGGACCCACGGTCTGGTGACGTGGGGCGGCAGCCTCGCGCTACCGTCGCCGCCGTGAATCGGGGCGGCGCGTCTGGCGAATCCTCCGTCGACATCACCGTCGTTGTCCCGACCTACTGCCGACCTCAGTTGCTCGACCGAATGGTCGGGGCTTTGGAACGCCAGACGCTGCCGGCCGACCGTTTCGACGTCGTCATCGTCGACAACGCGTCGCCCGACGACACGCCGGTGCGTATCGCGGCGCTCGTCGCCGAGTCACCGCTGCGGATCCGTTCGCTCGTCGAGACCAAACGGGGTCCCGCCGCGACGCGCAACACGGGATGGCGGTCGTCTGCTTCACCCCTCGTCGCCTTCATCGACGACGACTGTGTTCCCGAGCCGGGCTGGTTGGCGGCCGGGTTCGCCGCTCTCGATGCGGATGAGCGAATCGGCGTGGTGCAGGGTCACACCGACAAGCCGGCGGGGTCTGTCCTCGGCGACTGGACACTGTGGCGGCACGTGTCGGGGCCCACCCCCTACTTCGAGGGGCTCAACATCTTCTACCGGCGCGACGCACTCGAGCGGACCGGCGGTTTCGACGAGGAGATCGGCAACTACGGAGAGGACGCGGCGCTCGGCTGGGCGGTCCTCGAAGCCGGCTGGCAACGGGATTACGCGGCGGATGCGATCGCGTATCACGACGTCGAGGAACGCGGTGTCCGCTATCACCTGCGCACCGGTTTGCTGGACCGCAACGTCGCGCGTATCGCGAAGCGCCATCCCCAATTCCGACGGGACGCGTTCTGGCAGCCCTGGGCGTTCCGACGCGAGAATGCCGCATTCACGATCGCACTTGCCGGGCTGCTCCTCACGCCGTGGCGGCGCAGCGCGCTCTTGCTGGTACTTCCGTATGTACGCCTACGGCTTCCACCGCGAGGACATCCGCGGCGGTCGCGCTTTCTGTTCGAACGAGTCGCGGTGGACGCGGCGCAATTCGCGGGCATGCGGATGGGTTCCCTGCGCTACCGCTTAGCGGTGCTGTGAGCGTGCTCGACCGGCGCTCGGAAGGCACGTCGATGTATCTTTCGCGCGCTTAGCACCCCTGACGACGGGGAAAGGCCGGATCGTGCGTATCGGAGCGGAACGACCGAGATGAGCGCCCCGGTTGACTCCGAGGGTCGCCGATCGAGATCCTCGGCCGTTCCCGTGCTGCAACTCGACAGCGGCCCGGAGTCGTTCCGCGTCTGGGTCGGCGGGTTGTGGCGCAACCGCAATCTGCTCTACGCCCTCGCTCAGCAAGACTTCCGCTCGCGCTACAAGCGCGCCGCGTTCGGTGTGCTCTGGTCCATCGCGCTCCCGCTGTTCCAGTCGGCCGTGATGGTGTTCATCTTCTCGCGCGTCGGTCGCTTCGGCAGCGGTTTGGGATACAGCTACGCCGCGTTCGTGCTGGCCGGCATGGTCCCGTGGTTGTACCTCTCGACCTCGATCGCGTCGTCGACGACATCGATCGTCGATGCCTCGGGTCTCACCGACAAGGTCTTCTTTCCGCGGGCGGTGCTGCCACTCGTGGCACCGGCGGCCAACCTGGTGATGCTGGCGATCTCGACACTGATCCTCTTGGTCGCGCTACCGATCGTCGGCGAGCCACTCACGGCACGCTTCCTACTGATTGTTCCGGCCGTCGTGTTGCTCTGCACGTTCACGGCGGCGGTGGGCCTCGCGCTCAGCGCGCTCTACGTGTATTTCCGTGACGTCAAGTTCATGGTGCAGGCGGTCCTGCTGGTCTGGCTCTACGTCACCCCAGTCGTGTATCCGCCGAGCGCGCTGAAGAGCGCCGGGCCGTGGCTCGACTTCAACCCGTTGACCGGCATCGTCGGGCTGTTCCAACGCGCGGCGGTAGATGCACCGGTCCCGTCGACGCGCTCGCTCGTGGTGTCAGTCGTCGCGACCGCGTTGCTCGCGGTCGTCGCCGTTGTCGCCCACCGCCGGCACGACCGACTGTTCGTCGACCTCCTGTGAGAACCGTGTGACCACACCGGCCGTCGAGTTGCACGGCGTCGGCAAGCGCTACTGGAAGATCCACGAGCGCAGCCTCCTGCGCTCCCTCGTACCGTTCGGTCCACCGAACCGCACGGAGCTCTGGGCCCTGCGCGACGCGAACCTGCTCGTGGAACCGGGCGAGACACTCGGCATCATCGGGCGCAACGGCGCGGGCAAGTCCACGATGCTGCGTTTGCTGGCCGGAGTGACGCGCCCCACCACGGGAAAAGTGGTGACCCGCGGCCGGATCGCGCCGTTGCTCAGCGTCGGTGTCGGCTTCCACCAGGAGATGACCGGCCGCGAAAACATCTACGTCAACGGGATGCTCTTGGGCTTCAGTAAGGCCCGGATCACCAGGATCTTTGACGACATCGTCGACTTCGCCCAACTCGGTGACTTCATCGACACGCCCGTGAAGTTTTACTCCTCCGGCATGTACATGCGGCTTGGTTTCTCGGTCGCAATTCATTCCGAACCTGACGTGCTGCTCGTCGACGAGGTACTCGCCGTCGGCGACGTCGGTTTCCGGTTGCGCAGCTTCGATCGCATGCGCGCGATGCAGCGGTCGGGCGCGGCGCTGGTGTTCGTGAGCCATTGGTTGCAAGCGGTGCAGGTGCTCTGCCCTCGGACCGTGTGCATGCACCAAGGACGCATCGCGTTCGATGGGCCCACGGAAGGCGCGATCGCCCGTCACCATGAACTGCTCTCTACCGACGACGGGCGCGTAGCGGATGACCGCGCAACGGCGGTTCGCGTCCTGCGGCGTGAGTTGATGGACGCCGACGGCCTGCCGGTGGGCACCGTTCGCCAAGACGACGTGTTGACATATCGCGTCGACCTGCGCTTCGAGGAAGCCGTACAGAGCCCGCAGGTGTTGTTCCAGGTGATCGCAGAAGACAGCACGCTCACGTACCAAATGCAGACCGCGCTCGGCGACCAGTGGCGCACCTTCTCAGCGGGCGAAGAGAGCAGCATCGTCGTGCGCTTTCAGCCTCGCTTCGGTGGTGGCGGCACGTTTCGCGCTGCTGTTGTCGTCACCAACATCGACTCGTCGATCACGCTGCTCCACGACGAGCAAGGACCGGCCTTCTTCGTCGAACCTCGACGCGGCGTCGTCGGTGTATGCGATCTGCAGGCCCGCATTGCGGTTGACAACGAAGACAGAACCGATCAGCGCTCACTCCGATTCGGGGATGAAGCGGCTGCCGTCGAAGGCGTATAACCATGCCGAAGCGCACACTGGGCTACAGAGGGTTCGGACTCACCCTGGAGGTCCCGGAAAACATTGGCCGCGTGATCCGTCGGGTGCGCCGCGAGCGCGCGACGCCGACCGAAAACCTCGTCGTCGCGCCGCCGCCGGCGTTCGAGGTCGACACGCGCGACCGTCAACGCCGGTACTGGAGCGAGTTCGTGGCGAACGCGTCACGTGATGCGGACGCACAGACCTCGGAGACCGATGCCGACGTCGTGTCGAGTCATCCCTGGTACCACACGATCGATCTGCTCGACGGGTCCGTGACGCCGGGCCGGTTCGATCACCGAAGGCTGGTACCGCACTACGGCCTTCCCGCCGACCTGCGCGGGAAGACGGCACTCGATGTGGGCAGCGGTGACGGTTTCTGGGCATTCGAGCTGGAACGTCTCGGCGCGGAGGTGACGAGTCTCGATGTCGAGACCTTTGCCGACGTCGACCTTCCGCGCGCGCTGCATGCGATCTTCGTGGAGCGTCCGGTGAACCTGTCGTTCCGTCGCGGGTTCGAGATGGCGCATCGTCGCCGTGGATCTCGCATCAAGTTGATCAACGAGCCGATCTACGACCTCGACCCCGACGAGGTCGGCACGTTCGACTTCGTGCATGCGGGCGACATTCTCTTGCACCTGCGCGATCCCGCGCTCGCGTTGCAGCGCTTGCGCACGGTCACGGCTGGGGAGTGCCTCATCGCCGATTGCTTCGATCCGGCGCTCGACGCGCTCGGCGTCGGGCCGGGCCTGACGCGCTACCGCGGCGGTTGGGACGACGTGACGTGGTGGACACCGGCGCTGAGCACACTCGTCCAGATGGTCATCGACGCCGGCTTCGCCGACGTCGAGGTCGTCACGACCTACAGCCTCGCCGATCGCGGCAGCGCGCACGGACCATGGAGGGCCGTGTTGCGAGCACGACCGTAATGCCACGACGCAGACTGAGCTATCGAGGCTTCGGCCTCACCCTGGAGGTTCCCGAGGGCGTTCGTCGCGCGATTCGGCGGGTCAAACCCACGCGGGCCGCGGGCACTACCGGCCTCGTTGTCGAGGCGCCACCGGCGTTTGCGATCCAGTCTCGGGCACGTCAACGGGCATCGACGCGCGACTTCGCCGCGAAAGCGTCGGCCGGCGAGCCGAACGGCGCCGACGCCGTGTCGGATCACCCCTGGTACCACACGATCGAATTCCCCGACGGGTACGTGACCGAGGGCCACTACGACCACCGAGTGCTGGTTCCGCGGTACGGCCTTCCCGACGACCTGCGCGGGAAGACGGCACTCGACGTCGGTAGCGGCGACGGCTTCTGGGCATTCGAACTGGAACGACGCGGCGCGCAGGTGACGAGCCTCGACATCGAGACGTTCGCCGATGTCGACCTTCCACCGGCGCTGCACGCGATCTTCGTCGAGCACCCATGCAATTTGTTCTTCCGTCACGGATTCGAGATCGCGCATCGACGCCTCGACTCGCGCGTGAAGACCATCAACGCGACCGTGTACGACCTCGACCCCGAAGTGGTGGGCACCTTCGACTTCGTGCATGCGGGCGACATTCTTTTGCATCTACGGGATCCCGCGTTGGCGTTGCAGCGCCTGCTCGCAGTTACGTCGGGGGAGTGCTTGATCGCCGATTGCTTCGATCCGGCCCTCGACGCACTGGGCGTCGGGCCGGGCCTGACGCGCTATCGAGGCGGTTGGGACGACGCGACATGGTGGGCGCCGGCACTGAGCACCTTGGTTCAGATGGTCGTCGACGCCGGCTTCGCCGACGTACAGATCGTCACGACCTACAGCCTCGCCAATCGAGACAGCGCGCAGCGGCCATGGCGGGCTGTGCTGCGTGCTCGTAACTGACGCGCCGATTGCATCAGCCGTTATCTGGATCGCCGAGTCGAGTGCGACGCGTGAGGTGCGTGAGACGCTGATCGGCCGCCGCGCGTAGGCGCAGCCACTTACCCAGTACCGCGAGCGCCGCCGGCGTTGGCAACGGTCGCAAGACGCGGTTGCGCAAGGTGCGCCCCTCGATCTCGACGTCGGGCCACGGTGTCGCCGCGCGATGGGCCAGGTACGCGTGGCGGTACGGGTGCTTGCTCAAGTAGTGCCACGGCTTCGCCAGTTCCGGCCCCTCGAAGTGCACGATGGCAGGCTCGGCACACGCGGCCCGGACCACTTCCGGCCCGAAGATCGCACGAGCCTGCGGGAAGAGGAAGAGGCTGTTCATGCAGTTCCACCGTGGGTGGAGATGCACGCAGTTGCCGCCAAGCACGACGTTCAACGCGTCCTGATCGGGCCACAACAACGTCTCTTCACGTGCGAAGCGCACGATCCGCGCCGTGCAGTCGCCTGCGCGCATCGCGGCGAGATTGAACAGCAGCACGCCGCTGTTGAAGTATGGCTGCGTCACCGGAAGTCCGAGTTGGAGTGGCCGGCGCGCGAACTGCGGCTCGAGCACGTTCGTGACTGCCGCGACGTATGCGTCGTCGAGTGGCTGCGCAAAGAGCGAATCGAGTTCGTCGACAACGAGTGTGTCCGCGTCGAGGTACAAGACGCGATCCACGTCGGGTAGCAGCTCGGGCAAGAAGATCCGATACCACATGACCCGAGGGATGCGTCCCATGGTCGGGAGCCCCGCCACCGCCGCGTCGTCGATCGGTAAGAACGCAATGCGGCCGCCGTGGCGCTCTACGAATGCTTGCAGTTGGTTACGACACGCCGGCGAGAAATCAGGTGCGTGCAGGTAGTGCACCGTGATGCGGCGTCCAGGGTTGTGCATCAACAGTGAGTGCAACATCGCCGCGCAGTGTCCGACGTACGACTCGTCGGCTGCACACGCGACGTGCAGTTCCGTGGCCAGGCTCACACCGTGCGACGGAAGAGCAGGAACTCGTCGGGCACCCGCAGCAACTCCTGCACTGCTGGGTCGTCCAGCACCGGCTCCTGCACCGCCAGCTCGTACCCAGCCGCTTCGACGAGGGGGCGGAAGTTGCGTCTGCTTCCGTCGCTCTCGAACGCAAGCAGCTCGTCTCGATCGTTCGGAACAATGAGCAGGTTCGGTATTCGGAGCCGCTCGACCCAGGCAAGCCACCACGAGACCGCTTCGAACGTGCATTCGGAGAAGCTGTGGATGTTGACGGCACGATCGAAGTGCCCGGGTTCGGCCGCGCGGTCGATCTCGTGCAGGGGCACCACGCGCGCGGGCGGCGCACAACCGCGGTGCCGCAGGTAGTACTCACAGATGAACGTCGACTCCGGGATCGCGTCGACGCAGCAATAGTCGTCGAGTCCAGGTGCCGCTTGGACCATGCGGTGGGCGGTGCGCCCGTAGCCGGCACCGATGTCGAGCACGCGCAGACGTGGTCGCTCGAGGATGCCGAGGTGCCGGTCGAGGAAGAGGATCTCGTTGACGGAGTCGAGCAGGTCGCGGCTGATCTTCGGATAGCCCGGATAGTCGAACGCCCAACAGCCGAATGCGCCGTCTTCACCGAGTCGCTCCAGCAAGTTCCCGGGGTCTCGGCGGCGCACGTACTCGGCGAAGATGAAGTACTTGAGGATCATTGCCCGCGGCCATTCGCGGTAGTGCCACACGTACGGGCTCTCGCCTCGGAAATATCGGAGGTCGAGTTGAGCCTCGAGGAGATCCTCGTTCCACACCGAGGGGACTGTCACCGGCAGGCCGGAGCGTGCGTATTCGTCGCGCAGTGATTGCAGGCGCGGGTTCTTTGCGGACAGCTCGACCTCGGCGTCGGCCGGTAACGGGCCGGTGTCGTCGTACGCTTCGGTGAGCATGCGCCATTCCGTCGGCGTGGTGTGTTGGAGCATGAAATCCATCCAGTACTGGATCTCCGCTCGCTGCGAACCTTCGGCGAAACGCTTCAGCGTGCGCCACGCTTTGCCCGCGACGCGCCGCAACTGCGGCTGCGCGGTCAACACTCGCCGCAACGACGTGCGCGCCGCGTCGGGATTTTCCCGCTTGATCGTCTGCCACAACTCGAACAGCCGCTGCTCGCGTGGGTCGGGTTCGTCCAACGACAAGCACCACGTGTCCATACCGTGCTCGATCGTGTCGTACCCGTGCGTCTCGAGATGGAGCCGGCACTGCCCCTGCTCGGCCGCGCTGAGGTGGTAGTGCTCGTATACCAGCAGCCGCGGACGATGCCGAGCGAGGTCGATCAACTTGATCACGTCGAAGTCGGAGCCTTCGGCGTCGATGTGGATCAGGTCGACCCGCTCGACGCCACGCTTGTGGCACAACGACTCGAACGTGAGGCTCGGCACCTCGATGCACACCAAGCGCTCCGCGACATCGGGTATGTGCGTAACGTGCTTGAGTACGTGCTCGCGCTTGAACGAACCGATTCCGTCGTACCACTGCGGAAGCCCTTCGGCTTCGTAGTCGGCTACCGGCGCGAGGTGGTAGAAGGGCAGATGGCCGTCGCGCTCACCGATCGCGACGTTTTCGAGCGCGATGCGATTCGCGTAGCCGCCGTAGTTCTCCTGCAGGCGCCGAAACACATAGGGCACTGGCTCGATCATGATCCCGTGCCAGCGGCGGCGGAGTATCGCCGCGCGTAGCGGGTCGTGCTGTTCGCCGTCGTTCGACCCCACCTGGATGAAGAAGGCGTGCGGGTTCGCGCGTTCGAACTCGCGCAACAGGCGAACACCGGCGAGCGACTGCACGTAGCGCCGCGTGCGATACGTCCGGTACCAGTTCGCGGGCATCGAAGTCGCCCGTGTGACCAGCTGATCGACGCGATCGCGTGGAGCTGACGACAGCTCGTTCGCAGTCATGACTCGCGCTCCTCGTGCTCGGCGTGGTCGATATCGGGTTTGACGGCGATGAGGGCGTACACCAGCGCGTTCTCGGCGCGACTCGCCCGGCTCTGCCGATCGAAGACGCCGACCAGGCTTTGCATGACGGAGAAGTACACACTGCGCAACGATCGCGGCACTCGCTGGTACGTGCCGTCCTGGAACAGTTGCAACCCGGTTGCCGCCAGACCCATCACACCTTCGAAACGAATGATCCCGAGGCCGGCCTGCGACACGATTCGCTGCAGACCTTCACCCGTCCACCGCCAGTAGTCGACTGGATCGCGGTGGTACACCATGATCCCGTGCGTCGAGAGCAAGAGCTTGCCGCCGGGTCGTAACACTCGCTCGCATTCGGCCAGGTACATAGCCGGATCCGCGACGTGCTCGAGCACCTGGCTCGAGAACACCGCATCGGCGCTGCTGTCGGGGATCGGCAGCGTCCCATCGGGGTGCAGCTCGATGGTCGCGTCGCGGTTGCCGGGAAGATCGGCCCCGACGTAGCGGACCTTCTCGCCGAAGAGGTCTCGGTATTTGAGGTCGGCGCAGCCGTAGTCGACCACGGTCGCGCCGGCAGGAAGGCCGAGGTCGGCGACGAGCCCGCCGAGCGCGGCCCGCAACTCCCGAATGATGTGCGCGAGCGGATGACCGCGGGTCGGTCGGTGCAGGTGAGCGCGCGGCGTGTCGAGAAAGCGTGCCGGCTCCTCGATACTGCGAGGGCGGCTAGTCACGCGTTGACCTCGGCGCCGCGCACGGCGGGATGGTATCGGTGCTTCCTCACATTTCGCCCGCCGCTCGCCCGCCGCTCGCCCGCCGTTCGCCCGATCCGACGCTCCACGGCCCGGACCTCTTGGTCCGCTTCCTCCCCCTGAACGCTACGCTCCCAAACCTGGTGATACGTCGCGTTCGTGACCGGTTCCGCCCACAACGACGTTCGGCCGAGGTGGCGTCCGCCGGCGTCGCCCCCGGCCCCATCGAGGCTGCGGGCGACGTCGAGATCGTGACGCGATGCGCGCCGTTCACGATGACCAGCCCTGAGCGCATCCACGCCGTGCTCGTCGCAGTCGCGTACTGCACCCGTCGAGGTGTGCCCGGCGATTTCGCCGAGTGTGGTGTCTGGCGAGGCGGCTCCGTCCTGGCGATGATCCTGAAGTTGCAAGAGCTCGACGTCGACGACCGGACGATCCATCTGTACGACACGTTCGAAGGCATGACCGAGCCATCGGAGCGTGACACGTCGGCGTACGACCCCCCAGCGCTGGAGACGTGGATCGAGCAACGCGCGTCGGGCGAGATCGCGTGGGACGACTACTTCCGACCCGACGTGTTCAACGAAGACGACGTTCGCAGCGTGCTGCTCTCCACCGGCTATGCCGCGGACCGCCTCCGATTCGTCAAGGGACCGGTGGAAGCAACGCTGCCGGCCGAAGCACCGGACCAGTTGGCGCTGCTTCGTCTCGACACCGACTGGTACGAGTCGACGATGCACGAGCTGCAGCACCTCTACCCGCGCTTAGCAGTCGGTGGGGTACTGATCATCGACGACTACGGCCATTGGGACGGCTGCCGCCAGGCGGTCGACGAGTATTTCTCGCGAACCGCAGCACCACTCCTGCTCAACCGCATCGACTACACGGGCCGCATCGCGGTCAAGGTGTGAGTGCGCGTCGCGTCAGCGTGGTTCGGTTTCCAACACGAAGGCATGGCTGAACCGTTCCAACGGCGCGACGCGGATGAGCGCGCTCGCAATTCGACTCTTCCAGCCGCGTTCCCAACCAACCGCGCGTCGCGCCCGAATCCGCAGCACGGGTGAGACGAGCTGCTCGAGCTCTCGCCGTGTGTAGTCGCGGACCTGCGTGTTGGAGTGAAAATACGCGCGGCCGGACCGCTTCACGCCGCGGGCGCGATCGTTGATCTTCGCTCTCGCAAGGATGGCGTCGCCGCGATTGGGCTCGGCGAACAGCGCGCGTCCCCCGGGGCGAAGCACCCGGGCGATTTCTCGTACGGCGGCCTCGTCGTCGGCCAGCCGTGACAGCGTTCCTTCACTTGCGGCTGCGTCGAACACGCGGCTGCGCAAGGGGAGCTGATCGGCGCGGGCGACGACACCGATCACGCGCGCGCCGGCCGCAGTCGCTGCCGCGCGGACGTCGT
>JAODBJ010000127.1 GCA_025463905.1 Actinomycetes bacterium
GCCGCGAGAACCGCTAGCTCCCGCGGACGATGGCGGCTTGCCAGGGGCTTTCGGGCCAGCCGTCTTTGCGGCCCCGGCCTACGTGCACGCGGTGCAGGTAGGTCACGACGTCTTCGGGGTCGTGACCGAGACGCACGAGCGCCGCACCGAGCACTGTGCCGGCGCGCCCCCGGCCGCCCATGCAGTGCACGACGACGCCGATGCCGGCCTCGACGTTCTCGACGACCGCATCCACCGCGGCCCGCACGCGCTCGCGCTCACCGTCAGGGTCGGACGGCGTGCCGCCGTTGTAGAGGTCTTGCAGCCTGACGGCCGTGTACGAGAGCGGCGCCGGGTCGTAGCGGGGTTCGTCGTCGGTGAGGCAGACGACGTGGCCCACGCCTTCGGCTGCGAGGGCCGGCCAGTCGACCCGCCCTGGGTACGCCATCCCGGCGAGGGCGACGGGCTCGAGCGCCACCCAGTAGAAGTCGGCGGGTACGGCGAGGTCGCCGAGAAAGCCGACGATCGACCCGGGGGGCACGAGCCGCAACGCCGGTGGCCGCATCACCATGAGGCGACGGACCGTAGCCGACGAACCTTCGGCCCCTCAGCGACCTTCGTTGACCGCGCGCTTGAACTCGACGACGTTGTGGTCGCTGATCGGCGCGGCCTCGTGGCCCGCCAGCCACGCATCGAACGCGTCGGCGGGGAGCGGGCGGCTGAGGAAGTAGCCCTGCATGTCGTGGCAGGCGTAGGAGCGCAGCCGCTGCACGGTGACCTCGTTCTCCACCCCTTCGGCGATCACCCGTAGCCCGAGGCTGCGGCCGAGGTCGATGGTGGAGCGCACGATGGCGTCGTCGTCGTCGTTGGTGGCCATGTGCAGCACGAACGACTTGTCGACCTTGATGATGTCGACGGGCAGCGATCGCAGCGAGACGAGCGACGAGAACCCGGTGCCGAAGTCGTCGATCGCGATCTTCACTCCGAGCGCGCTGAGCTCGCGCAGCACGCCTGAGCAGCGTTCGGGGTCCGACATCAGCTGGCTCTCGGTCACTTCGAGCGTCAGCGCCTCGGCGGGCATGCCCGCCACCACGAGCAGGTCGGCGACTTTGCGGGGGAGGTCGGCGTCGACCAGGTCGCGGGTCGACACGTTGACCGACACCGAGAGGTTGTGGCCGGCCTCGGCCCATGCGGCCCGCCGCCGGAGCGACGCGATCAACACGTACATGGTGAGCGGCCGGATGAGGCCGGTGTGCTCCGCGACCGGGATGAACTCGTCGGGCGGGAGCATGCCGCGGGTGGGGTGATTCCAGCGGACGAGCGCCTCGGCGCCGCGCACCTGGCCGGTGCTCAGGTCGACGACCGGCTGGTAGTAGACCTCGAGATGCTTGTTGTTGATCGCTTCGCGCAATTCGGCGGCGAGGGCGAGGCGTTCGGCGCTGTTGTGGTCGCGGCCGGGGGAGTACACCTGGCAACTGGTGTGCGTGTCTTTCGCGGTGTACATCGCGACGTCGGCCCGTTGCAGCAGGGTGGCGGCGTCCTGCCCGTGGTGGGGGAACATCGCGATGCCGATGCTGCCGTTGACCTCGAGGGTCAGGCCGCCGATCGCGTACGGCTGGGCCACCCCGGCGAGCAACTCTTCGGCCTTGGCGCGGGCCACTTCGGGACCGGCGACGGCGGGCAGCAGGAGCGCGAACTCGTCGCCGCCGAGGCGGGCGACGGTGTCGGTTTCGCGCAGGTCGCCCACGAGGCGAGCCGCGACCTCGCACAGGAGCCGGTCACCGCTCGGGTGGCCGAGAGTGTCGTTCACTTCCTTGAAGCGATCGAGGTCGAGCAGCAGGACCGCGACCGAATCGCCAGCGGCCCGGGCGTGCGCGATCGCGTCGTCGAGGTGCTCCGAAAAGGATTGGCGGTTCGGCAGACCGGTGAGCGAGTCGTGGAGCGCCTGGAACTCGCGTTCGGCGGCTTCGAAACGCAGTTCGTCGACGAGCCGGCCGTTCTGGAGCGACACGCTGGCGTGGTTCGCGAGCGTCTGGAACAGGCGCAGATCGTCTCCGTTGAAGGTGTCGATCTCGATGAATCGGTCGGCCACGAGCAGCAGGCCGACGATCCGGCTGTCCGCCATGAGCGGTGCGGCGATCAGTTCTCGTATGCCGTCACGGTCGAGGCGGGCCCGCATGGCGTCGTCGTCGCGCAGGTTGCGGGCGACGAGGACGGCTTCGCCGCGTTCGAGCACACGCTGCCAGAGCACGTCGTCGGCGTCGAGGTCGTAGTCACGGCGCACGGGCGGACCGTCGCCGTCGAGTCTCACGATCATGCCGGTGTCGCCGTCGCCCCGAAGGATGATTTCGGCCCGTTCTGCTCGCAGGAGTTCGCGGGCTTCGTGGAGCACCGCGCCCGTCACGTCGTCGCTCGCGAGCGATCCGCTCACGACTCGGGTGAACTGCTGGAGCAGCTCGAGGCTTCGGTAGCGGTCGTGCAGCGCGGCGTAGGAGCGATACGAGACGAACAGCGCCGCGGCGATCGCGGTGAACAGCACCGCGGCGCGCCCGTCGTGCCAGATCACCTCGACGGCGAGGAGTCCGAGTGACGCGTTCGCGAGGGCGAACAGCACGCCCGAGAAGACCACGAACATGGCGTTGCGGCCGTCGAAGGTGCCGCGGTACAGGAAGATCGCGAGCGTCACGAGTGCGGCGCCCATGGCGTCGATGGTGATGGTCGCGCAGACCGCGGCAAGCCAGGCCCGGGGCGAAAGCGGCTGTGCGTTGCCCAGCACGATGCGGAAGATCGCGTACCCGGTGAGGGTCTCCGTGCAGAGCATCGAGAGGTTGAAGAGGAGTTTGATGCCGCGCTGGCGGCGGTGGAACACGAGCGCCGCACCGGAGCCGACGGCGTTCACGATGAGCAGGCGGAGCGGGTTCAGGAAGAACAGCCCGAGCACTACCGGGATCTCGTTCAACGAGAGGGTGTGCGTTTCGCGCTTGAGGTGCAGGTGCACCACGAAGATCTCGCTCAGCGCGAACAGCCCGGCGAAAACGGGCCACGGGATGTGGAACGGCGGCCGGACCGGGTGCTGGTGCGTGACGACGCCGACCCACAGCAGGATCGCACCCAGCACGAGAGCGATGCTGCACAGGACGATGCCCGCCGACCCGCCGGCGCGTGACGACGCAACGGGTGTCTCCGACTCGTAGGCCGGCGCGGTGGTGGGGGTGGAAGGCTGCATCGCGTTGCTTGGTCGTGAAGGGTTTCGGACGCGAACAGGCCCGCCCTAAGCGGGGGCGGGCCTGTTTGTGACATTCCTCACGGCACTTACTCGGCGCTTGACCGGGTTACCCGCGCGCGAGCACCAGTTATCCCCACTCGTTTCCCGACCACGACGAGCCAGACCAGCTACGTCCCGACCAACTTCGTCCGGACCAGCTCCGCCCCAACCATGTGCTCCCGGTCCAGGTGCTGCCCGACCAGGTGTTCCCGAGCCACAAATCGCCGGTCCACGTTGACCCGTTCCAGCTGGCCGCGCTCCAGGTGGAGCCGTCCCAGACGTTCCCGAAGATGTCGACCTCGCCCGAAAGTACGGCGCCGTTGCTGTCGACAAGGTGGTAACTGCCGCGGCTGGCGTCGATGGACCCGAGGCCGTTCGCGAGAGGCCAGGACTGGGCGGCGGGGTTCGCACTGCGCAGCAGGTCGCGAGCGTCGTCGGCGGCGCCGTTCACGTCGATGCTTCGCGCGCCCTGGTCGAGGAGCACGCCTTTGTCGGTGCGCAGTTGCCGGCCGCTCGTTGTGAACGCGTCCTTCACCTGGTCGGGGGTGAGTTGTGGGTACTGCTGCAGGAGAAGTGCTGCTGCGCCGGACACGACGGCGGTTGCTTGCGAGGTGCCGCTGCCGCGGAAGTACCGGTCGCCCTGACGGGCGAGGGGGTACTGCTGGTCGAGGGTGGAGCCCGGCGCGCGCAGACCCACCACGCCGACGCCGGGCGCCATGAAGTCGGGGCGGCGGGAAATGTCACCGCGGCTGGAGAAGTTGGCGATCACGTCGTCGCTGGGCGAGCGCGTTCCCTTGTTGTCCGACGCGCCGACGGCCATCACGTACGGGTCGTAGGCCGGGTCGTCGAGCTTGGCCGTGCCGAAGCCGGTGTTGCCGGCCGACACCACCACCACGATGCCCTTGCGCCACGCGGCTTCCGCGGCGTAGGTGAGGGGATCGGCGACGTAGTCCTGCACGCCGTCGGTGCCGAACGACAGGTTCAGTATCCGGATGTTGCGGCCGCCGTCGTGGGCGTGCTGCACGACCCAGTCGATGCCAGCGATGACCTGCGAGACGTCGGTGGCGCCGTCGGCTGCGCCTACCTTCACGTTCACGAGGCGGGCGCCGGGGGCGATGCCCGTGAACCGTTTCGCATTCTGGCTGTCCAAGCCCCCCAACCCACCCAAGCCAACGGGGAGGTTCGGGTCGCGCCCGGCGATCAGGCTCGCCATCGCGGTGCCGTGGCCGTAGGCGTCGACACCCGCGGTGTCAGGGCCCAGGGCGTCGAACGAGAGGTCGGGACCGTTCACGTACTGACCGGTGAGTCCCGTGACGGGTGCGATGCCGGTGTCGAGAAGGGCGACGTCGATCCCGCGGCCCGTGACGCCCCGCTGCCAGAGGTCGCCGGCGTTGATGTTCTGTGCGATCGCGTACGGCGAGCCGAGCTGCTGCATCGGGTCGTCGGCATTCGGCGTCAGGCTCGGCAGGAGCGAATCCATATGGACGGACGCGTCGGTGGTGACTGCCTGCACGACGGGCGACGCTGCAAGCGACGGCAGCGCGTCCGCGGGGACGTCGGCCGCGAAGCCGCCGATGATGCCGAGGTGAAGCGTGATGTTGCCGCCCAGGTCTTCGACGAGGGTTTCGGCCGGGGAGACGTTGCCGGCCGTTGCCCGTACGACCACGCCGATCGGCCGGCTGCGGGCTACCGCGCCGGCGGCCGTGGGCATGAGCGCGACGGGGACGGCCGCGAGGATCGCGGCCGCTACGAGGCGACGGTGGGAGTGGCTCCCGTCCATGGGTTCCTCTCAGGGCTGGTGAGCGGAGGTTGCAGCGGGGGCTGCAAGTGCGATTATTCGCGCCCTGAGTGGTGGCTACAACGGAAACGATGACGTGGTGACGTTCATCACACGCGGACGACGCCGTCCGGCTTTGCCGGCATGGCCGCGTCCGGCTTCGGCTCGCCTCGCCCCAAACTGAGGTTGTTGCAACGTTCGCAGACCTCGTCGGGGATGACGCCTGCTTTCATCAGCAGCCCGAACAGCGCGCAGCCGAGGCAGAACGCGAACACCGATTCCAGCGTCGCGGCGAACACGATCGCACCGACCAGCACGGACGCGATCACCGGCTGGTCGAACCCGAACCACACGATCACGGCCGCGAGTGACAGCGTTGCCCCGATCGCTTGCGCGAACCGTTTCGGGGGGCCGGGCACGAATTTCGGCCGCAGTGGTAAGCGGGGCGTGACGACGGTTGTGACGAGCAGGCCGAGCGGGCTGAGCTTCGGGCCCGTAAGGACACGGGCTACGAAGCCGTAGGCGAGCAACGCGACCAGCCAGCGTTGCTGGAACGCGATCGCCATGACGGCCAGCACCACGACGCCACCCGCGACCAGCCGGGCCGACACTTCGTTGACCGGATCGGGAAAGGTGAAGAGCGTTCGGAGTTTCATTGCTACGCCTCTCAACTCACATCGCGTTGGAGTATTCCGGCGGGCACGGTCGCGCGGCGGAGAAGCGGTCGTCGGACCCGCGCCAAGACCTGGAAAGGTGCGAACGGGCGGCCGCTACGCAAACAACACATCGGATACGGTCGCCTCCAACGGGAGTGCCCGGGCGGGCGCCCGGAGGTGTGTTTGCAGCACGTCGACGTAACCGAGGTTCCTGCGTCGGAACCCGGCGGCGCGACGGTGCGACCGCCGACGCTCGATACCGGCTCGACTCCGACGCACCCACGACGCCGAACGTTCATCGGGCTGCGGCGCGTCACGCTCGTCGTCATCACGCTCGCGCTCATCACCGTGGTGTCGACGACCGTGCTCATCGGCCATGTCGTCGCCGATAGCGAGCACCGTCAGTTGCAGCAGCGGGCTCGTGAAGCGTCGGTCGTGTTGCAGTCGCTCGTCGACCGGTTGGAAAGCCCGATGCGCACCGCCGCGGTCGTCATGCGCGGTATCGGCGCGAGTGACCAGATCTTCCAGCGTCTCGCGGGGCCCGTCAGCGGGCCCGGCAAGACTGTCGCGGCCGCGGCCCTGTTGCGGCTCGACCCACCGCGCGGGGCACCGAGGGTCGTCGCGCACACGGGTGGTGCGCTTGCGCTGAGCACCGCACCCGCTGCGAGTGGTCTCGGAACCGTCAACGGGCACCTCACGCTCGTCAACCTGCTCCAATCGCGCCTCGGCCACCGTCTGGGCCTCGTGCTCGGCCCGCCCGCAATGCCCGACGGCTACGCCGTGTACGCGGAGGTGCAGTTCCCGATACCGGGTGTGTCGTTGCGCGACGCAGAGGTGTTCTCCGACCTCGACTACGCCGTGTACGTCGGCTCCACGCCGCACAAGTCTTCGATGGTCTTTGGCACCGTCGACGCTGCGATCACCGGTGAACGTACGACGGCGCGCGTGCCCGTGGGCAACAGCGAGTTTATCCTCGTCGCGAGCCCGCGCGGTCATCTCACGGGAGCGCTCGCGGCCGCGCTGCCATGGCTCGTGCTTGCGGTGGGGTTGATCGGAACTACGAGCGGTGCGGCCGCGCTCGAGGCGATCGGCAGGCGTCGCGACAGCGCGGTGAAGTTCGCGGGCGAACTGGCCGAGCGCTCGGCCGAGCTCATCTTGACCCAGGCCCAACTGGCCGAGCTCAACACGTCGCTCGAGCTCGCCGTCGAGGAACGCACGAGCGAACTACGAGCCGCGAACCGTGAACTCGAGTCGTTCTCGTACGCGGTGGCGCACGACTTGCGGGCGCCGCTTCGCGCGATCGACGGCTTCAGTCTCGCGCTCGTCGAAGATTACGGCGATCTCCTCGACGAACAGGGCCGCCACTACGCGCAACGCGTCCGAGCCGCGACGGCGCGCATGGGTGAGCTGATCGACGACCTGCTCACGTTGTCGCGCGTGGCTCGCTCCGAACTTCAGCGCGAACCCGTCGATCTCTCGTCCGTGGCGCGCTCCGTACTCGCGCGTCTGGCCGAGGCCACGCCAGCACGTGTGGTCGACATCGTGGTGGTCGACGGTGCGACGGCGCGCGGCGATCCTCGCCTGTTGCGCATCGCGCTCGAGAACCTTCTCGGGAATGCGTGGAAGTTCTCGAGCACGAAACCGGTGGCACGTATTGAATTCGGCACCACTCGCGACGCCGGACGAAACGCATACTTCGTGCGCGACAACGGCGTCGGGTTCGATTCCGAGTACGCGACCAAGCTCTTCAATCCCTTCCAACGTCTCCACTCGTCGGACGAGTTCGAGGGCAACGGGATCGGGCTCGCCACCGTGGCACGCGTCGTCTATCGCCACGGTGGACGCGTATGGGCCGAAGGCGCGATCGGTGAGGGCGCGACGTTCTACTTCACGACGGGCGATACCCGAGGAGGCGGAGCGTGACCGCCACCTCCGAGCGACCGATTCTCGTCGTGGAAGACAACCCGGACGACATGGAACTCGCGCTGCGCGCGTTGCGGGAGCACGACGCCGGGCATCAGATCGCGCTCGCACGCGACGGCGTCGAGGCTTCGGAGTTTCTGTTCGGTTCGAGCGAGCACGACGCGCGGGCGCTGCCGATCGTCGTGTTCCTCGATCTCAACCTTCCGAAAGTGAGCGGTTTCGAAGTGCTTCGCCGCATTCGATCCCATGCCCGCACGAGGTTGCTCCCCGTCGTCGTGCTGACGTCGTCGCGAGAAGAGGAAGACATCGTGTCGAGCTACTCGCTCGGCGCAAACAGTTACGTTCGCAAGCCGGTCGATTACGTCGCGTTTCGCTCCGCCGTACATGCGCTCGGCGACTATTGGCTCGCGCTCAATGAGGCTCCGCCCGAGGAGGACGACGAGTGAGCGCTCCCATTCGTATTCTCGTGGTCGACGACTCCGACGACGACGCCGAGCTTGTCGTACGCGAGTTGCGGCGCGCTGGTTGGGAACCGGAGTATCGGCGAGTCGACAAGCAGCGCGATCTCGAATCTGAGTTGCGTGCCGGTGGATGGGACCTCGTCGTTGCCGACTACTCACTGCCCCAACTCGACGCAGTCCGCACGCTGTCGGTTGTGCGCGCGTTCGACGCGAATCTGCCGTGTGTCGTCGTATCGGGAAAGGCCGGTGAGGAGGCCGCGGTCGAAACCATGCAGGGCGGCGCGCGCGACTACGTCCTGAAAGACCGCCTCGCTCGTCTCGGTCCCGTCGTCGAGCGGGTCTTGCGAGACGTCGAGCAGCGGCGTGAGAAGGAAGCAACGGAACGGGCGCTGCGAGAGATCGAACAGCGGTTCCATGCCGTCATCGACACCGCGATGGACGCCGTCGTGACGGTCGACGAACTCGGGGCCATCGAGACCTTGAACCCGGCCGCCCAACGGCTCTTCGGGTACTCCGTCGAGGAGGCCGTCGGCGAGCCCATGGAGATCCTGCTCGGCGAAACACGACCGAGCGGCTACCGCGTCGCCGGGACCAACTACGAACTGCTCGGGCGTCACAAGCTCGGTTCGACGTTTCCGATCGAGACGTCGATCAGCGTGGCGCGCGTCTCGGGCCGCGAGATCTTCACGTGGATCGCACGCGACATCCGTGAACGCAAAGCGTTCGAGGCGAACCTCAGCGAGCAGGCCCTACGCGACCCGCTCACGCGGCTCGCCAACCGAACGCTGCTCATCGACCGCCTCTCGAACGTACTGTTGCGAACGAGCCGGCATCCGGCGTCGGCGGCGCTGCTGTTCATCGACCTCGACCGATTCAAAGTCATCAACGACAATCTCGGCCACGCCGCCGGTGACGAAGTCCTACGGGTCATCGCGCACCGACTGACCGTCCTGGTGCGCCCGGCCGACACGATCGGTCGCCTCGGCGGCGACGAGTTTGTCGTGCTGTGCGAAGACATCGACGGTCTGCGCGGGGCCGAACTGATCGCCCAGCGCATCGCGCTCGCATTGCAACCGCCAGTGGTCGTCGGTCGCACCGATGTCACGGTGTCGGCGAGCATCGGTATCGCGGTGATCGAAGGTCCGTCGCTCGACGCCGAGACGTTGCTGCGCGATGCCGACGCTGCGATGTACCGGGCCAAGGCACGCGGACGCGATCGCTTCGAGATCTTCGACCACGAGATGCGCGCCCAGGCCGCGGCGCGTGCCGAAATGGAGCGAGCGTTGCACCAGGCGCTCGAACGAGGGCAGCTTCAGCTGTACTACCAGCCGCAGTGGTCCCTCGCCGACGGGAGATTGGTCGCGTTCGAGGCGCTCCTGCGTTGGGAGCACCCCGATCGCGGGACGCTCACGCCGGCGGAGTTCCTCACGGTCGCCGACGAAGCCGGGCTGACGATGCCGATCGGTGCCTGGGTCATGGGCGCGGCCTACGCGCAAGCCTCGCGGTGGGCGAGCCTTTTTGCGCGGGCGCCGACGATCTGGGTGAACGTGTCGGCGCGCCAGCTGGTGCACCCGGAGCTCGTCGCGACGATGAAAGACGCGATACGACGAGCCGGTCCGCACGTATCACTCGGTGTCGAGATCACCGAAGACGCGTTGATGAACGACCCGGGCACCGCCATTGCCGCGACGCGCGAACTACGCGATCTCGATGTGCGCATCGCGATCGACGACTTCGGTACGGGCTACGCATCGCTCAACTACGTGAAGTTGTTCCCAGTCGACACCCTCAAGATCGGCCGGTCGTTCGTCGAGCGCGTCGCGCGCGACCGCCAAGACTCGGCCATCGTGGCCGCGATCATCGGCTTGTCTCGCTCGCTCGGGTTGGAAACCATCGCCGAAGGTGTCGAAACCGCGGAGCAGGCGGAGGCGCTGCGACGGCTCGGTTGCGACGCGGCGCAGGGATACCACTTCGCTCGACCGTTACCGGCCGACGAAGCGACCCTCCTCATCGACGGCGCCGGCACCGACTGAACCGTCGCAGTACCGTCGCAGTACCGTCGCAGTACCGCCGCAGTCTCGGCGCTCAGGCGATCGTTGCCCGCCAGGTCGCAGTGAACGTGCCACCGGCGGGTACGAGAGGCGCGCGCCGGTCCACCAGCGCGTTCACGGGAGCAACCATCGGTTCGATCGCGGCGAAGGTCTTACCGGCCGGTACGTATATCTGGGCGTAGGGATAGTTGCGGTCGAATCGCAGGGTGAGGCACCGGCGCGCGGTGGCGAGCTCGAAGCGCCGGTCGCGCCCGAGGGCGTAGTGATCGTCGAACGTGCGCCCCGCGATTGGTCGGTCTTCCGCGGGTTCGGGTACGAACGCGCCGGTAGGGAGTTGCCTGGCGTCGAGTGTCTCGTGGCGACGGGCGGGAAGTCGGAGACGCCACGCTGCACGGGACGCGTCCGGGAGCTTGAAGTACGGATGCCAGCCGAACGACACCGGTACGGCGCGCCGGCCGGTGGCGCGGACCGTCGTACGAACGCGTAGTTCGGTCGCGCCGTTCGGCGTCGTGGCGCGGACGGTCACCTCTATCTCGAGCAGGTGCGGGAATGGAAACGACGTCATGATCGACGGCTGTGCGGCCGCATCGAGGCGCGCGACCAAGCGGGCGCGGCCGGCCGTCGCGCCGAGGTACGCCACGTCGAACGGAAGCCCATGCACCGTGCCGTGGATCGGCAGGCCGCGGCGATCCACCGGCGCGTCGGGTGCAACCGTTGCCTCGAGGCGGCCGACCCGGTACCTGCGCTGCGCCAATCGGTTGGCCCACGGGTGCAAGATCGGGATGCCGGTGACGTGCCCGGCGCGGTAGCGAGCGAGGGGTGCGACCGGTGCCAGCAACTCTTCGCCACGGTGCGCGAGCGACACCCCGAGCATCGACACCGACGGCAGGAACGTTGTCGCGAGATCCCCGGCCGAGAGTGTGACCGCGGGCTCGCCGTGCCATGTCCCGAGCCGGGCCTCTGCCATCACGGGCGAGCGTACGCTGCAGGCGTGGTCACCTTGAGTGAACGCACGCCGGACGTGACCGAGCTCATCGCGGCGCGCGGGCACGAGCAGGTGGTGTTCTTTGCCGACCGGTCCGTGGGTCTGCGCGGCATCATCGCGATCCATTCCACCGCGCTTGGCCCGTCGCTCGGCGGCATCCGGTTCCAGCGGTACGACACCGAGCGCGACGCGCTCGTCGACGTGCTGCGGTTGTCGGAGGCGATGAGCCTGAAGGCGTCGGTCGCGGGGCTGCACCAGGGCGGCGGGAAGGCGGTGGTGCTGCTCGACGACCCGCGTGCCGCGCGATCGGAGGCGTTCCTGCGCGCGCTCGGCCGAGCAGTGCACCAACTCGCCGGCCGCTACATCGCGGCCGAGGATGTGAACGCGACGCAAGCCGACATGGACGGCATCGCGCTGGAAACGCCGTGGGTCACCGGCGTGGACGTGACGCGAGGTGGATCGGGCGACCCGTCGCCCGTCACGGCGATCGGCGTGCTCCACGGGATGCACGCGGTCGGCGAGGCCGTGTGGGACACACGTGATCTCGCGGGCCGGCGGGTCGTGGTGCAGGGCGCCGGTCACGTCGGCGCGCATTTGGTGGGCTTGTTGGTCGAAGCGGGCGCGTCGGTCGCGGTTGCCGACACCGACCGGGCGCGAGTTGAGCGGCTCGTCGCGCAGTACGGAGCCGGTGTGGTCGAGACGCTCGATGTCGACGATGCGATCGCCGCGCCGTGCGACATCCTCGCTCCGTGCGCGTTGGGTGCGGTGCTCACCACCACGTCGGTCGAGCGGCTTGCCTGCGCGGCGGTGTGCGGAGCGGCGAACAACCAACTCCTCGACGACGCCGCCGACGAAGCGTTGCTCGCGCGGGGGATTGTGTACGCACCCGACTTCGTCGTGAACGCAGGGGGCATCATCAACATCGCGCAGGAGTGGGCCCCGGGCGGCTACTCGCGAGCGAATGCGTTGGCCGCCGCGGCAGTCATCGAACGAACGACCGCTCAGGTGCTCGCGGCCGCGCGTGAACAGGCAATGCCGACCGGGCGTGCTGCGGTAGCGCTCGGCCGGCGCCGCATCGCCGAAGCGGGCGACCGCCGCTGGTCCCCAGGCGACCCCATACCCCTCCGCCCCACCTAGCGGCTCGCCACCAACCCATCCCAAGTTGTTGCAGTTACACCCCCTTGCGGTCGCATAAGTGCAACAACCGGTGGTGGTGAGCGTTGCAGGGCCACGAGATCCGCGCTTAATGTGGGGATCGTGCGAGCCGATGGCTTCAGATGGCTTCGGTGCAAAAGAGCGGTACGCGCCGCGCCGCGTGGCTGCCGTCCGGACGCGCGCTGCCCGCGCGCGTCTGGGATGCGCGTCACCGCGGGATCGTGTTGCTCCTCTGGGCGCACGTCCCATTCCTGTTCGCGTTCGGGGTGCTCACGCATCACCCGGCTTGGCACGTGTTGGTGGACCTGCAGCCCGTGATCCTCGCGGCGACGGCCGCGTCCTTGGCCGCGCTGCCGCGCGGCTTGCGCGCCGGCGTGGCGACGTTCGGGCTGGTCGCGTGCTCGGCGATCCTCGTGCACTTCTCGGGTGGCGTCATCGAGATGCACTTTCACTTCTTCGTCGTGGTGGGCCTCATCACGCTCTACCAAGACTGGATCCCGTTCAGCGTCGCGATTGGCTTCACGGTCTTGGAGCACGGTGTCGTCGGCGTTCTCGCACCCACCTCCGTGTACAACCATCACGCCGCGCAATCGAACCCGTGGCTGTGGGCCCTGATCCACGGCGCCTTCGTGCTCGCAGCCAGCGTCCCGCACATCCTTGCCTGGCGGCAGAACGAGGACCAGGCGTGGCGCGACCCGCTCACGCGCCTCTCGAACCGCACGCTGCTCTCCGATCGCCTCGGGCGCGCCCTCGCGCAGGCCGAGCGGCGCGATACACCGCTGGCGGTGCTGTTCATCGACCTCGACCACTTCAAGCAGGTGAACGACACGCTTGGGCACCCAGCCGGCGACGAACTGCTCGTCGCCTGCTCGGCGCGCCTGAGCGCCTGCGTCCGCGACGACGACGTCGTCGGGCGATTGGGCGGCGACGAATTCGCCGTCATCCTCGTTGGGCCGAGCGCGGATGCCGCCGAAGAGATCGCGCAGCGCCTCATCGACGTGATCGCGCAACCCACCGTTGTGAGTGGGCACGAGATCGTGATGACCGCGAGCATCGGCATCGCATACGCGTCAGCCCAGCGGACCGCAGAGGAGTTGCTGCGCAACGCCGACCTTGCGATGTATGTCGCGAAATCGTCGGGGCGCGCGCACTACGAAGTCTTCGACGACGCGATGCACGAGCGCGCGATCGACCGGCTCGAACTCGAAGCCGACCTCAGGCAAGCGGTCGCGGCCGACGAGATCACGGTCCAATGTCAACCGATCGTTGAACTGAGCACCGGCTGCGTCACCGGCGGCGAGGTGCTCGCGCGATGGACGCACCCCGAACGCGGCGCGGTTCCACCCATGGTGTTCATACCGATTGCCGAACGCACCGGATTGATCTGTGCGATAGGCACACGAGTGTTCGCCCTCGCCTGCGAAGTCGCGCAGCGAATCGGCGTGATCGACCCGTCGCTCACGGTCACCGTGAACTTGTCGCCGGTGCAACTGAACGACGAAGACCTCCCGACCATCTTCGCCGGGATCCTCGCGGAGTATGGCGTCGACCCGCGCCGCATCGTGCTCGAAGTGACCGAGACCGTGCTGATGCAGGATCTCGCCGTCGCGGCTCATCGCTTAGCGGAGTTGAAGAAGATCGGCGTGCGGATCGCGGTCGACGACTTCGGAGTCGGTCACTCGTCGTTGAGTTACCTGCGCAACCTGCCCGTCGACGTCCTCAAGATCGACAAGTCGTTCGTAGACGATCTGCCGTCCGGCGGCGACCTCGCCCGGATGATGATCCAGCTCGGCCGCATGCTCGGTCTCGACGTCGTGGCGGAAGGCGTCGAATCGGCGGCCCAGCGCGAAGCGCTGCAGCTGCTCGGATGCCCGCGCGCGCAGGGTTACCTGTACGCGCGGCCGATGGACTGCGACGCGCTCGTCGACGAACTGGTTGCCGGGCGGCTAGCAGTCCACCCGAACCAAGTCGGTGCACGCGTGCCGACAACGTCGCCCTGAGGCGTGCGTCGATAGGGGACAAATAATGTCCCCTATCGACGCACGCGCTTAGCGGTTGGGCTTGTCGCCGCTGCGGGCGGCGGCTTCCATTTCTTTGAGGCGTTCGAGGATCGGCATCGGCTCTTGGCCGACTTCGTCGAAGCGGGCTGCGATCTCCTCAGGAGTCCAGCGCCCCTTCTTGCGCATCTCGCGCACCTCGACCGGCTGGTTCCACACCGCGACCCGGCCGCCGTTCACCGTGTACACCTGCCCGGTCACTTCGCGCGCCTGGTCGGACAGCAGGAACACCACCATCGGCGCGACGTCTTCGGGTTCGCCCATCTCGATGCCGAACGGCACCTGCCCCGACATGCGGCTCTTTGCAACCGGCGCGATGCAGTTCGACGTGACGCCGTATTTCTGCATGCCGGCCGCCGCGGAACGCACGAGCGACACGATGCCGCCCTTCGCCGCCGAGTAGTTCGCCTGCGCAACGCTTGCCGCGAACGCGCCGGACGTGAACCCGATGAAGGTGCCGCTCTTCTGCTCCCGGAACACCGGCGCCGCGGCACGGAACACCGTGAACGTGCCCTTCAAGTGGGTTTCGATCACCGGGTCCCACTCTGCTTCGCTCATGTTGAAGAGCATCCGCTCGCGCAGGATGCCCGCCACGCACACGACGCCGTCGATGCGACCGAACGTGTCGATGGCGGTCTGCACGATCGACGCACCGCCGTCCATCGTGGTGACGCTGCTCGCGTTCGCGATGGCGTTCCCACCGGCCGCTTTGATCTCCGCCACCACTTCGTTGGCGACCTCACTCGTCGGGTCGCTCCCGTCGACGCTGACGCCGTAGTCGTTCACGACGACACTCGCGCCGGCTGCGGCGCACGCCATGGCGACTGCCCGGCCGATGCCGCGTCCGGATCCCGTGACCGCGATCACCTTGCCGTCGAGATAGCCCACGAAGTCCCTCCAGGTAGAACGGGTTCTACAACGGCGGGCACGCTAGCCAAGCTCAGGGGCGCCCGAACTCGTCGAGGCCACCGTCGAGCAGGTCGAGCGCGGCGCCGACGAGTGTGGGGAGGTCCTCTCGTGCGCCGTTCGCCACCCAGTGACCGAGCGCGGCTTGTAACGCGCCCGATACCGCCGCTGCGATGACGGCGGGTCGCATGTCGTCGGCCAGATCGACGTGCATGCGGGTCGCGATCGCATCGGCGATCGATTGTTGGAGATCGGCGTGCAACTCGAGGCTGCGGAGGTGCAGGCCCGGGCTTTCGGCGACGAGGCGCGCCTTGCACAGGACTTCGTCCCGGTCGATCTCATATATGTCGGCCAGACCGAGGAGAGCCGTGCGTACCGCCGTCAGCGCGCCCTCGTTCGCCGGCCGCTCGAGCAGCGCCGCTCGGAACGTGGCGAGCTTGTCGCGGTGGTCCGACAGGAACGCATCCTCTTTCGAGTCGAAGTACCGAAAGAAGGTGCGGGGGGCGACGTCCGCCGCCGCGGCGATCTGCTCGATCGTGACGTGCTCGATGCCGTGCTCGGTGATGAGGTGGTTCGCGGCCTCCGCGATCTCGCGGCGAGTGCGCAGCTTCTTGCGCTCTCGGAGACCTAGCGGCGGGGCTGTGGGCACGAAACGACCTTATCGGCATATGACACTCGACGCCATCATCCGTTCACACGATGTTTGGCGTTCCGTGACAACTGCTAGTGAAAGTAACTTGGCATGCGCTGCCACTTTAGCGTAACGTGACCCGCAAGACCACTACGACGCCCCTACGACGACGGAGATTCGGATGTCGGCATTCCTGGAGCGCCTCGGACGATGGTGCGCCCGTCACCCCTGGCGCACTATCGGCGCATGGTTTCTGATCGCAGTAGTGGCCGCGGCCGCGGGCGCCACTGCGAAGGGTTTCACCGAGAACGGCACCATCCCGAACACCGACAGCCAGCGCGCCACCGACCTGCTCCAGCAGCGCTTCGCCGCCCAAGCGGGTGCCACCGCACAGGTCGTGCTGCACGCAACGTCCGGCACGCTCACCGACGCCCCGCACACGGCGGCCATCCGCCAGGCGCTCACACGCGTCGAGCGCCTCCCGAGCGTGACCGCGGTGGTCGCGCCGAGCGACTTGGGCGCGAACGCGATGTCGCGTGACCACACGATCGGGTACGCGGTCGTGAACTACAGCAAGCAGTCGAACGACATCACCAGCGCCGACTTCACGCGTCTCAAAACGGCGATGGCGCCGGCCGCACAGGTACAGACCCAAATTGCATACGGCGGTGAGGTCGCGCGCGCCGCCGAACGACCGAACCTCGGTAGCTCCGAGATCATCGGACTCCTTGCCGCGGTACTCGTGCTGCTCATCGCGTTCGGCTCGCTGGTCGCGATGGGGCTCCCGATCGGCACCGCGATCATTGCCCTCGCGGTCGGCACGTCCTTGATCAAGGTCCTCACCAACGTGCTCGATATCGCATCGATCGCGACCACGCTCGCGACGATGATCGGCCTCGGCGTCGGAATCGACTACGCGCTCTTCGTCGTCACCCGGCACCGTGAACAACTCGCCGGGGGCATGACGGTCACTGAGTCGGCCGGGCGGGCGAACGGAACGTCGGGCATGGCCGTCGTGATCGCCGGCACGACCGTCGTCATCGCGATCTGCGGCCTCGCGCTCGCCGGCATCCCGTTTGTTGCGACCATGGGCTACGCAGCCGCGCTCGTCGTCGCCGTATCGGTGCTCGCCGCCATCTCGCTGCTGCCTGCACTGCTCGGCCTCGCGGGAACCAAGATCAACAGCATCCGGCTGCCGTGGGTCAAGCGCCGCCAGCTCGACAGCGCGATGCACCCAGACCGTATTCGTGAAGGGTTCTGGGCCCGCTGGGCGACCCGCGTGGCCCACCACCCCTGGCGCTACCTGCTCGCCAGCCTCGCCGTGCTCCTCGCGCTCGCGGCGCCGACCCTTTCGATGCGCCTGGGCCAGACCGACGCCGGCACGTTGCCGGCGAGCTCCACCCAACGCCAGGCCTACGACCTTCTCGCGACCGGTTTCGGCAAGGGCTTCAACGGGCCTCTCCTCCTCGTCGCGCAGGTCCCGGCGGGCGGCGGTCAGGCGGCGATCGCGAGCGTCACGCAGGCAGTACGTGCCGACGCCGACGTCGCCGCGGTCACGCCGGCGAGATTCAATGCGCGCGGCGACACCGCGGTCATGCGGGTCCTGCCGAAATCGTCGCCCCAAGATCCCGCGACGAGCAGCCTCACGTCGCGCCTTCGAAAAGACGTGATCCCGCGCGCGCTAGTCGGTACGAACGCGCACGTCTACGTCGGGGGTTCGACGGCGGCGTTCATCGACATCTCGAGCCGCATCGCGTCGCGCCTTCCGTGGTTCATCGCCGCGGTCATCGGGCTGAGCTTCCTGCTGCTCATGGTGGTGTTCCGGTCGGTGCTCGTCCCGCTGAAAGCGGCGGTGATGAACGTGCTGTCGATCGGTGCGTCGTACGGCGTGATCGTCGCGGTCTTCCAGTGGGGATGGTTGCGCGGACTCTTCGGCGTCCACGAGAGCCTGCCGATCGTCAGCTTTATCCCCATGATGATGTTCGCGATTCTCTTCGGCCTGTCGATGGACTACGAAGTGTTCCTCCTGTCACGAGTGCGGGAGGAGTGGCTGCGCACCGGCGACGCGCGCGCGAGCGTGCCGAACGGGCTGGCGGCGACCGCGCGCGTGATCACGTCGGCCGCACTCATCATGATTTGCGTCTTCATGAGCTTCGTGCTGGTCAAGGACCCGACCGTCAAGATGTTCGGTCTCGGCCTCGCCGTCGCGGTGTTCGTCGATGCGACGATCATCCGGATGGTGCTGGTGCCGGCAACCATGGAGCTGCTCGGGGACGCCAACTGGTGGCTCCCACGTTGGCTCGATCGGATCCTGCCGCACCTCGATCTCGAGGGCCGGCCCGAGCCGTCGTCCGGCGTCACTGACCCTGACGAAGACCGTGAACTCGTCGGCGCCGGTGCGAAGTAGCGGCACACGCGCCAAGATGGCGGTGTGAAGCCGAGCGGTGTGCACCACGTTGCGATCTGTGTGCCCGACGTCGAGGCTGGCCTCGCGTTCTACCGAGACGTCCTCGGCATGGAGCAGCTCCCGCGGCCCGATCTCGGGCCCGGCCACTGGCTCGATGCCGGGGGCCAGCAAGTGCACTTGATGCAATCCGACCAACCCGCGCCAGGTGCCAACCACTTCGCGATCCGCGTCGACGACGTCGACGCCGCGGTCGACGATCTACGCGCGCTCGGGGTGGAGGTGCACCGCAGCGGGCTCATTCCCGGCGCGGGCCACCAAGCGTTCCTGCACGACCCGTTCGGCAACTTCCTCGAGCTCAACCAGCCCGAGTAATCAGGGTTTCCAGCGGTACGCGAGGAACGGGAACTCGGGGAACCCGTGCACGTCGCGATCGGTGCGACGCACGAAACCGAGCCGTTCGTACAAGCGTTGCGCGGGTTCCATGTGCGGCGTGGTGTGCAACAACAGCGGTCGTCCGAGTTCACGGGCGCGTTCCATGCACTCCTCCACGAGCGCCTGGCCGATACCGCGCGCTCTCACGGCGGTGTCTACCGCAAGCAGGCGTAACTGCACTTCGTCGGGCTCGGACCATTCGATCCACGGCGACGATCGGTCGGACACGAACGTGCACGCGCCGAGCACGTGATCGTCGGCATCGACGGCGACGAGAATCTCGGTGGTCTCGGCGCGTCCCGCGACGTCGAGGATCTCGGCGTCGTAACCACCCCAGAGGTGATCGCGCTCCAGTGTGCTGTACGCGTCGATCGTGAGCCGGCCGACGCGCTCGTATTCGTCGACGCGCGCGGCACGGATCGCGATGTCGCTCACAACTCTTGCTGGCCGAGCAGGTCCCGTAGCTCGCCCTCGAGGTTCACACCCGCGTCGGCGGCGGCTTGGAGATATTCCGCCAACACGGCCGCGGCCTCTCGCGCGTTGTACACGTCTTCCTGCGACGCCCATCGGCCGTTTCCGGCATACCGGAGGATGCTCACCGACGCGAACTGAAAGTCGGAGGTGGCGTGGCCGGGCAGCTTTGGGAATTGGTTCCATACGTACCAGATCACGCGTTCACCGTCGACGACGTGCCATTCGACGGGGAATGCCATGCCGGTTGCGTGGCTCATCGTCTCGACAATCCACTGGCGGATCGCTTCGCGCCCGTAGAAGGTCCCGTACTCGTGCTCGAGGTACACGGCTTCTTCGACGAAGAGGTCGGCCCACGCCTGCCAATCGCCGCCGTGAACATGACGCTGGTACACCGCGAAGGCGTCATCGATTTCGTCCCGGCTGAAGACCACTACGAGAAGCTACCCGGAGCGCGAACGTAGAACGGACGACTACGGGCGCGTCACGGCGAACCCATGCGCCTCGAGTTCGCGCACCAGTTGGTCGCTGTGTGCGGCATCTCGCGTCTCGACCGAGACCTCGAGCATCGTGCTCTTCAGCGCGACGCCAGGTAGGTCGCGGCGGTGCGCCACGTCGACGATGTTGCCGCCAAGATCGGCGATTGCCTGCGCGACCGAGGCAAGCACGCCGGGGCGATCCGCCACTTCGATGCGAAGGCGGACGAGCCGACCCGACCGCGCGAGTGCCCGCAGGATGACCGACGCGAGCACGCGCAGGTCGATGTTGCCACCCGTGAGCACCACGCCGATCTGCCGGCCGCGGAAACGGTTTTCGTGTTCGAGGACCGCAGCAAGAGCCGCGGCGCCGGCCCCTTCGACGACGACCTTCTCGATTTCGAGCACCAGTGCGAGCGCGTGTTCGATCGACTGCTCGGACACCACGACGAGGTCGTCGACCAGACGGCGGATGATCTCGCGCGTGATGACGCCTGAGTGCGCTACCGCAATGCCCTCGGCGATCGTCGGACCACCGGTACCGGGGCCGTGCGTCCCGAGCGTCGCGAGCATGCTCGGATAGGCCTCGCTCTGCACGCCGACGATCTCGATGCCGGGTCGTACATGTTTCGCGGCGAGCGCCATGCCGGAGATGAGCCCGCCGCCACCCACGGGAACCACGAGCACGTCGAGATCCGGAGCCGCGGCAAGCATCTCGAGCGCGACGGTGCCTTGTCCGGCGATGATCGCAGGGTCGTCGAACGCGGGCACGAAGATCGCGCCGGTGTCGTGGCTGACGCGCAATGCCGCATCGTGCGCTGCGTCGAAGCTCGCCCCTTCGAGCACGACGTGCGCTCCGAGCCGTTCGGTGCCGGTCACCTTCGAGAACGGTGTGTCCACGGGCATCACGATCGTGGTGGCGATCCCGAGACGCCGCGCGTGATACGCGACGCCCTGCGCGTGATTGCCGGCCGACGCAGCGACGACGCCCTGGGCGCGCTGCGGTTCGCTGAGTGCGAGGAGGAAATTGCACGCACCGCGTTCCTTGAATGACGCGGTGAACTGGAAGTTCTCGAACTTCAGCCACACGTCGGCACCGGTGATCTCCGACAGGGTGCGGGACACCGCGAACGGTGTCTCCACGACCGCGCCGCGGATCGCGTCCGCCGCGCGCTCGACGTCGGCGGCGCTGACGGGGAGCGCGGTGGCGACCATGCCCGCATTGTTCCGCATCGGGTTCCGTCCCGGCGGCCAGGCCTGGCCACCGAGGCGGGGCACGGTTGAGTAATAGCGGTTATCATGCCCGGTGATGGCCCTCGCAGCAGCCCAAACCACCCGCGAACGCCTCGTGGCCGCGGCGATCGAAGTGTTCCGCCGCGACGGCTACGAGCGGGCCCGCGTGCAAGACATCGCACGGGAGGCCGGGCTCACCACGGGCGCCATCTACGCCAACTATCGCGGCAAGGCGGAGCTGCTCGCCGAAGCGATCGGCGAACGGACCGAACGCGAGCTCGAAGCGTTGTTGCGCGACGGCGGGCTCACGTCGTCGGTGGAGATCCTGGCCCTCCTCGGCGATCGGTTGCTCACCCGCGAAGGCGATCGGCCACTCATCTTGGAAGCCGTCGTCGCGTCCGCCCGCGACCCGGAGCTCGCAACGATGTTGCGCGCACGCGTCGCCGATCGTGAATCGCGTTTCGCCGCGCTCGTGGAACGAGGCAAGCGCAACGGCGAGATCGACGACACGATCGAGACCGCGATCTTTGCTCGTTTCTGCGTGATGGTCGCGTTCGGCGCGGTGGTCATGCGCACCCTCGACGTCCCGGCCGGCGAACCCGAAGCATGGCATTCGTTCATCGGGCTGCTCCTCAGCGCAACCGCGCCGGCGCAACCCCCAGCTGCATCTGGAGACCATTCATGACGGACACCAAGCAAGAGGTGATCCACTCGGTCACGTCGAACATCGACTCGGTGTTCACGTGGGACTACGAACGCGCGCGTCCCGCGCTCGTAAAGCTCTACGAAAAGGCGAAGACGTCACAATGGAACGTGTCGACCGACCTCGACTGGTCGACCGACGTCGACCCGGAGAAGATCGGCACCGAATTGGGTGGCGGCACCGCGATGCGTTTCTCGGTGCTGCGCACCGCCGAAGACTCGCCGGCGCGCAAGTTCTCCGAGAAGCAGTGGTTGCAAGTGTCGGTGGAGTTACAAAACTCGCTGCTCTCACAGTTCATGCACGGCGAGCAGGGCGCGTTGTTGTGCACCGCGCGCATCGTTGAAACGGTTCCGTGGATCGACGCGAAGTACTACGCCGCGACGCAGGTCATGGACGAAGCACGTCACGTCGAAGTGTTCGCGCGCTACTTGTCCGAGAAGCTCGGCCACCAGTACCGCATCAACGACAACCTGAGACTTTTGCTCGACGACATCCTCAGCGACTCGCGGTGGGACATCACGTACCTCGGCATGCAGATCATGGTCGAGGGCCTCGCCCTCGCGGCCTTCGGCATGATGCAGCAGATCACCACCGAGCCGTTGCTGAAGAAGCTGCTCCGCTACGTGATGAGCGACGAAGCGCGTCACGTCGCGTTCGGTGTGCTGTCGCTGCAGGAGTACTACGCCGAACTCACCGACGCCGAGATGCGCGAGCGCCAGGAGTTCGCGTTCGACGTCGCGTGCCGGCTGCAGCGGCGCTTCGCGCAGGTGGAGGTATGGGAGCGCATGGGCGTCGACGCCCAGAGCGTGTACCGGATCATGGAGCGCGAAAACCCGCCCGAAAACCGGGCTTTCCAGGCGCTGCTCTTCTCGAAGATCGTGCCCAACTGCAAGAAGCTCGGCTTGCTCGACGCCGCCGGCGGTTGGCTGCGCGAGAAGTTCACCGAGAGCGGTGTGATCCAGTACGAAGACCACCTCGACACCGGCGGCGAGTACGAGCTGCTGGACGAGGTTGCGCGCGATCGCGAGACTGCCGCCACCGCGTAGCAACGCAGAAGGGGGAGGCGTGACGGTTACCGACGAGCGCGCCGCGCAACTGGCAGCAGCTGAACGCGGCATGTCGCCGTCGTACTGGGCGGCTCGCCAGCCCGACCGGCTTGCGCTCATCACGGCCGACGGCGATCGCACCTTCGCCGAGATCAACGCGAATTCGAACCGCTGTGTGCGGGCTTTACGAGCCCGTGGCATTGTCGCCGGCAACGGCGTCGCGCTGATGTGCTCGAACCGGCCCGAATTCGCCGAAGTGCTGGCCGCGTCGCAACGGGCCGGGCTGCGGCTCACCACCGTGAACTGGCATCTCACGGGCCCGGAGGTGGGGTACATCGTCGACAACTGTGACGCGGAGGTGTTCGTCGCCGACGCGAGGTTTGCCGGTGCGGCGGAGCAAGCGGCTGCGCTCGCACCGAACCTGCGCGCCCGCATCGCCGTCGGTGGCGACATCCCCGGTTTCGAACGTTGGGACGACGCCCTCGCGCCCGAACCCGCCACCGACGTCGACGATCCGGTGCTCGGCATGACGATGCTCTACACGTCGGGTACGACCGGTCGCCCGAAAGGCGTGTTCCGCCGCGGCACCGCGCCGACTGCGATCGCGCTCGCGAATCTCTCCGGGTACCACCCCGATCACAGCGTGCATCTCTGCACCGGCCCGTGGTATCACGCGGCACCGCTCGCCTTTTCGCTCAGTACGCCGGCGATCGCGGGCGTCACGATCGTGGTGATGGACTCGTGGGATCCGGAACACGCTCTCGCGCTGATCGAGCGTCACCGCGTGACCCACACCCACATGGTGCCCACGATGTTCCACCGGCTGCTGTCGCTCCCCGACGACGTGCGTGCCCGCTACGACACGTCTTCCCTCCAAGTCGTGATCCACGGCGCGGCGCCCTGCCCGGCCCACGTGAAGCAGCGCATGATCGAGTGGTGGGGTCCTGTGGTCTGGGAGTACTACGCGGCCACCGAAGGCACCGGCACCCTCGTGGGCTCGGCCGAGTGGCTGACGAAACCGGGCACCGTCGGCAAGCCGAACCCGCTGGATCAGGTGAAGGTCTTCGACGAAGACGGTGCCGAAGTCGCACCCGGCACCGTCGGCACCGTGTTCCTCAAGGCACCCGACAAGATCGAGGAGGGCCGCTTCGAGTACTACAAGAGCCCTGAAAAGACCGCCGGCAGTTACCGGGGCGACTATTTCACGCTCGGTGACGTCGGCTACCTCGACGCCGACGGCTTCCTCTTCCTCACGGACCGCAGCGCCCACCTCATCATCAGCGGTGGCGTCAACATCTATCCGGCGGAGGTGGAGGCGGCGATCATCGAGCACCCGGCGGTCGGAGACGTCGGTGTGATCGGCGTGTCCGACGACGATTGGGGCGAGGTCGTGGTGGCGGTCGTAGAGCCGCAGGCGGGGGTTGCGCCGAGTTCCGCGCTCGGGAACGAGCTCATCGAGTGGTGCCGGGACCGCATCGCGCATTACAAGTGTCCGCGTCGCGTCGATTTCGTCGAGGCGTTGCCCCGGCACGACAATGGCAAGTTGTACAAACAGGTGCTGCGCGAGCAATACCGCGACAAAGGGGAACTCGAGTGACAGGTATTTGTGAGGGGCGTGTCGTGATCGTGACCGGATCCGGTCGCGGCATCGGACGCGAGCACGCACTCGCGTACGCGCGCGAGGGAGCGAAGGTCGTGGTGAACGACCTCGGCGGCGACGCGAGCGGTGAGGGTGCCGACCTCACGCCCGCGCAGCAGACGGTCGAAGACATCAAGGCGATGGGGGGCGAAGCGGTCGTGAACGGCGACAACGTCGCCGACTTCGAAGGCGCGCGCCGCATCGTGCAGACCGCGATCGACGCGTTCGGGCGTCTCGACACGCTCGTGAACAACGCGGGCATCCTGCGCGACCGCATGCTCGTGAACATGACGGAGGCGGAGTGGGACGCCGTGATCGCGGTGCACCTCAAAGGCACGTTCGGCCCGACCCGTCACGCCGCCGAGTACTGGCGTGAGCAGACCAAGGCCGGCAACACGGTCGACGCGCGCATCATCAACACGTCGTCGCCCTCGGGTCTCTTCGGCAACGCGGGGCAAACGAACTACGGCGCCGCGAAAGCGGGCATCGCCGCGTTCACGCAGATCTGCGCGCTCGAGCTCGGCCGCTACGGGGTGAACGCAAACGCGATTGCACCCGTCGCGCGCACTCGTATGACCGAGAGCCTCGGCATGGGTCCGGCGCCCGAAGGCGCAACGTTCGACACGCTCGACCCGGCCAACATCTCGCCGCTGGTCGTGTGGCTCGGTTCGAGCGAGGCAAAGGACGTGACCGGGCGGGTGTTCCTCGTCGCCGGTGACCGCATCGGTGTGGCCGAAGGTTGGCACCGCGGCCCAACTGCCGAGAACAATGGCTTGCGTTGGGAGCCGGGCAAGCTCGGCGACGTGATACCGAAGCTGGTGGCGGACGCCCGTCCGAACGCCGGAATGATGGAGTAGGGGGAGACTGCTGCCATGCCCATGAATCTGGATTCAGTTGGTTCCGTCTCGAAGCCGGGGGAGCGCTCGTGGGAGCACCAGGACGCGCTGCTCTACGCGCTCGGTGTTGGCGCGGGTCAGGTCGACCCGACCGGTTTCGAACTCGAGTTCACGACCGAGAACAGCCAGGACGTGAAGCAGCAGGTGCTGCCCACGTTCCCGGTGATCGTCGGCATGGGTGGCGGCGGCATGCCGAGCTTCGGCGACTTCAACTGGGCGATGCTCGTCCACGGTGAGCAGAAGGTCGAGGTGTACGGCCCGATCCCTGCTGAAGGCACGATCGTGAGCACCACCCGCGTCGTCGGTATCTACGACAAAGGTTCCGGTGCGCTCGCGGTGATGGAGACCGAGTCGAGCTACAAAGACTCCGGTCAGCCTGCGTTCAAAACGCGCTTCGGTGCATTCATCCGCGGCGAAGGTGGTTTCGGAGAGAGCCGCGGCGACGAACTTCCCACCCGGCCGAAGGCGCCCGAGCGCAAGGCTGACCACGAAGTCACGTACGAGACGCGCACCGACCAGGCGTTGTTGTACCGCCTCTCCGGCGACCGCAACCCGCTGCACTCCGACCCGTCGTTCGCCAAGCTCGCCGGGTTCCCGAAGCCGATCCTCCACGGCCTGTGCACCTACGGGTTCACGGGACGTGCGTTGCTGCACGCGTTGTGCGGCTCCGATCCCGCGAAGTTCAAGGGGATGGACGCGCGGTTCTCGAAGCCCGTCTACCCCGGCGACACGCTCACCGTGAAGATGTGGACTGAAGCCGATGGTCAGGCGATCTTCCAAACCGTGACGCAAGAGGGCACCGTCGTGATCGACGGCGGCATCTTCGACTACACCCCCTAACCCCGCCCAACCCCCCGCCTAACCCCCGCCAAAACCCCGCAACTTGCGTCACGAATTGCGGCTGGAGGGGCAGTCCGTGACGCAAGTTCGGAAGAAGGGCGGGGGTTTAGACGCGGATGAGGGCGACGCGGGCGGCGCCGATGAGCGGCGCGTCGCGGCCGAGTTTCGCGGGCACGATGCGCGTGCCTTGGCTGAATTCGAGGCGGCAGCGTGCGTCGATCTCGCGTTGCGCCGCGGCGAAGAACGGGTCGCCGTAGCCGAGCGCGACCGAACCGGCGACGACCGCGAGGTGAAGGTCGAGCAAGTTGGCGACCGATGCCACCGCGCGGCCGACGAGCGTGCCGGTGCGTTCGATCATTTCGGGGGTCGCGTCTTTCGGGTCGGCGCCGGTGATGCGCCTGATCGCAAGCCCCGACGCTTCCGCTTCGAGGCAGCCACGCGCGCCGCAACCGCAAATGTGGCCGTCTGGCTCCACGATCACGTGCCCGATGTGCCCGGCATTGCCGGTCTCGCCATCGAGCAGACGACCGTCGCACACAATGCCGCCACCGACGCCGGTCGACACCACCATCCCGATGTAGTTGCGGCATCCTGCTGCCGCCCCGGTCCAGCCTTCGCCGAGTGCGAGCGCCTTGGCGTCGTTGTCGACGAACACGGGCATGCCGGTGAGCGCGGCGAGGCGGGCGCGCAAGGGAAAGTTGCGCCACGCGGGGATGTTGAGCGGCGACACGTGCTCACCGCCTCGGTCCATCGGACCACCGCACCCGACACCGCACGCGCTCGCTCCGGCGAACGGCAGGTCGAGCACGAGCGCAGCGAGCGTGTCGAACAGGGCGTCGGCGTCGGTGCCCGCGGGTGTCGGCGCATCGCGCCGTTCGGTCAGCGTGCCGTCCGGTCCGACGATCCCGGCCGACATTTTCGTGCCGCCGATATCTATGGCGAGCATGTTCACAGCGCGCGTTTTACAACTTTGCCGGTTGCGTTGCGGGGGAGCTCGTCGACGAACTCCACGTCGCGCGGCACCTTGAAGCCGGCGAGGTTGGCCTTCACGTAGTTGCGCACCGTGTCGGCGTCGAGCGGTTGCCCCGGTGCACGCACGACGTATGCCTTCAACCGTTGCCCGAATTCTTCGTCGGGCACACCGACGACGGCAGCCTCCACGACGTCGTCGCGCGACGACAGCAGGTCTTCGACTTCGCGCGGGAACACGTTCTCGCCGCCGGACACGATCATCTCGTCTTCGCGGCCTTCGACGAACAGGCGACCGTTCGCGTCGAAGTGCCCCGTGTCGCCGGTGCTCATGAAGCCGTCGAGCATCGGTTTGGACCCACCGCCCGTGTACCCGTCGAACAGCAGGTCGCTGTGTACGAAGATGCGACCGGTTTCGCCGGTCGGAAGTTCGTTGCCGCGCTCGTCGAAGATCTTCACGGTTGTTCCCGCGGGCGGCTTACCGGCGGTACCGGGCGCCGCCTCGAGGTCTTCGGGGGTTGCGACGGTCGCGTACCCCACCTCGGTGGAGCCGTAGAGGTTGTAGATGTTGGGCCCGAACTGCTTCATCCAGCGGGGTGCGAGACCGCCCGGGATTGCGGAGCCCGAAAGCGGAACCAGGCGCAGCGACGACGTGTCGTACCGCGCGCACACTTCGGGCGGAAGCTCGAGGATCCGTTGCAGCATCACCGGCACGGCAACGAGCACGTTCGCGCGGTGCTGCTCGATCGCGGCGAGCGTCGCCTCAGGGTCGAAACGTCGTTCGCAGACCATCGTGTCGCCGAGCGCGAGGCCGATCGTGAAGTTGCCGAACCCCCACGAGTGGAACATCGGCGCCGCGATGAGCATCGTTTCGCCGGCCTCGTACGGGATGCGATCGAGCATCGCAAAGGCAGGGCCGATCGCTGCAGTGTGCTCGCGTGACGCGCCCTTCGGGGTGCCGGTTGTGCCGGAGGTGAGGACGATCGTGCGCCCAATGACGGTCGGTCGCGGCGGAGGTGTGGGGTCATGCTGTGCGACCAGTTGATCGATGGTCGGACCGGTCGAGGTGCGTTCGCTGCCTTCGGTCCATGCGAGCACGATGGGCCCGGCGTCGAATCCTTCGACGATCGGCGTGAATTCCTCGTCGACAACGAGCGCACCAACCTGCTCACGCGCCACGACTTCGCGTAACTGCGGGACAGAGAACGCGGTGTTGAGGTACAGCGCGTGCGCTCCGACTTTCGAGCACGCACCGGTGATGTCGACGAAGTAGCGATGGTTCCGGCAGAGAATCCCCACCACCGTGCCCGGCTCCACACCGAGTGCGCGCAACCCATGGGCGAGCGCGTTGCCGCGCCGGTCGAGTTCGCCGTACGTGAGCGGCCCGCGCTCGTCGATGATGCCGATCCGGTCGCCGAAGCGCGCCGCGCCGGCCGCAAAGCCCGCGGCAAGACTCATGCCCCAGTAGCGCAGCGCGAAGCCGGCGCGCAGCAGCCGATCGGGGCGCGTCGGCGCAAGCAAACCGGAGCGCGCCAGTGCCCGCAACGCGCGTGGCGTGTCGACGATCTTCACGTTTCCGTCACGTTCCTTTCCAGGTCGGGGGGCGCGCCTCGCGTGCGGCGAGACCACCCTCTCGGGCATCTTCGGTGTCGTGTACAACGCGCCGCATCGCCTCGCCCATCCGCACCGCGTCTGTCCACGGGAGTTGCTGGCCGCGGTACGCCATCTCCTTCACTGCGCGCACCGCGAGCGGCGCGCCCTGGCACAACCGCGCGGCGAGGCGCCGCGCGGCAGGGAGAAGATCGTCGTGTTCGACGACGTCGAGCGCGAGGCCGATCTCCTTGGCCCGGGCGGCATCGATGCGGTCGCCGGTGAGCAGCAGCTCGAGTGCGTGCTGCATCCCGATCTTCTTCGGCAGCCGGATCGCCCCGACGATCGTGGGCACGCCGATGCGGACCTCGGGAAACCCGAACACGGCCCGTTCGCTCGCGATCACGAAGTCGCACGCGGTCACCAGCGTGAGGCCGTAACCGAGGCAGTAACCGTTGACGGCCGCAATCGTGGGCTTCCACACCTCGAGACCGCTCTCGAACGAGTTGACCGTCGGTATCTCCCAGAAGGAACCCGGCCAGGTGCCGACCGAGCCGGCACCGTCTTTGGTGTCGGCGCCCGCACAGAAGGCTCGCCCGGCGCCGGTGACGATGGCGACCCAGGCGTCGTTGTCGTCGCGAAAGCGCAGCCACGCCGCGTTCAAGTCCTCACGGAGCGCGGCGTTGATTGCGTTCAGCGCTTCCGGACGGTTGTAGGTGATCGTCGCGACGTGGTCGTCACGCTCGTAGATCACGGTCCCCGGCATCCCGCACCCTCCTGGCGAGTAATGACCGCGAAGGTATCGTTCGCCCGCCCTCAGCCCAGCCGGTACCCTTTGCGCCGTGGAGCCGCTGCGGATCCACCTTTTGGGAGGGTTCCTCCTCGAACAGGGGCACCGAACGCTCCCGCCGATCCCATCGCGGGCGGCCCGGTCACTGTTCGCCTACCTCGCGGTCAACCGCGATCGCCGTCACACGCGCGATCTCTTGGCCGGTCTCTTCTGGCCCGACCTTCCCGAAACGAAGGCGCGCCGCCGTCTGAGCCAGGCGCTGTGGCAAGTGCAAGACGTGCTGGCGGAAACATCCGGCGGCGAGCCGCACCTCCTCACCACGGCCGACGCAGTGGTGTTCAACGCGGCGGCGCCCTACTGGCTCGACGTCGACCTGTTCGAGCGCGCGCTCGACGGCGTCGAGCCGATGGAGCACCTCGACCCGCAAGAACGTTGGCTCGCGCTCGAGCAGTTGCGCGCCGGCGTCGAGCTGTACCGCGGCGACTTCCTCGCCGGCTTCTACGACGACTGGGTGACCTTCGAGCAGGAGCGGCTGCGGGAGCGTTACCTCAACGCGCTCACGGTGCTCGTCGACCTTCTCGCCGGCGCCGGCGACAACCAACAAGCGCTCGCCTACGCACGCCGCCTCACCAACCACGACCCGTTACGCGAAACCGCTCACCGCGCCGCGATCCGTTTGTATTTCCTGCTCGGCCGCGTCAACGACGCGCTCCAACAGTACGAACGCTGCCGCGCCGTTCTTGCCGACGAGCTCGGCACTGAACCGTCGCCGGAAACGCAAGCGCTCTACGAACGCATCGTTCGTTACCGCGAGACCGAGCTCGAACCGGTGGGCGCGGTGTTGCAAGCGACGCAGTCGCCGTTGTTCCGCCGCGACGGCGCGGTGCCGTTCGTCGGCCGCCGCGAAGAACGCGCGATCCTCGTCGACCGGGTGGAGCTCGCGCTGCGCGGCCAGGGCGGCGTCGTGCTGGTCGAAGGCGACCCCGGCGTGGGCAAGACTCGGCTCGTCCGGGAAGTGTGCGACGACGCGCGCTGGCGGGGCTTCGACGTCTTGTGGGCACGCTGCCACGGCAACGCGGTCGCGCGGCCGTACGCGCCACTCGCTGACGCGCTCGCGTCCGCACTCACGCCATTGCGGGCTCAGCAGCTTGCCCAACGCCTCGACCCGATCTGGCTGCACAGCCTCGCTCGCATCGAGCCGCGCATCGCAGAATGGTTGCCCGACCTCCCCGAAGGGCCGCCGCTACGGCCCGGCGAAGAGCAGGAACGCATCCGCGAAGCGTTGTTGCGTGCCCTCCTCGCGCTGAGCCGGAACGCTCCGTTGCTGCTCGTCGTCGACGACGTCCAATGGGCCGACGGTGAAACGCTCGATGTGCTGCGCGCGCTGGCCGGCCATCTCGATGGCAGCCGGGTGCTCGTATGTCTCACCGCCCGCAAGGAGGAGTCGCGCGAGCGCGGCGAGGTGTGGGAGACGTTGCGCGAACTCGACCGCACATGTGGTCGCGGTCGCCTCCTGTTGGGGCCGTTCACCGTGTTCGAACTGGGCGAGCTGGTACGCCGTAGCCTCGCGGTTGCCACCGTCCCGCCGCGTTTTTGCGCCCGCTTGCTCGACGACACCGGTGGCAACGCGTTGTTCGTCCTCGAAACGCTCCGCGCACTACGCGACCAGGGTCGACTCGAAACCGGTGTGGTCGAGATCGGCGACCTCGACCAACTCGCCAACACCGAAACGCTCCCGATCACGCCGGGCGTCAAACGGGTCGTCACGTCGCGCGTTTCTGCGCTTTCCGACGACGAAACGACGGTCATCGAGTTCACCTCGTTGCGAGCGGGCGTGATCGAACTTGAAACCCTCCAGTTCGCGACGGAACTCCAGCGCGCGCAGCTCCTCGACGCGATCGACAACCTGCTGGCTCGCGGACTCCTGGTCGAGGTCGACGGCGGCTACGCCTTCCACCACGAACAGGTTCGCAGCGTCGTGGAGAGCTCGATCCGCGACCAACTCCGGCCGGAGATGCACCGGCGGATCGCGGGCGCGCTCGCCCGCACCCACGCCGACGATGTCGAAGCGCTCGCGCATCACTACGCCGAAGCCGGTATTTCCGAAGTGGCGGTGCGGTACCTCGTGGAAGCGGGGAATCGTGCGCTCGAGCTGCATGCCTATCGCAGCGCACTGCACTCCTTCGCGCGCGCCGCCGAGCTCGCGCCGAGTGCCGCGTTGTCGCCTCAGGACCGATTCGACCTACTGGCACAGCACGAACGTTGCCTCGACGTCCTCGGTCATCGCGAGGACCAGTCCGCGGTGCTCGACGAGCTCGTCGAACTCGCTCGGGGCGATGCGGGAATGCAGGCCGAAGCGGCCCGCCGGCGCGCCTGGTGGTGTGCGCACAGCGCCCGGTTCGACGAAGCCGAGGTGGAAGCCCGCCGCGCGGTGCTGTTGCACGAGCAGGTCGGCGACCGGCGCGGCGTGGGAGCGTCGCTGGTGGCGTTGGCTGCGGCGTTGCGGTGGTCGGGTCGTTCCGCGGCCGCGGTGCCGAGCTTGCAAACGGCTATCGAAGTGCTCGACCACGACCCGATGGCGCGTTCCGCGGCGCGCTGCGAACTCGGCCACGCGCTGCGTGAAACGCAGCGCTACCACGATGCCCGTCGCCAACTCGCGCTTGCCCGCGCCGAGAGCGAAGCGAGCGGCGACGTTCGCGGCGAAGCTGAGGCGCTCGGCGTCACCGGTGTTGTCGCGATGGAACAAGGCGACACCGAGGCTGCCGAACGCGCGCTACGCGATGCGCTCCAACGGTGCCGCACCATCGGCTACCGCCACGGCGAGGGCGTCCAGCTCCTCAACCTCGCGAACCTCTGCTACGCGCAAGGACGGGTCGCCGACGCATTGACCGCGTACGGCGAAGCGTCGGTCGTGTTCTCCGAGCTCGGCAACCGCCGCGGTGAGGCAATGGTTTGTGCCAACACCGCGTGGGTGCGGCACGCGGTGCTCGGCGACGACGACGCGGCCGAGCGTGAGGCGCGTCAAGCGCTCGAATACTTCCGCGGCGTGGGCGACCGCCGCGGCGAGGCTCATTGTCTCGACGTGCTCGGTGCGGTCGCGGCGCGCGCCGGACGCCTCGACGAAGCCGCCACGTTGTTGAGTCGCGGGCTCAGTGCGCTGCTCGACGTTCCCGACGCGTGGCTCGAGCTTCAACTTCAACGGTCCTACGCGCTGTTGGAAATCACTGCTGGCAATTACGCGGCCGCGCTCGAGCGGCTCGACGCCGCCGTCGCGACCTGTGACGCCACCGGTACCGACGAACAGCGCCCCGGTCTGATTGCGGTGCGCGGCCTGTGCCTGCTCGAACTCGGGCGGGTGGCCGAGGCGTATCTCGTCACCGAAGTCGCCGTCGATTCACTGGGTGCCGGCGCCGATCACGCGTGCGCGGCGCTGTGGTGGCACCACCGGTGCGCCCTCGCCATCGGCGACAACGACGAAGCGGCCATCACTCTCGAGCGTGCGCACGCCGAGCTCGTGCGGCGCGTCGACGGCCTCGAGGCGGATGTGCGCCGCCGGGCGATCGACCACGTGCCGGAGCACGCCGCCATTGCCGCGGCCCACGCGATCACGAGCCCGACCCGCCAGACGTTGCGCCTCCCGCGAACCGAAGCGCCCCTCGGACGGTCGTTGCGGCCCGAGGAGTTGGTGGAGATCACCTGGACGCTCGAATCGCCCGACGACGCGGCCGTCGCCGACGTCGGACAGCGCCGCCGTCGCCAGATTCTCCGGCTGCTCGACGAGGCGGCCGAGCAGGGCGCCGCTCCAACCGTCGACGATCTCGCTGATGCCATCGGGTCGAGCCGATCCACCGTCCGTCGCGACCTCGCCACGTTGCGCGGCCTCGGCGTGCCAACCCCTACCCGAGGTCACCGAGAGCGCGACTAAGGGCACCTTGAGTCGCCGCGTTTTGCGGTGAGCCCGAGGTTTTGCCGGCAGCCCGTGTCGATTGAGACACCGGCGAGACAACGTATTCGCACATTGCGAGGTGCGGGAACGTCGCTAGCAGGGGGAGGTCAACCATGACCAAGCGCTTACTCGCCTTCGCAACGACTGTTGGCACTGTCGTCGTACTCTGGGTCGCCCCGGCTGCCGCCGGGATTCGCAACATGTAAACGGTGTATCGCGGCGCCCCCAAATCTTCGGGCGCCCCCTGATCCGGCCCGGTCACCCCCTGCCTCCGGGCCCGGAGCGCGGCGTGGGGTGTGAGACAACCGCCCCTGTCTCACGCCCCGCCGCGCAGTTCCTTTTGGTTACTTTTGTACCCTCATGGCGATGACGCAGATGTCGTCGAGGCTGGGGCGGCCGCTGTAACGCTCGTCGAGCAGCGCCTCGCACAACACTTCGAGGTCGGCGTCGGGCGTCGCCGCGACTCTTTGGGCCAGCCATGCGAGGCCGTCGTCGATCGGCGCGGATCGTCGTTCGACGAGGCCGTCGGTGAAGAGCACCAGCAGCGCGCCGGGCTCGAGTTCGTGTTGCGCGACTTGGTACTCGGTCGCCATTGCGCCGAGAGGCGTGCCGCCGATCGAGTCGAGGAACTCCGTGCGCTCGCCGGTGCAGACGAGTGCCGGAGGGTGACCGGCCCGCGCCCACGACAACACCCGCGTCGTCGGATCGAAGTGCGACGCGATCGCCGTGACCATGGCCTCGTCTTCGAGCACGCGCAACACGCGGTCGAGGCGGCGTAGGAGGGTTCCCGGGTCGGGATCCTCGACGGCAAACGCGCGCGCGGCGTTGCGTACCCGACCCATCAACGTCGCGGCGGCGATGCCGTGGCCGGCGACATCGCCGATCACGATCACGATGCCACCTCCGTCGACGTCGAACGCGTCGTACCAGTCGCCGCCGACCTCGATGCCGCTCTCGGCGGGGTGGTAGCACGCGGCGAACTCGAGGCCCGGCACGTTCGGGAGCGCGTCGGGGAGGATGCTGCTCTGCAGCAACGCGACGAGGCGGTGCTCGGCTTCGAGCTGCGCCTGACTCTCGCGCAGCGCGCTCGCGGCAAGTTCTTGTTCGGATCGCAACAAGCGCGCCCGTTCGTACGCCGACGCGCTTCGGCGCCCAAGGTCCATCGCGACTTCGAGGTGCACGTGACCCAGGCGCACCGGCCGGTCGTCGCCGATCGTCAGCACGCCGACGCAACGCCCGCCCGCGATCATCGGCGCAACGATGCCGGAGCGCCACCCGACTCGTTCGACGATCAGGCGGACGTCGTCGCTCAGCTCGACCGGCTGCGTCGTGGCCGGCGTACGCGGCAACAACACCGGGCGACCCGACTCGATCACTTCGCGCGACGTCACGCCCCCGTCGAGATCGAGCGCGAGAAGTTGCTCGAGTTCCGCAACCCGGTCGCGATCGGCGTGCGAAACGGCAACGCGCTGGAGTGCACCGCGCCCGTCGAACAGTTGGATCGTGGCCCAACGACCGATGCGGTCGGCCGCGATGTCGGCGGCTACCTGCAGTTGCGTGTCGGGGTCGTCGAGCGCGGCCAGCCGTTCCGAGGCATGGAGGAGGAGACGCAACCGGTCCTGGACGGTTTGTTCGGCCTCGAACAGGAGCGCACGTTGCAACGCTTGCGCGCACGCTTCCATGACTGCGCCGATGAACGCGCGGTCCTCGTCGGGGAAGTGGCGCGACTCGTCGAAACCGAGCGCGATGACTCCACCCGGCGTGCCGTCGACGAAGAGCGGGTACACCACGAACGCGCCGTGCATGTCGTCGCGCGGAAAATGGGGATAGCGCGCGACGCCGTCGACGGGTGATTCCACGAACATCGGGTTTCCCGTTCGCAGCACTTCGGGAGCAGGGAGCGATGCGCTCACCTCGACGAACCGGTATTGATCGATGAGGTTCGGCGGGTAGCCGACCTGCGATCGCATCACGAGGGTCTGTTGCTCGGTATCGACGGTCGCGAAATACCCCGTGCGGGCGCCCAGCGCAGAGATGCCGTGCTCGAGGATGAGGTCCGCGATCTCGTCGACGGTGCTCGCGCCCGACAAACCGAGCGTGACGTCTTGCAGGTGGGTGAGCGCAGCCATCGACCGTTCGGCCGCGCGACGAGCTTCCCGTTCCGACGCCAACAACGTCGCCCGTTCGAGGTCGGCCCGGTGCCGGTCGTCGATGTCGATCGCAACACCCGTCGCGCCGATGACGTTGCCGGCGGCGTCGAACACCGCCTCACCGCGTCCTTCGATCCAGTGCACCGATCCGTCGGGCCAGATCGTGCGATGGTCCATGCGGAACTGCGCGCCGGCGGCGACGGCCTTTTCCACGGTCTCGAGCATGCGCTCGCGATCTTCAGGATGCAGCGTCTGCTTCCACGCCTCGAATGTCTTCTCGAAGGTTCCCGGTTCGACGCCGAACAGCGGTTCGAGCAAGTCGTCCCAGTCGACTGCGTTCGTGCGCATGTCCCATGACCAGCTGCCCATCCGGCCGGCGTCGAGCGCGAGTTTCAGCCGGCGGGCGAGATCGATCTCGGGCCGCGCCGCCTGCAACTCGGCTTCGCGGCGTGTGCGGCGAGCGGCGACGAGCGTGGCGGCGACTGCACCGATCGCGACCACGGCGACGTCGGCCGCCTGTTGCGTACCCGAGATGTCTTGGAGGCCGAGCGATACGGCCGCAGCGACGACAGCCAGCGCCCCGACGAACGCGGTCGTCGGCCCGTCGTCGAACACCGCGACGAGGAAGGGCCCGGCGACGACTGCGGGAGCGAGTACCGCGGTGGTGGCAGCGTCCGCGATCGCGATCGCCCCGATGACCGCGAGCGCCATCGCGATCACCCACCATTGCGAGGCGCGACGGCCCCTCAAACCCCCTGCGGGCCCGGACGCCACGTTCGAACGATAGCCCGACCGGCTGCGCGCGCCGGTCAGTCGCCTGTCTCGCGCGGGGAGTGTCGATAGGATTCCGCGTTGTGCCGTCGGTGGAATTACCCGCAGATCGAACGGCTCCATCACGGGCTCGCCTCTTCGTATCGGCGACGCTGGGCGAGTGGGGTGTGCCGCGCGCCGTCGTCGACGACTCCGTACTGCTCGTGTCGGAACTGGTCACGAACGCGTTGTTGCACGCGCGCTCCGCGCCGACGGTCGAGCTAGAGCGTTCGCGCGGGTTCTTTCGCTGCACGGTCCGCGACGACAGCCCGGCGGCGCCTCGCCGGCGTCGCTACTCGACTGACGCGGTAACTGGGCGCGGGATCGCGCTCGTGGAAAC
>JAODBJ010000139.1 GCA_025463905.1 Actinomycetes bacterium
CGCCGAAAGAGCGCGAAGAAGAAGTTGAGGAGGTCGCGGCGCCATCGGACCGCGGCCAGGAACTCAAGGAAGACATCGACGATCTCCTGGACGAAATTGACTCCGTCCTAGAGGAGAACGCGGAGGAGTTTGTTCGTAACTACGTTCAAAAGGGTGGGCAGTAGCAGAAACTCTGTCCAAAGCGACGAACTGTCGCACCCCGGGCGTAGGTTCACGTCGTGAAACGCTGCCTCCACTGCCGCGAGACGAAGCCACTCGACGACTTCTACTCCAGCTCCAATGCACGTGACGGCCGCCGGCCTGAGTGCAAGGCCTGCAATCTCGCCCGGCGCAAAGCCGCATATGCCGAGAACCCGCGGCCCGCGATTGAACGTGCAGTTCGTTGGCAGCGCGAGAACCCCGAGCGCTACGCCGCACGACAGCGCGAGTACGTCACCTCTGGCCGCAAGGCAGTTGCGAACCGCAAGAGCCACTTGAAGCGGAAGTACGGGCTCACGGTGGAGCAGTACGACGCGATGCTCGAAGCGCAGGGTGGGGTGTGCGCGATCTGCCGGGAGAAGCCGGGGGATCTCACGCTGCACGTCGATCACGATCACGTGAGCGGCGAGACCCGTGAGCTGCTGTGCGTGCGGTGCAACAACGCGCTAGGGCTCTTCCAGGAATCACACGATCTGTTTGCGGCGGCCGCCGGGTACCTCGACCGGTTCGATCACGACACCGTCGAACTGGTCACTGCAGCCCGCGAACGGGCGGCTGCATTGGCCGCGGGAAATTGAGCCCCCTCCGGTAGTCTCGGCCGCCAATGCCGGACAGCCCGCTTCCGCTCTTTCCCTTACAACTGGATCCCGGTCCGTCGTTCTCCGAACTGCTGCGCCGGGTCGCACCCCACCAGCTTCCGGGCGCCGACCTCGTGCCACCGCCTGCCGGAACCACGATGCCCGAGATCACGCACGGCACCACCGTCATCGCGGTTCGATTCGCAACCGGTGTCGTGATGGCAGGCGACCGCCGCGCCACCGCGGGGTACTCGATCGCGAGCCGTCGCATCGAGAAGGTGTTCCCGGCCGACGAGCACTCCGGTGTCGCGATCGCGGGTGCCGCCGGGCCCGCGGTCGACATGGTCCGCTTGTTCCAAACCAATCTCGAGCACTACGAGAAGGTGCAGGGCAACGCGCTGAGCCTCGAAGGCAAAGCGAACCAACTCAGTCAGTTGATCCGCGCCAACCTCCAGGCCGCGATGATGGGTCTCGCAGTAGTGCCGCTGTTCGCCGGCTACGACGACAGCCGTGACCGCGGCCGTGTGTTCAGCTACGACATCACCGGCGGCCGCTACGAAGAACTCGACTTCCAAACGCAGGGTTCGGGCAGCGTGCACGCCCGCAACTGGATCAAGGCGGGCTGGCACGAAGGCATGTCGGCCGACGAAACCGTCGACCTCGCGCTGCGCTCGCTGTTCGCCGCCGCCGACGAGGACACCGCGACGGGCGGCCCCGATCTCGTGCGTCGCATCTTCCCGTTGATTGCGGTCATCGACGCCGAGGGCTACCGCACCCTCACCGACGACGAAGTAGAGGCGAAGAGCATCGCGTTGCTCTCCGGCCCCGAACAGGGTGGCCGCGAACAATGAGGGCCAGGCGCCAGACCGCAGCTTCGCGCGTTGCCGGCAATGACCGAGCGGCGGAGGTCGTAGCCGCATGAGGGCCGGGCGCCAGACCGCAGCTACGCGCGTTGCCGGCAATGACCGAGCGGCGGAGGTCGTAGCCGAATGAGCATGCCGTTCTACGTTTCGCCTGAACAGTTCATGAAGGACCGCGCGGACTACGCGCGCAAAGGCATCGCACGCGGGCGTGGCCTCGTGGCCCTCGAATGCGAGCCCGGCATCCTGATCGTCGCCGACAACCCATCGCGGAGTTTGAACAAGATCAGCGAGATTTACGATCGCATCGCCTTCGCCGCCGTCGGTCGCTACAACGAATTCCAGATGCTGCGCGTTGCCGGCGTCCGCCACGCTGACCTGAAGGGCTACTCGTACTCCCGCGAAGACGTGAGTGCGCAGGAACTCGCCAACGCGTACGCGCAGACGCTCGGCCAGGTGTTCACCCACGAGATGAAGCCGTACGAAGTTGAGCTGTTGGTCGTCGAAGTCGGTCACGCGCCCGACGAGAACAGCATGTACCACATTCTCTACGACGGCTACGTCATGGACGAGCAGAACTACTCGGTGCTTGGCGGTCAAGCCGAACAGATCAGCGAGGCGCTAAAAGAGCAGTACACGCCCGGCGCCGACCTGCAGACCGCGTTGCGGCTCGGCGCAAAGGTGCTCGGCACCGAAGAAGAATCGTTGACGGCACCCCAACTCGAAGTCGCGCTGCTCGATCGCACGCGACCGCGCCGCGCGTTTCGTCGCTTCAGCCGCGACGAGCTCGCAACCTTGCTGGGCTAAGCACCGAGCGGTTTAGAACGCGAGTCGTATGGCCGGGATGAGGGCGCATACGAGCAGCGCGCCGGCCGTCACTCGCACGGGAAACGGCAGACTGCGGCGCCGTAGCGGAGTGTCGTCTTCGAGTGCGGCATCCACTTCGTTGACGAGCAGCACGTAGCTGGCATCGTCGACTTGTTCTTCGGGCACGTACACGTCGACGACGGCGAGATCGCCCATCGTGAGTGCGTACGGGCTGTAGATCGCGCCGCGTAACTCCACGTCGAGACCTTCCGACGTGAGACGAGCAGCAAGGACGTGCGCCCGGAACGTCCCGTGTACGGACGTCAGCCGGCTCATCGTGTCCATTACCAGCGATTGTACGAGTGTCCGTGTACCCAGCGTCGAGCGGCCCTGCTTCCGACAGCAAGGTCGTACACTGCCGTCGTGGAGCGCCGAATCTTCGGGCTGGAAAACGAATACGGCGTGACGTGCACGCTCCGTGGGCAACGTCGCCTCAGCCCGGACGAAGTCGCCCGCTACTTGTTCCGCAGGGTCGTGTCGTGGGGCCGATCCAGCAACGTGTTCCTCGAGAATGGCGCGCGTCTCTACCTCGACGTCGGCAGCCACCCTGAGTACGCGACTCCCGAATGCGACTCGATCCACGACCTCGTGGTGCACGACAAGGCAGGGGAGCGCATCCTCGAAGGCTTGGTGCACAGCGCCGAGCAGCGCCTCCGCGAAGAGGGCATTCGCGGCGAAGTGTTCCTGTTCAAGAACAACACCGACTCGGCCGGCAACTCCTACGGCTGCCACGAGAACTATCTCGTCGAACGCGAAGGCGACTTCTCCAAGTTCACCGACGTGTTGATCCCGTTCCTGGTCAGCCGCCAGGTCTACGCGGGTGCGGGCAAGGTGCTGCAGACCGCGCGCGGCGCGATGTACTGCGTCAGCCAGCGCGCCGAGCACATCTGGGAAGGCGTGTCGAGCGCGACCACGCGTTCGAGGCCGATCATCAATACGCGCGACGAACCGCACGCCGACGCCGAGCGTTTCCGCCGGCTGCATGTGATCGTCGGTGACTCGAACATGAGCGAGTACGCGACCTTCCTCAAGGTCGGCGCCACCTCGATCCTGTTACGCATGCTCGAAGAAGACGGTGCGCCGTGGCGCGACCTCACCCTCGAGAACCCCATCCGCGCGATCCGCGAGATCAGCCACGACATCACCTGCCGCCGACGGGTTCGCCTCGCGAACGGGCGCGAGTTGTCGGCGGTCGAGATCCAGGCCGAATACCTCACGCGTGCGCAGCGTTTCGCGAAGCGGCGCGGCTTGCCACCGCTCGAGCAGCAAGCGCTCGACATGTGGACGCATGTGATGGAGCACCTCGAGGACGACCCGCTCGCATTGCGAACGGAAGTCGACTGGGTGATCAAGTACCACATGATCGAGTCGTACCGATCCCGGGGCGACTTGCCGCTGACGCACCCGAAGGTCTCGCTTCTCGACCTCGCGTACCACGACGTCAGTCGTACGCGATCGCTCTACTACCTCTTGGAACGCCGGGAGAAGGTCGAGCGCATCGTCACCGACGAAGAGGTCATGACCGCGGTCACCACGCCACCGCAAACCACGAGGGCGCGTTTGCGGGGCGCGTTCATCAAGCGGGCGACGGAACGCAAGCGCGACTACACGGTCGACTGGGTTCACTTGAAGCTGAACGACCATGCGCAGCGCACCGTGTTGTGCAAGGACCCGTTCAAGTCGCGCGACGAACGGGTCGAGCGCCTCATCGCGTCCCTCTGACTCGCTCAGACCGGCTCAGACTCGGTCTGAGCGGTCTGACTGCCGCGCCCGCGTGTGGCATGGCATGGTGTTCGGCGATGCCGTCGTTCCGGACCGGAAAGGTCGTCGCGATCCTCGAGGAACGATCGGGGCTGCAGCGCGTCGACGTCGACCTCGGCAATGGCCCCGAACGCGCCTACGTGCTCACGCAACTCACGGGCGACGTCGCGAGCGGTGACGCGGTCGTCGTGAACACCACCGCGGTCGAGCTCGGCCTCGGCACCGGCGGATGGCACGTGGTGCATTGGAACCTCAGTCGGGAGGGTTGGTCGGTGCCGGGCCCCGGCCACATCATCAAGGCTCGGTACACGAGTCTGCAGGCCGACGTCGGGAGCACCGAAGAGCACTGGGTCGAGCTCACCGACGTGACCTCGATCGACGGCATGCCGGTGGTCGCGGTCGCGTTGCACAGTCAGGTGCCGGCGGTCGCGCTCGCATTCAAGGAACGAACGCCGGGCGCTCGTCTCGCGTACGTGATGACCGACGGTGCGGCGTTACCGATGGCGCTGTCCGACATCGTCGCGACGTTGCGCGATCGCGAGTTGCTCGACGCGACGATCACGTGCGGCCACGCCTTCGGTGGCGACTACGAAGCCGTGTCGGTGTACAGCGCGCTGGCGGTCGCCCGCCGGATCGCGCGCGCCGACGCGACGATCGTCGGGCTGGGCCCGGGCATCGTCGGCACCGCGACGCGCCTCGGCTTTTCCGGCATCGAGGTCGGTCCGACGATCGACGCGGTCGCCGGGCTTGGTGGTGTGCCGATCGCCGCGCTCCGCGCGTCGTTCGCCGATCCTCGCCCGCGCCACTTCGGTGTGTCGCACCACACGATCACCGCGCTCACGGTGGCGTGCCACAGTCGCGCGCTGATCCCGCTCCCGACGATCGGCGGGGAGCACGAACAACGTCTTCGCGACGACCTGGCCGCGAGCGGCGTCGACCAGCGTCACGATGTCATCGACGTCGAGCCGTTCGGGATCGTGGAACGTTTCGCGGCGCGCGGGATCGAAATACGTTCGATGGGGCGCACCGTCGCCGAGGATCCCGTGCTCTTCGAGACCGCCGCCGCGGCGGGCATCGTGGCCGCGGACCGAGCGACGTCCGCGTAACCTCCCCCGATGGCCGACGCCCCGGGCCGCGTCGAACGCGTGCTCAATCTTCTCGCGATGCTGCTCGACACGCGCCGGCCGCTCCCGCGCGAGGAAATCGTGCGCGACGTTGCCGGCTATCCGTCCGAGGTCTCCGCGAACCGGCGTGCGTTCGAACGCGACAAAGAGATGTTGCGCGGCATGGGCGTGCCCATCACTGTCGAGGAGCTGCCGGGCGAAACGGTCGAGGTCGGGTATCGCGTCCGTCCTGAGGAGTACTACCTCCCCGACTTGGCGCTCAGCGCCGAGGAAACCGCGGCGTTGCGGGTGGCGGTGAACGCGATCTCGCTCGGCAGCGCGTCGGCCGAGGGCGCGCTGATGAAGCTCGGTGGTCTCGAGGGTGCGTCGGAAGCACCGATCGCATCGCTGCCGCTCGTGCCGAGCCTGGCGACGTTGTTCGACGCGTTCCGCCGTCGTGCGCCGGTCACGTTCGACTACCGCGGAGAACGGCGCACGGTCGAGCCGTGGGGAGTCACGTCGAAGCGCGGGCACTGGTACGTCGTGGGTTACGACTACGCGCGAGAAGCGGTGCGTTCGTTCCGTGCCGATCGCGTCGACGGCGACGTCGAGGTGGGCGCGCCGGGCACGTTCGACGCACCCGACGACTTCCGCCCCGACGATCATGTGGAAGAGCGCGCGTGGATGTTCGGCGACGACGAACCGGTGCCGGTCGCGGTACTGGTCGATGCGGGTTATCTCGACGGTGCCCTCGCGGTGCTCGGCGACGACGTGATCGTCGAGAAGCACCCCGACGGCCGCGCGACGGTCACTGTGCCCGTGGTCGATACGACGGGGTTCCGGGTCGTGGTGCTCGGCTTCCTCGAACACGCCGAAGTGCTCCGACCTCCCGACGTGCGCGCCGAGATCGTGACCTGGCTCGAGCAGCAGACATGACCCGAACCGGTTTTGATCTCAGAAAAGTGCACTTTTCGGTACCGATCTGCGATCAAAAGGAGTTGGGGTGAGTCCGCGGGCGGTTGCGGAGCATGAGGTGCAGCGGATCCTGGCCCTCGTCCCGTGGATCGTCGCGCACCCCGGGAGCACGAAAACGGAGCTTGCACAGCGCTTCGGGATAACCGAGACGCAACTGGAAGACGACCTCGCGCTCGTGCTCATGATCGGTGTGCCGCCGTACGCGGGTGGCGACTACGTCGACGTGGAAGAAGACGACGACGGCCGCGTCACGATCCGCCTCGCCGACTACTTCCGCCGGCCGTTGCGGTTGACGCCCGCCGAAGGTCTCGCGTTACTCGCCGCCGGCCGTGCCCTGCTCTCCGTGCCCGGCTCGGACCCGAGCGGCCCGCTCGCGACCGCGCTCGACCAACTCGAGGCAGCCCTCGACGTGCCGGAAATGATCGTCGAAGTTGGGGAGCCGCCGTTCTTGCACGCGGTCCGCGAGGCAACGACGCGCCACGAACGCCTCGACGTCGACTACTGGTCCGCCGGGCGCGACGAGCTGACGCGCCGCGAGATCGATCCCCTCACCGTGTTCTACGCGATGGGGGCGTGGTATCTGAGCGCCTACTGCCATCGCGTCGAAGGTGAACGCATGTTCCGAGTCGATCGCATTCGCGGCGTTCGGGCCACCGGCACCCACTTCGACCCACCTGAGCCCTCGCCGGCCGACGAACCGGCGCGTGTGTTCAACCCGCGCCCCGACGATCCGATGGTGACATTGCGGCTCAGACCGTCGGCGGCCTGGGTTGCAGAGAGCTATCCCACGGAATCGGTCACGGAGCGTGCCGACGGCACGCTCGACGTCGTGCTGGTGGTCAGCGAGCCCGCGTGGCTGGAACGTCTCGTGTTGTCCCTCGGCCCGGATGCCGAGGTCATCGCGCCGGCGGACCGGCAAGGGCTCGCAGCCGCGGCCGCCGCGCGGGTACTTGGCCGCTACCGTGACCCGGCCCGATATGAGGATGGAATGCGTGGAAAAAACGACCGCCGAGATTCCCACGGGGTCTGACCCGCTCCTCCCGAACCTCAAGACCAAGAAGCGCCGGAAGCGTCAAAGCGGGACCCGTCAAGCGATCGAATGGTTCGCGCTGATCGGTAGCGCGCTGGTGATCGCGCTCCTCATCAAGACGTTCCTCTTCCAGGCGTTCTACATCCCGTCGGAATCGATGGTGCCGACGCTCAAGACGAACGACCGCGTCCTCGTGAACAAACTCTCCTACAAGTTTCACGACATCCATCGGGGCGACATCGTCGTGTTCACGAAGCCACCCAGCGAGGCGAGCAACATCAAAGACCTCGTGAAACGCGTGATCGGCCTCCCGAACGAAACGGTTGAGGGCCGCAACAACCACATCTACATCAACGGAAAGTTGTTGAAGGAGCCCTACCTGCCGAAAAACACCCCCATTTCGACGTTCTCGCCGGTGACGGTCCCGGCGAACTCGATCTGGGTGATGGGCGACAATCGCAGCCAGTCGCGCGACTCGCGATACTTCGGCCCAATCAAGAAATCGAGCGTCGTCGGCCGCGTCTTCGTACGCATCTGGCCTCCGACTCGCCTCGGCTTCTTGTAGCTACGTGCTCCACTCGCCGACCACGCTCACCATCCGGTCGGGACGGTCGCAGTAGACACCGTCGATCCCTATCTGCAACGCGGCGCGCAGATGACGCACCTCCTGCGTGTCCCACGCGAACGCTTTGATCCCGAAGCGGTGGAACAACGACACGAGACCGCCGCTCCACTCCGTGCGGTGCATGTTCATCGCGTCGACGCCGAGGTCGGCGAGATCGGCGGCGTGGCGTTCGAGCGGGATGTCGATCGCGCGGCGCCGTTGCGAATGCACGAGGCGAACGTCGCGGTTCTCGCGCAGGTCTCGTAACACGTCCATGTTCGGTGCGCACAGCCATGCCCGCTCGGGCGCACCCGCTTTGCGCGCCACCGCGATCAACGGCGCCGCGACCCCGTGCTCCTTCAGGTCGATCGACAACTCGAAATCGTTCCCGAGCTCCTCGTAGACGTCGGCTAGCCGCGGCACACCGAATTCGGCGAGTTGGTCGGCGCTCGAATCATGCACCTTGCGCCGCCGCATGCCGCGGCGCACGACTGCATCGTGGGCGAGCACCACCTCACCGTCGGCGGAGAGCCACGCGTCGGTTTCGAGCCCTCCCGCACCCTCGCGGAGCGCCCGGCGAAACGCGGGGATGGTGTTCTCCGGCTCCTCGAGCCGCGCGCCCCGGTGGGCAAAGGTGATCGGCGCCATACCTCGATCGTGCCAGATCCCGCGCGGCACGTTCTTGTCACGTTGTTGTGATGCCCGTCCGGTCGCCGTCTGTCAACCGGATGCTGGGCGTGAGGCCGCGCGTCACAAGTTCCGCTGTTCCCTCAAGCGACCCCAGAGGACTGCCGAAGGGAAATCACCGCCGGGATTGGCGGGTGACGGGACCAGACCAGGGACGGACTGCGGTGACCACCATCCGAGCAAATTGTCCAAGCTGCGGTGATGTGCAGCTCAAAGCGAGTGAGCTAACGGTCAGAGTGTGCTCGGACGACGAGCGGGGCGCGTATTGCTTCCGCTGCCCCGAATGCCGGCGCGCGGTTGCCAAGGATGCCAGCCGCCGAATCGTCGACCTCCTCGTTTCGAGCGGCGTACGCATGCAGGTGTGGCGCTTGCCGGCGGAGTTGCACGAGTCCCACAACGGTACGCCGTTCGTGCCCGACGACCTCCTCGACTTCCACCTCTTCTTGCAAGAGGACGGGTGGTTCGACCGTCTGGCCGAGTTCGTCGACCGACCTACTTCCTAGTCACCTGGTCCATCCTGAGCGGGGGAACGCAGTAGCGTCCCGCCGATGAGGAATCCGACGTGACCGCTTGGTTGTGCGTGCTCGCCGTCGTCGTGTTCGGCGCAGCGCTCATCACGCTGTTGGCGACTCGAGCGCAGCGCGAAGCGGGGCCGACGGTCAGCGCGTTCGACGATCTCCGCCGCGATCTGCGGCTCGGGGTCGTCGAATTGCGCGTGGAACAGGACCGGATTGCCCGCCGCATCGACGCCCTGCGCCGGCGCGGCAACGGCCCGGGCCAGGGGTAGCATCGAACACGCTCGAACCGATCCGTTCGAGCGGCGATCACCCCCTTTGCGCCCATGAACCTCGGTCCTGCTGAGATCCTCGTCATCCTCCTCGTCGCGCTGGTCGTCTTCGGCCCGAAGCGCTTGCCCGAAGTCGGGCGGCAGGTGGGCGGCGCGATGCGCGAGCTGCGCAGGATGCAGGATTCGATGCGCACCGAGCTGTCCTCAGTGCTCAACGACGACCACCCCGACGTGGGGGAGCCGTACGCCGAGGACCACACGATCCACTCGATCGAGGGCGACCGCGACCATGATGACGGGCGGGGTGCGCTCCCGCCGGTCTCCCATCTCGACGACCCCGACAGCGGTCCGTCCGGCTCGTTCTCCTAGGCGCGGCCGCCGGTGAGTGACGAAATCGGTGGCGACGGCGGGCGGATGACGCTCGTCGAACATCTCACCGAGCTGCGCCGGCGGGTCATCATCTGCGTCATCGCGGTCGCGCTTGCCGCAATCGTGGCGTTCATTCTTTATCCGTGGATCATCAAGTTCCTGTCGGAGCCGTACCGGCAAATAACGAAGCACAACCGGGGGTGCGCTCCCAAGGGTTGCGACCTCGTCGCGACCGACCCCCTGCAGCCCTTCGCCGTGCGTCTGAAGGTCGCCACGTACGGCGGGGTCGTGCTGGCGTTGCCGGTGTGGCTGTGGCAGGTCTGGCGGTTCGTCACTCCCGGGCTGCACAAGCGGGAGAAGCGCTACGCGATCCCGTTCATCCTGTCGTCGATCCTCTTGTTCTGCGGCGGCGGGTTCGTGGCCTGGCTGACGGTGCCGAAGGCATTGCAGTTCCTGGCGAACGTCGGTGGCTCGAGCATCACGCCCTTCTTCACCGCCGACAAGTACCTCTCGCTCATCTCGTTGATGATCCTGGCCTTCGGCCTCTCCTTCGAATTTCCGGTGCTGCTCGTGTTCCTGATGCTGGTCGGCGTGCTGAAGCCAAGGACGCTCAGCCGCAACCGGCGGTGGGCAGCCGTCGGCATCACTACCTTTGCCGCGGTCATCACCCCTAGCCAGGACCCGTACTCACTCGCATTCATGGCCGTCCCGATGTACCTCTTCTACGAGGCGTCGATCCTGATCGGAAAGTTGATGAAGAAGTGAGCCCGAGCCGATCCCGTCGACGCACACCGGTGCCGCACACCCGATCGCGTCGCGAGGTCGTCACTGCCGCGGCGGGCGCCTTCGCCGTGGTGGCCGTCACCGCACTGCTGGTCTGGATGCTGCGACCGGGAACCCCCTTCGTCGCCGGCACCGGCGGGATCGCGCACCGCCAGCCCCGGGTGACCTGGCTCGTGGTGCTCTCACTCGCCGCCCTCGCCGCCGTTGTCGCGTACGCACGATCGGCGCGCCGTTGGCGCGGGCGCGTGGCGATCGTCACGGCCGTCGGAGTCATCCTCGTCCTGATCGGTATCGGAGCGGCCGGCGCCGCGTGGCCCGGCGGCCTGATGCGTCACTACGTTTCGCTCACGCCTCCTTCGAGCATCAACATCCCGACCACCACACCGCGCGCAACCACCACGCCGACGACGGCGCCGGGCGGCACGACGACAACGGCGCCGGGCGGCACGACGACGCCGACGACGGCGCCCACCACGAGCAGTTCCGGATAGATGCGTTGGCCAACACCGACAGGGCCGACTTCGAGGCCCAGCGCCCGTTCCCCCTCGACCCATTCCAGGTCGCGGCGCTCGACGCGCTCGACGCCGGACGTTCAGTACTGGTCGCGGCGCCCACCGGGTCAGGCAAGACACTCGTCGCGGAGTACGCGATCGCCAAGGCGCTCGCCAGCGGAACCAAAGCCTTTTACACCACGCCGCTGAAGGCGTTGTCGAACCAGAAATACGGCGACTTCGTGCGCGCCTACGGGCCCGAGAACGTCGGTCTGCTCACCGGCGACAACTCGATCAACGGCGAAGCCCCGGTGGTCGTGATGACCACCGAAGTGCTGCGGAACATGATCTACGCCGCGTCGCCCACCCTCCAGGGGCTGCGCTACGTCGTGCTCGACGAAGTGCACTATCTGCAGAACCGCTACCGCGGCGCGGTGTGGGAGGAAGTGATCATTCACCTCCCCTCCGAGGTCGATCTCGTATGCCTCTCCGCGACGGTGTCGAACGCGGAGGAGGTCGCGGCGTGGATCCAGACCGTGCGCGGCGAGACCGAGCCGGTGATCGAGGAGCGCCGCCCGGTCGAACTCCAGCATCTCTACCTAGCGGGGGAGCGCGGCTCGGAGCAGCTCCATTTGTTGCCGACATTCGTCGACCACGACGGCGAATCCACACCAAACCCGGTGGCGGCACGCCTCGACCAACGGCTTCCCGCGGGGCGCGGCCGCCGGCCCCGGCTCTACGCGCCATGGCGGGCTGAAGTGGTGGAGCGCCTGTGGGACGAGCACATGCTTCCCGCGATCAACTTCGTGTTCAGCCGCGCGGGATGCGACGCCGCCGTCGACCAATGTGTCGCGGCGGGACTACGCCTCACCGACGCCGCCGAACGCGCGCAACTGCGTCAGATCGCGGAGGAGCACACCGCGGCGCTCTCCGACGACGAGCTCGACGTGCTCGGCTACGACGCGTGGCTCGTCGGGCTCGAGGCCGGTTTCGGCGCCCACCACGCCGGGTTGGTGCCGCCGATGAAGGAGGCGGTCGAGGAGGCGTTTGCAACCGGTCTGCTGAAGATGGTGTTCGCGACCGAAACGTTGTCGCTCGGCATCAACATGCCCGCGCGCACGGTGGTCATCGAGAAGCTCTCGAAGTTCACCGGCGAGCATCACGAGCTGCTCACGCCGGGCGAGTACACGCAGCTCTCCGGGCGCGCCGGGCGGCGGGGTATCGACGACGTCGGCTACGTGGTCGTGTTGTGGAACCCCTTCGTGCCGTTCGAGCAGGTGGCGGCGCTGGCGTCGCGGCGCTCGTACGCGCTCACATCGGCGTTCCGGCCGACGTACAACATGGCCGCGAACCTCGTGTCGCGTTACCCGCCCGAACAGGCCCGCCACCTGCTCAACCTGTCGTTCGCGCAGTACCACGCCGACCGCGATGTCGTCTCGCTCGAGCGCCAACTCGAACGTTCGCGGGAACAACTCGCCCGGGCCCGAGCTGCGGCCGAGAGTCCGTCCGGCGATATCGCCGAGTTCCGCCGCTTACGGGCCGACCTCGACGCCGCGCGAAAGAGCAGCGCCAACGAACGACCGGCCCGCTTCCAATCGTTACGACCCGGTGACGTCGTGCTCGCGCCGCGCCGCGGCGGCCGCGCGGTAGTCCTCAAGCAAGAACGCGGCCGGCGTGGCGGCGATCGTGTACTCGCGCTCACCGCGTCACGCGATCTGGTCCGGCTCGTGCCCGAGCACTTCCACGGGCCGGTGCGACGCATTGCCCACATCGACCTGCCCCGCCCCTTTGCACCGAAGAGCGCCGCCTTCCTGAAGGCCGCCGCCGATGCATTGCGCCGCGTGGAGGTGACCGAGGCCGACGAACCGTTGGGGACCGACGCGGTGGCGGCGCTCGAGACCGCGCTGCGCGAGCACCCGCTCACCGGTTCGCCGGGGCTCGAGACGCACCTACGAGCCGCGTACCAGGCCGATCGCATCGAACGCGAGATCGCGCGCCACGAGCGGCGCGTCGCCGGGCGCGGCGACAGCCTCGGCCGCCAGTTCGACAAGGTGCTCGGCGTGCTCGAAGCGTGGGGGTACCTCGAAGGTTGGGGCCTGTCCGAGGCGGGCAGGCTCCTCGCCCGGCTCAACACCGAGGGTGACCTGGTCCTTGCCGAGGCTTTACGCGAGGGCCTCCTCGATGACACCGATCCGCCCACGCTCGCAGCGCTCGTGTCGTGCTTCACGTACGAGCGGCGCGGCTCGGAAGGCAATCAACCGGTGGCGCCGCGGCGCTGGCCCAACCAACTCGTGTCGCGCCGGGCGCGAGCGGCCGAGCGGATCTGGCGCGACCTGAACGCGACCGAACGCGACGAACGCCTTCCGGAGACGAAACAACCGGATCCCGGCTTCACCGCCGCGATCTATGAATGGGCGACCGGCGACGACCTTGCCGACATCATCGAAGACGAAGAGATGACCGGCGGCGACTTCGTGCGCAATGTGAAGCAGGTGATCGACCTGCTCCGCCAGATCGGCGACGTGGCACCGAACCCCGAGACCGGCGCCACGGCCCGGGCGGCGGCCGATGCGTGCCTGCGGGGCGTCGTGGC
>JAODBJ010000175.1 GCA_025463905.1 Actinomycetes bacterium
CGGGCGACGACGTCTTGGTTGTTGCTGCCGCGTGGCATCGTGCCCGCCATCGGCCGGCACGTGACACGCTCGCCGGCGCGACGCACGAGCAATTCGGGGGTGGCGCCGACGAACCCGCGATCGGCGAACACGAAACACCCGGGCTGCGCACGCCGCAGATGCGCGAGCACACCGACGATGTCGAACGGCGAATCGGCACTGACCCGAACTTCGCGCGCGAGCACCACTTTGAGCAGCGCGCCGGACTCGATTTCGCCGAGCGCGGTCTCGACCGAGGATGCCCACTCAGGCTGCGTGGCTACCGCCTCGACGCGATAGCCGTTCGGTGCGTCGTGGCGCCGGGCTCGCGCCGGTGCGCGACCGTCGATCGTGGTGGCCCACGCCCGACCATTGGGTGTGATGCCGACGATCTCGTCCGGTACCACCAAGCGGCCGTTGCCCGAGAACGGCAACGCACCAACTGCGAGCGGCCCGGCCGCATTCGGTATGCCGGCCGCCGCATCGTGCTGCACCGCGCGTAAGAGATCCGCGGCCGCAGCCGGTTCGACCTCGGCGGCCACGCCGGCGGTGACGAACGCGACGTCTTCACCGAACCACGCGAAGCCGTCCTCGCCGAGGTGATCCAGCAGTTCTTGTGGCGTCTCGATCGCGCGAGTGACCGCGTGTAAGCGGGCACCGACCGCGACATCGGAGAGGCTCATCCGCGCGTTCCGGTGAGCAGTTGCGCGGCGCCGAGCCCCAGCGTGACGCGCGCGACGTCGACGAAGCCGTGCTCCTGCAACAACGCGAGCAACGCGTCGGGACCGGGCAGGTACGCGGTGGACGCGGGAAGGTAGGCGTACGCGGCGCGGTCGGAGAGCACACCGCCGACGAACGGGACGACCCGCCGGAAATAGAAGTGGTGACCCGCCCGCAGGATCGCGTTCTCCGGTTCGGCGACGTCGACGAACGCGACGCGCCCGCCGGTGCGTAACGCCCGCGCACTCTCGGCGACGAATCCATCGAGTGATGTGAAGTTGCGCAGCGCGAACCCGCACGTGATCCCGTCGACGGACCCATCCGCCACTGGCAACTGCAACGCGTCGGCCCGTAGCAGCGGCGCCACGGTGCGGGCCGACGCGAGCATGCCGGCCGAGAAATCGGCACCGATGGCGCGGTAGCCACCCTTCAGCAGATCGCGGCAGAGGTCGCCGGTGCCGCACGCGACGTCGACGACCCGCGACCCGGCCGGGAGCCGGAGGTCTCGAACGGTGCGGCGGCGCCACCCGACATCGAGGCCGAACGTCAGCAGGCGGTTCAAGCGGTCGTAGCGAGGCGCGATCCGGTCGAACATTGCCTCGACTGCTTCGGCCTTGTGTTCGGCCGGCGGTAACGGCGTGGTCGCGCGAGTCACGAGGGCCACACCACTTCCAGGCGACGCGCGGATTCGGTGTTGACCGCCGCGATCTCGGCGTCCTCACCGACCGCTTCGAGGTGTTCCTGCGCGACCTCGAGCAGGACGCGGCGAAAATGGTGCGCGACGAGTGAAGTCACCGACGGCAGCAGCACGCGGAACGCCTCCACGAGGCGTTGCGCTTTGTCGTCGTCGGAGAGGTCGCTCTCGCGCAACGGGAGGCGCACATGGCGGTCGAACATCGCCACGGCCTCTTCGGCGATGCCGCGCGTCACCTCGTGGTGACGCCGTGCCAGCGCGAGCAGTTCGGGTAACGGCAAACCCGTCTCGAGCAGCCGCAAACCGGCGCCGACGATCTGCGCGTCGGCGTCCGTGTAGCGGGGTTCGCCGTCGTGCACGCGCGGTACGAGGAGCCCTTCACGCGCGACGGCTTCGAGCAGCACGAACGGCACGCCGGAACGCTCGGCCAACTCGTCGAGGGTGAGGAACGCCTCGGGCTCCTCGCCTTCCGCGTCGGCGGCGGCGACCGCGGCCGCCAGCGGTTCGTCGGCCGCGTCGAGTTCGCCGCGCACGATGCGGGCGATGAGGGCGAGCGTGAGTCCGCGGCTGCGGAGCTCCCGAATGCGGGCGAGGCGCTCGAGGTGCTCTTGCCCGTACCACCCGACCCGGCCCTCGCGAGCCGGCGGTGGGAGCAGCCGCCGCTTTTGGTAGAAGCGCACCGTGTCGACCGACACGTCGGCCTGGCGAGCGAGGTCCTCCACGCGCCACTTGGTCACGGATCGATTCTAGGAGTGATCACTCCCAGGGTTGGATTCGGGGTTAGGTGGTCTTCCAGACCGGCTTGCGCTTCTCGGCGAAGGCGGTGGCACCTTCGATGGAATCGCCGCTCTGGAAGACCTGCACCGCCAGCTCAGCGGTGCGTTTCCATCCGTCGGCCTCGCTCATCTCCGCCGCTTCCCGCACCAGCTGGCGCGACAGGCGAACCGCGATCGGAGAATTCTCGGCGATGCGTTCCGCCAACGCGATGGCGTCGCCCACGACGGCGGCGCGAGGCACCACCCGGTTGACGAGCCCCAGTTGAAGCGCCCGTGCCGCGTCGATCGGGTCACCCGTCATCGCCAGCTCGAGTGCGATGGCGAGCGGCACGCGCTTCGGCAGCCGGATCAAGCCGCCGGCCGCAGCCATCAAACCGCGCTGTACCTCGGGGATACCGAAACGCGCCGTGTCCGCCGAGACCACGAGGTCGCACGCCAACACGATCTCGCATCCGCCCGCGAGCGCGGGCCCGTTGACCGCGGCGATGATCGGTTTGACGAAGTCGCGATTGACGATCCCCGCGAAACCGCCCTTGACGCGCGCGATGTCGGCGGCGCGGCCCTGCGCGACGACTTTGAGATCCGCGCCCGCGCTGAACACGTCGCCTGCGCCGGTGAGCACGACTGCGCGCACCGACGGGTCTTGCTCGATGTCGTCGAGCGTCGCCGCCATCTCCTGACTCACCTCGGGGCTGATCGCGTTGCGCGCTTCCGGACGGTTCAACGTCAACAACGCGACGGTGCCTCGACGTTCTTGCTCCACGAGCGCCATGCCTGCCTCCCAGCCGGATGTCGGGCAACGTAGCGGCGCTTACACCCGCGGCGCATCCGCTGGTTTGGAGGCGATCTTCCAAACGGCGTCAACGGTGACTCCCGCCAAAACCATGAGCGACACGTCGGCCGCGACCCGGTACCGGGTGGTGCCCTCGAAAACGGCCGCCACCAGGCTGACGAGAACGATCGTCGAGACCAAGGGGGCGATCGGGGTCCTACGCCGGCGGAGCACGATCACGCCGGCGACGGCGAGGGGTAGTACGACGTCGTAGCCCACGACGGCCAGGCGCATCGGCCAAACACCCCGGTCGACGCTTTCGAGTTGCGCGGTCTGCCAGGGGCGGAATGCGTCCCAGACTCGACCGAATCGTGCCGTGACGACGACCGGCAGTTGGGTCTTGTTCTTGCGGATATAGCGCAACGCGAACACGAGGTGGTCGTGCTCCTCTTGCGATTCGTCGACGGAGAACGGGTCGCGGCGGATATGCGGCCCGCACGTGGGGTCGCCCAGCCCGATCAGCGACCCGTAGAACGCGACGTTGCAGCTCCCGATCACCATCGTGCCGCCGGGGCCACCGGTCGACAGCCCGACGAAGCGATCGAACCGTGTGAGGTTGAACGCGATCCACGGCGCGACGACGAGGGCGGCCGCCGCGCTCGCGCCGGCTACGTACGCGATCCGTTTGCCTGCTGTCGCACGGGCACGGAACGCGATCGGGCAAACGAGTAGCAGGAGCAACGCCGCGGCTTCGGCTCGAGTTAGCGCCGCGACACCGATCGATGCGCCGAGTAAGGCGGCGCGTCGCGCCGACGGTCGCGTGATGAACGCATAGGCGGCGATCAACACGAGCGCGAGAACGAGCGCCGTCATCGACTCCGACAACACGAACACGTCGTTCGCCCAGAAGTTCGGGTACAGCGCGGCAAGCGCAGCCGCGACCAAACCGGCGCGATGTCCCGCGACCATCGCTGCGAGCAGGCCGATGACGAACACGGTCACCGCTCCAAGCAGGCAGCTCGCAACTCGGTGCCACATCTCGGTTCGTCCACCGAGCCACGACACGCCCGCGAGGTACAGCGAGTAGAGCGGCGGGTGCTGCGCGGTCTGTCTCTCGCGGCCGAAGTACGCCAGCGCGTACGGGTTGATAAACCCACGGCCCTGGGCGAGGAGCGTCCCGAGCTGGCTGAAGTAGTACGCGTCTCCCCGCAATCGATGGTGGCGCAGCTCGAGCAGGGCATAGCTCAACCGGAGTCCGCCGCCGGCGACAGCGATGGCGCCGAGGATCGCGGCGAACGAGCGTGGTTGTCGCGCCGTCGTCGCTGGTTGCGGCGCGCTGCCTTGGCCCGTGTCGTCCACTCGGCGGTCGATCCTCGCTTCGCGGTGCTCGACCGTCGTGTCGAGAACCTGGCCCGCCGAGCCAGCTTCTAGCAATCGCAACGTAGCCGCGGCCAGACCGGTGGGGCATACGCTCCGCCGGATGTACCGCGCCGTGCTCTTCGACTTCGGCCACACCCTGTTCGACAATGTCGATCCCGCCGAGCACACCCGCACCTTCGAGGCTGCGACCGGGGTGCGTGTCGACACCGCTGAGCTGGCCTCGGTGTGGGCGCAGATACGGCGCCAATCGTTCCTTCCCGAGGAGCTGGCGAAGCAACGGGACCTGTCGGCCGAACTGCACCGAAGCTGTTGGATGGAACTCCTCGCGCCGCTCGACGTGCTCGCAATCGGATTGGCCGCGCACGTGTACGAAGGTGAGAGCAGCCCGCGTGGCTGGCGCCCCTACCCCGATACGCACGACGTGCTGGCCGGCCTCGCGGCCCGCAACGTGCCGATCGGAGTGGTGAGCGACACGGGTTGGGATATACGCGGGGTGTTCGTCGAATACGGCCTCGACAAGTTCGTGGGTACGTATGTGATGTCGTACGAGCACGGCGCGACCAAGCCCGCGCCCGCGTTGTTTCTCAGCGCCTGCGACGCGCTCCGAGTCGCGCCACGCGACACGCTGATGGTCGGCGACAACCACCTCACCGACGGCGGCGCGGCCGTCGCGGGTTTGGGTGCGCTCGTGTTGGCGCACGTCGACGACGGTGAGCCTCGCGGCCTCGAAGCCGCGCTCGCTCTCGTGGGTTGAGCTATCGCGTCACGGCGTGGCCGGTACGACGACGGGCGCGTCGATCGCCGCGGTGACGCCGGGCCGCACCACGCGGGTGAGCACGATCGCACCACCCAGCACCGCGGCGGCGATGGCGGTGGTGTTGCGCAGACCGATCGAGTCGCTCAACGCACCTTGCACAACCGAGCCGAGCGGGTACAGCGAGCCGAGCAGCACGTTGTTGACGCTGAGCACACGGCCGCGCATATGGCCGGGCGCGCGCACCTGCGCGATCGTCGTGAAACTCGCGATCGCGGCGAGATACGCGCCGCCCACGAAAAAGATCGCCAGTGCCGACAACGGGAGCGCGGGCGCGTACGCGTACAGCGCGAGCGCGGGCGCCAGGACCGAGAGCGCCGTCACCAGCACCCGGCGGGCCCCGAGGCGCGCCGCGAGCGGGCCCACCGACAATCCGACCGCGACCGCACCGATTCCTTGGGCGGTGACGAGTACAGAGGTTCCGAACGCGCCGGCGTGCAGCACCTTGAGTGCCATCGCGGGCACGAGCGCGATGAACGGCGCGGCGACGAACGTCGTCAGCGCCATCGTCATCATGTTGATGCGCAAACCTTGGTCTTGCCGAACGAAACGCACGCCCTCTTTGATCGACGAAAAGATGCTGCCCGTCGGGGCGCCGGACGGCATCGGCAGCCGCAAGGTGAGGAGCACCATCACGACCGCCAAGAAACTCAACGAGTTGATGCCGAGCGCCCACGCGTATGAGCCGAGGCCGATCACGACACCGGCCAGAGCGGGACCGATCACGCGCCCCAGGTTCCACTGCGCCGACGACAGCGCGATCGCGCCGGCGAGATCTTCGGTGGGTACGAGATCGGGGAGCAGCGCCTGGTACGACGGGAAACCGATCGACTGCGCGACGCCGCCGGCGAGCACCACGAGCGTCACCGTGAGCGCGGCCGGCCGCCCGATCACGAACAGCGTGGTGAGGAGGCTCGCGAGCGCGGTCTGAATGCACGTGGTGGTGAGCAGGATCTTGCGCCGCTCCCAGCGGTCGGCCAGCGCGCCACCGATCGGACCGAGCACCGCCGTGGGCACGAACCCGGCGGCGGCGACCGCACCGGTCCACGCGGCCTTGCCGGTGAGGTCCGTGACGTATACGCCGATCGCGACGGTTTCCATCCATGTCCCGATGTTCGAGACGAAGGCGCCCGTCCAAAACCGCGCAAAATCGCGGTGACGTAACGGCGCTAGCGACGAGACCCGCATCGCGGCCGACCGTACCAACGAGGGCGTGCGTCGATAGGGGACAAATAATGTCCCCTATCGACGCACGCTTAGTTGGGGCAGCCGACGAGTGGGCCGCCGGTTTTGGGATCGAGCGGCACGTAGCCACTGGCGAGCGTCGACGGTTGCGTTGTCGACGTCGTGCTCGTTGACGTCATCGAGCTTGCCGGGGACTTCGTCGACGACGACGTCGCACCGGGCTTCCGGCGCACGGGCGCCTTGAAGTTGTGGCGCAGTTGGTTCCAGTCGCGGCCAATGATCACGAGCACGTCGCCGCCGAGGGTGGCTTTCGCGGAGAGGGCTTCGGCCACGTGGTTGGTGCCCGTCGCGACCACGGTCGTCACTCCCGCGCCGCCCTTGCCCGGCGCGAACCGCACCTGCGTTTGCGCGTAGTCGTCGCGGTCGGCGTCGGCGGCTGCACCGCCCGATTTGAATCCCGCGGCCAGGAACTGATCGAGGACCTGCTGCGCGAGCCCCTTGACGCCGGAACCGTTCACGACCCGCACCTTGATCTTGCTCGGCGGGATCGGCGTCGGGTACACGAGTTTGGGGGGCGCGAGGTTGGCCAGACGCGCCACCACGGCGTCGGCCTCGGGGTGTTTCACCTGAACGCGGTTGACAAAGGCTCCTGTGCCGGCGACCCACGGCAACGTCGTCATGTCGACACGGGTCGGGTCGAGACGATTGAACGTGCGAATCAACGCCTTGAGCTCACCGAGCTTGAGAGTGTCGTCGTGCGCGAAGTTCGACTGCACCGCGTTGAGCAACCCGATGAGCTTCGTCGGGTTGCGCGCTGTCTTGTCGACCGCGGCTTGACTGACTGTGCGGAGGAAGTACTGCTGGCGCGGGATGCGGTCGATGTCGGTTCCGCTCGTGCTCCAGCCGTTGGCGTAACCCGATTCTTGCCCGGGTGTCTGGTTGGTCCAGTGCCACGACCATGGCGCTGGGCTCTGAACGTTGTCCGGGATGTAGTAGTGCCGAGAGCGTGCGTAGTTGAGCGCGCCCTGGCCGTCCGTCGATATGCATCCGGCGTTCGCGACGTCGAGGCCCAGGTACGGATCGTGCACCGGCGTGGGAAACCAGAGGTGAATCTTCCCGATGGCGTTCACGATGTCTTTGAAGCCGTTGAAGTCGACTTCGATGTAGTGCTGGATGGTGAGCGGCGCGAAGTTCGCTTCGAGCGTACGGATCACGAGTTCGGCGCCCTTCGTCCCGCCGAGGCCGTACGCCGCGTTCAACTGCAAGTTCTGGCCATGGTCGGGAATGTTGACGACCAGGTCGCGCGGGAATGAAACGAGGAAGCCGGTATTCGTTGCCGGCTCGACGTGCAACACCATCATCGTGTCGGCGTTCGACCCGACGTCCGTGGTGGCCCGGCTGTCGGAACCGATCAGCAGGTAATTCGCGGGCTGACCCGGAGGCTTCGGGTGCAACACACCGTTCGCGAGGTGCACCTTCTTGCTGTGATTAAAGGCTTTGCGCTCGTACGCGTCACCAACGAGTACGAAGCTCGTGGCCAGCACCACAGTGATGACGAACGCGATTGCGAAACGACGAAGGAACACTGGCGGTGACATAAATCCGTTACGTGCCGATCCGTCGAGTTTCAGTTGTGCTTCCAGTGCGGCGCGCGCTTCTCGAGGAAGGCGGTCATGCCTTCGAGCGCATCGTCGTGTTCGGCGTTTTCGGCCATGATCGGCGCGGTGATGTCGTAGGCGTCGCGCTCGGTCGCGCCGTCTTGCGCGTAGAACGCGCGTTTGCCCAGCGCGACCACGTACGCGCTCGAGTGAGCGATCCGCTCGGCGAGTGCGAGCGTCGCCGTTTCCAACTCGTCGGGCGCGACGACCCGGTTGACGAGTCCCCAGTCGGCCGCGGTGCGCGCGTCGATCATCTCGCCGGTGAGCAGCATCTCCAACGCGCGCTTCCGGCCGATCGCGCGACTGATCGGCACCATCGGTGTTGAACAGAACAACCCGATGTTGACGCCGGGAGTCGCGAAGCGCGCGTCGGTAGCGGCTACCGCGAGGTCGCACGCCGCAACGAGTTGGCATCCGGCCGCGGTCGCGACGCCGTGGACCTTCGCGATCACGGGTTGAGCCAGTGCGTGGATGGCTTCCATCATCTCGACACACACGCCGAACAACTCGTCGAAGAATGCGGCCTCCCGAGTGCTCACCATCTCGGAGAGGTCGTGGCCGGCCGAGAACGCCGGCCCGTTCCCGTCGACGACGAGCACCCGCACCGCGTCGTCGTGAGCGACGACGTCGAGCGCGACGATCACCTCGCGCATCATGGCGAGCGACAACGCGTTACGACGGTCGGGGCGATCGAGCGTGAGCCGGCCGAGCGCGTCGCCCACCTTCAACTGCACGTGCTCGAACGCTGGGTTCACCAGCGGCACGCTATTCCCCCGCGGGGCGTTCGGAGACCGCAGCCTCGTCGAACGTCGCCATTTCGTTGAGGATGCGAGCCGCGGCCTGCACGATGGGAACAGCGAGGCACGCGCCGGTCCCTTCGCCGAGCCGCAGGTCGAGGTCGAGCACGGGCGAGAGGCCCAGGTGTTCGAGCACCACCGACGCACCCGGTTCGGTGGAGCGATGGCCCGCGATCACGCGGTCGGTCACGCCGGGCACGAGCGCTTCCGCGAGCAGCAGCGCCGCGCCGGTGATGACACCATCGACCACGACCGGTACACCCTTCGCCGCGCCACCGACGATGAATCCCGCGAGGGCCGCGATCTCGAGGCCACCGATCTCCGACAGCACCGATATCGGGTCCAGAAACCCTTCGGTCCGTGACACGGCGTCGGCCACGATCGCCTGCTTGTGGGCGAGCATGACATCGTCGATGCCGGTGCCGCGACCGGTAACCGCCATCGCGGCGCGGCCGGTGAACGCGGCGATCAGCGCGGCGGACGCGGTCGTGTTGCCGATCCCCATCTCACCGGTGACGAGCAGACGGTTCCCCGCATCGACAAGCTCAGTCGCGACCATCGCGCCCACGTCGAGCGCAGCGCGTGCGTCAGCGACCGACATCGCCGCGCCCCGCGACAGGTCAGCCGTGCCGGCCCGCACCTTGTGGACGCGCACGCCCGCGAACTGCGACGTGTCGCTGGCAACCCCGACGTCGACCACGTGCACGGTCGCGCCGACTTGCCTCGCGATCACGTTGATCGCCGCGCCGCCGTTAGCGAAGTTGGCCACCATCTGCGTGGTGACGGCTTGCGGCCACGGCGTTACGCCCGAAGCGACGACGCCGTGATCGGCGGCGAACACCGCCACCGCTACTGGTTGGGGCACCGGCGGCGGGCATACACCGCTGATCCCGGCGAGCCGGGTACCGAGCGCCTCCAGTTGCCCAAGCGAACCCGGTGGTTTGGTGAGGCGATCTTGACGTTCCGTCGCCGCGGCAATCGCCGCGGTGTCCGGGGGCGTGACCTGGTCGGCGTAACGCGCGAACGGTCCCCGCTGCGCGTGGGCGGCGCGTTCGAGTGCATCTCCCAGGCTGCGGTCGGTGGCCACGAACGGCATGCCGGCGTCGAGCGCCGCGGTTCGATCGGTCGCGAGATCTCCGACGTACAGCGCACGTGGCGCGTCGACCTGCATCACCCGCAACGCATGCAGGAGCGGTTCGGGCGCCGGCTTGGCCACCCCGACGTCGGTTGAGGTGACGACGACTTCGAGGAACTCGTCGATGCCCATCTGGCCGAGCAAGGCGCGTACATCGCCTTCGCGCATCACCGACGTGTTGGTGACCGCACCGAGGCGGTGCCGCGCCGACAACGCGCGCAACAGCTCGGGCACGCCGTCGAACGCAGCCGGCTCGAGCGCGGCCACGGCGGTGCCGGGAGGAGCTTCGGGCACGAGCGTGCCGCCGATGTCGAAGAGGATCGCGTCGATGCCATCGAGCGGGATCACGGGGACCAGCCTTTCAACGCGTCGGCGAGGCGATCGAGCCCGCGTTCGTCGGGTACGGCGATGCGCACGCCGTGCGGGTAACCGAAGGATGCGGTGTCGCGTACGAGCACCGCGTGGCGCGCCAGGTGGTCGCGCAGGCCGCCGGCTTCGGTGACCAACACGAAGTTTGCGTCGGATGATTCGGCGGTGAGCGCGTGCTCGCGCAGCAGCGCAACGAGGTCGGCGCGCAGCCGGTCGACGGCCTTCGCCCATTCGCGCAGGTCCACCCGTTCGAGGAGCTCGGGTACCACCGCGCACGCGATCGAGTTCACCGACCACTGCGGCCGCCGTTGCGCGATCGTGTGCGCGTACGCGTCGTCGGCGGCGAGCACGTAGCCGACCCGCAGGCCCGGACAGGCGAACAGCTTGGTGAGCGATCCGACCACGACTGCGTCGTCGCCTCGGGTCCAGGTGCCAGTCGCGAGCGGGTAGAAGGCTTCGTCCCACACCGCGGCGTGCTCGTTCGGCGACGCGAGTCGACCGCTCGGGTTGTGGGGGTTGGAACGCCACCGCGGCGCACCCGGCTCGACTGCATCGAGGTGGCGGGCGTACAACGAAAAGTCGGGTTCTTCGACCCAACCGCGCGGCTGTAGGGCAGCGACGAGCGCGATTGCTTCGGCGCCGCCGTTGGTGAGCACGAGGCGTTCGGGTTCGACGCCGATGGCCGCCGCGAGCGCGTCACGGGCGCGGCGGTCATCGGGGTAGGTTCGCACCGACCCGGCATGGGCCGCGACGATCGGCACCACGTCGGGCGCGGCCGGATTGAGGCTGGCGGAAAGATCGAGCACGTCGGTGAGTGCGATGCCGAGGCGGGCTGCGAGTGCCGAGCCGTCGCCGCCGTGGGGACCGGGTGGGAACATCGGTGCACCGCTCATGGCGTCCGTCCGCTGCATGCAACCGCGCCGAGCGCGCCGGCGAGCAGCAGTTCGACATCGCTGGCGAGGCGAACGGCCCGAGTGATATCGGCGCGCCGAGGTCGGGGCCCCGTACCGAGGAGCGGTCGTTGTTCGAAACGTTCGCCGTAGCGGAGTGGTCCGCCGAGTTGTAGGCCGAGCGCGCCTGCGAACGCCGCTTCGGCCACGCCCGCGTTCGGTGACGGGTGCGCCGGCGCGTCCGCGCGCACCGCGCGCCAGATGCTGCTCGCTCGCCGGGGCCGGGCCGCGAGAACCAGCAGCACCGTGAGCCGCGCGGGTATCCAATTTGCGATGTCGTCCGCGCGGGCGCTCCATGCCCCGAAGCGCGTGTACCGCTCCGATCGATGGCCCACCATCGCGTCCATCGTGTTTACGGCGCGATAGCCGAGCGCGCCCGGCGCGCCCGCGCCAACCGCCCACAACGAAGGAGCGATGACTGCATCCACGCTGTTCTCCGCCACCGATTCGATCACGGCCGCGGCGACCCCGGATTCGTCGAGCTCACTTGGGTCGCGGCCGACGAGGGCGGGCAGCAGCGACCGCGCCTGCCCGAGGTCGCGCCGTTCGAGCGCGTCGTGCACGTCGAGTGCCGTCGCCCGCAACGCTCGACCGGCGACCGCGACGCTGACCGCGAGCGCGGTGCTGCGCGCGATCGTGCCGGCGATAGCGCCGATCGCAATGCCCGTGAGTGCGTAGCGCGCGCCGGCCGCGATGGTGTCGTCGTATACCGCGTGCTCCACGCGTCCCATCGCGGTGCCGAACGCAGCAACGGGGTGCAACGCGGCCGGCGGCTCGCCGGCGACGCGATCGCCGAGCAGCCCGGCCGCAACTGCACCGCATCGGCGCCGGAGCGCGCGCGAACTCACCACTTCGCGGCCGCGACCACGAGACCGACCACTTCGGTCACCACGATGGCCGCGCCGAGCACATCGCCCGTGAAGCCACCGACGCGCCGGCGCGCGAGCGCAACCACACCTGCCCCGGCCAGCGTGCCGGCGAGCACGGCGGCGAACCCCCCTCGCCCGGTGCCCAACGCAGCCAGCGCGGCGGCAGGAACGACGCCCACCACCGGCCAGCGCGGCGCGTGTTCCAACAGCGTGCTTGCGATGCCGTCGGTGCGCGCGTAGGGCACGAACGCCGGCACCGATGCGGTGAGCGACCGCGCCGCGCACCAGAGCCCAACCAGCAGGAGTACCGACGGCCTGATCGAGGCCAGCGCGGCGAACTCGCACAAGAGCGCACCCCCGACCACCGCAACGCCGAACGCGCCGATGTCGGGCGCGCGCATGACGTCGAGGCGCCGTTCGCGTGTGAGATGGGGGAGCAGACCATCAGCTGAGTCGGCGAGCCCGTCGACGTGCAACATGCCCGTGAGCGCCAGATCCGCTGCAACCACGATCGCAGCGGCGACCGCCGGGGCCCACCACTTGCCAGCCGCCCACCAGCAGCCGCCCAGCAGCGCGCCGGCGAGCGCGCCCGCCAACGGGAACCATCGCAGTGCTCGGGACGTGAGTGGCGCGGCCCCGCCGAGCGTCGTCAACAGCGCAATCGCTTCGCGCATCAGTCGTGCTCTTCTAGCAGCATGTGGTCGTGCTTTTCGAGCAGCGTGTTGACGTCGTCGAGGCGAATCGCGCGTCCGGCCACGACGAGCAGCACGCGGTCGGCGATCGCCGCGACGCGCTGATTCACCGAACCGACGACATCGGCGAAATGACGCCCCACCTCACTCGGGGCATGCACGCCGAGCCCGACTTCTTCGCTCACCACGATCGTATGACCG
>JAODBJ010000208.1 GCA_025463905.1 Actinomycetes bacterium
GGTGCGCTGCAGCCGGCGAGGGCTGAAGTCGGCGATGGCGAGCGTCGGCAGTCCGACGTGACGGAACAGCAGCTGATGCGCACTGGCGGTGCCGTAGTCGAACAGCACGACGAAAACCTCGCCGCTGCGCATGTGCTCAACCACTCCGGCGCCGAAGTCGCCGCGCCCTTCGGGCAGGGCAAAGTTGGCGAGGTGCACCACCGGGCGCGCCTGCTCGCCGAACGCGACGGCGGTCCGTCGCAGAATGCGCGCCTCCCAACCCGGAGGCACTTCGACCGACAACCCGTGGGCCGACAGCCGCATCACGCCGCCGCCGAATGCACGAGCGCGACGAGCGCCAAGACCAACGCGGCCGACTGGCTCACAACGACAAGCGACCGCGCCCGCGGGAACGCCTCGTCGACGCGGCTCAGAAGCGCGCGCAACGCGCCGGGGTCGTGCGCGTGGCGTGTCAGGAGGATCGGCAGCGCGCGTGCGGCTCCGAACGTCGCGCCGATCAAGCAACCAGCCGCGATCGAGCCCGACAGCGTGCAACACGCGAACGCGACGTAGGTGATCGACGACGGCACGATCGTGGTGAACGCGGCGCCGAGTTGGGCACCGAACCCCGCGCCGTAGACCCAACCTCGGTAGGTCGTCAGCCAGTTCTCGTTGACCTGCCGGGCCGGCCCGGGTACGCGCACGCCACCGACGCGCGCGTCGAACACGAGACCGGCTACGGCGAAGCAGGCGAGTAGCGCGAGCGCGACGGGGTGATGGGAGAGCGTGGTCTTCGCGACGAGTGCGCCGAGCGCTCCCAGCGAGCCGAGTGCGGCGCCGAGCGCCGTGCCTGCGAGCGTTGACGCGACGATGAACGCCGTCGCTGTCAATGCCCATCGTTGTGCCCGTGCCCGTTCGCCGAACGGGCTGATGCTCGCAAGCATCGATTCGCCTCAAGGCGACCAGGAGCTTCGTAACCCGGCCGCGAGTGCGAGCGCGACTCCCACCACGACGATCACCGGGTCTCCCCACTGCGCGTACCGGCGGCGGGGTAGAGGCTCCGATCGCCGGGACCGATCCCGGCCGCGAGCAACTCGTGGTCGATGCGCGTTTCGTTGGTGGCGTCGCGTGGTTCTGTGTCGCGCGCCGCTTGCAGCAGTAACCCGAGTACTTGCGGCCACGACACGCCCGTTCCTTCACCGATCACTCGCGCGCTGCGGCCGTCGACCAGCACGAAGTACGGCGATCCCGGGACGTTGTAGTCGTGCCACGCGTCGCTCGACTGCACCACGGTGACTCCGTCCGGCACAACGGCACTGAGCGCCGAGCCGCTCTCCGCTTCCGTGCCCTTGGCCACCACAACGACGCGCACATCGGCCGGCAACCCAAGTTCGGCCGGCGCGGCGAACGCGTCCCAGAACGCGTGGCAGGTGGAGCACCCACTCGACAAGAAGGCGAGCAGCGTTCGGTGCGCGACGGCACCCACTCGCACGGCGACGAGGTCGTCGACCAGGCCCGCGCCGACGATGTCGGCCGCGGCCGCGAAGTCGGCGGGAGGCGTCGTCAGGTGCACGGGGGCAGCCACGGGTGCCGCGCCGTCGGGATCGAGCCCGGCGCCGAGTTCGTGCAGGCGGCGCAGGATCGTGGCATGGCTGCGCAAGAGCCCGGCGACGAGGAGCGTGAGCATCGCGAGCACGACGGTTTCGATCGCGATCAATGCGGCCATGACGGCTCCTCGTTCGAAGCGCCGAGAAACAGCGTGGCCCCTGCCGCGCAACACGCCACCAGCGTGAGGAGGGGAACGCCGCCGAACGGCTGATGGACCAAGACAGTGCGCGCGCCGCTTCCACCCGTGAGCGCGTAGAGCGCGGCAATGGCCGCCGCGCTTGCGGCGCATACGAGGTGCGCGAACGAGACCCGCGTCGAGCGATCGCCCAGACAACCGCAGGCGGCGTCGGGCGCGGTTCGACGGAGCAGCAGCGCGAAGAGTGCGAACGCGGCGTAGGTGGCCGCGACGATCATCGCGGCGCCACCGCCGACGACCGCGGCGCCGAGGCCGAGCGCGATCTCGTAGAGGCCGATGAGCCGCGCCACGCCGTCGGGGACAGGGCGGTGGAACGCACCCGACATGGCCGCGCTCGTCGGTCGTGGTTGACGGAGCTTCGCCAGTCCCGTGAGGCAGAGCAGCGCGCAGGCGGAAAGGAATGGTCCGCTCGCGATCGCTGCGATGGGCTTCATGTGAGGCGGATTTCTATCCGCCCCGGACCTCGGTCCATTCGCAGGGCAATCGCTTGATGCCGTGGATGAAGTTCGACTGCAACATTGCCGGGTCGCCGCTGGCGTGGATGTCGGGGAGACGGCGGAACAGCTCGTCGAACATCACTTTGATCTCGCGCCGCGCGAGGTTGGCGCCGAGGCAGAAGTGCGGGCCGCCGGCGCCGAAGCCGACGTGCTCATTGGGTTTGCGGGTCACGTCGAACCGGAACGGGTCCTCGAACTGGCGCTCGTCACGATTGGCCGAGTTGTAGAAGAGGACGACCTTCTCGCCCGCCTTGATCTCCTGCTCGCCGACCATCACGTCGCGCGTCGCGGTACGGCGGAAGTGGATGACCGGCGTGGCCCACCGCACGATCTCTTCGACCGCGGTGGGCGCGACGCCCTCGAAGTCGTTCATCCAGATGCCGCGCTGCTCTGGGTTTTGCGTGAGCGCAAGCAAGCCGTGGCTGATCGCATTGCGCGTCGTCTCGTTGCCGGCGACGACGAGCAGCAGGAAAAACGAACCGAGCTCGCTGGTGGTGAGTTGGTGCCGCTCGCCGTTCTCGTCTTCGACTTCGGCGTGCATGAGCGCGCTTGTGATGTCGTCGCGCGGTTCCTGGAGCCGGTCTTCGCCGAGCGCGAGGCCGTACTGGAAGAGCTCCATTCCCGCGGCCATGAGCTGTTCGAGCGTCTGTACGTACTCGGGGTCGCCCACGCCGAGGATCATGTTGGTGAGTTCGAAGAGCCGTTTCGTGTCGGCGCGGGGGATGCCCATCATGTCGCAGATGATCTGCAACGGCAGCGCCGCGGCGATGTCTTGCACGAAGTCACACTGGCCGCGCTCCGCGACCCCGTCGACGATTTCGCGAGCTTGCTCGCGCACCGACTCCTCGATCTTCGCAACCTGGCGCGGCGTGAAGCCCCGGTTCACGATCAGCCGCAACCGCGTATGCCGAGGGGCGTCGAGATTGATCATCGATCCCAGCCACTCCGCGATCTCGGCCGGGATGTCGCCGATGTTCGTGCCGGGAGCGGAATGGAATGTGTCGGCGTCGCGGCTCGCCTGTATGACGTCATCGAAGCGCGTCAGCGCCCAGAACCCGGGGCCTTGGGGAAACGTCAGCTCCGGTGGCGGCACCGGCTCCGCGTGGAACGAGACGGGCGCCTCGGCTCGCAACTTCGCGAAGATGCCTTCGCGGTCGGGTCGGAGCCACAGTTCAAGTTCACCGAGACGGATCTCGTCGAGCGAGAGTTCCGTCGTCGGTATCGGCGTGGTCGCTGTCGTCACGTCAACCCCCCGGCTCGATGCGTCGCGACGCTACTCCCGCCACAGCCGGCCGGTTAGGGCTCGAGTTCGGGCATGAACGGCGGCACGCCGCGGTCGGACTTCGCGAACAAGCTGCTTGCGGCCGCGTTGATGGAGTCGATCGTCCACGGCTTGTCGTCGGACGCCTCGGTGACCGGTCGCCAACCGCGCAGCAGTTGGACCTGGCCGCCGGTGACCTTTACGACCTGACCGGTCACGCCCTCCGACAGATCGGACGCGAGCCACGCGACGACCGCGGAGATGTTCTCCGGCGCGAAGCGGTCGAACTCGCCTTCCTTCGCGTTCATGAAGTCGCCCGCGACCGCTTCGGTGAGGCGGGTGCGCGCAACCGGCGCGATCGCGTTCACGCGCACGCCACTGCGTTCTAGTTCACGCGCCATGACGACGGTGAGCGACGCGATACCCGCTTTGGCGGCGGCGTAGTTCGCCTGACCGGCGTTGCCGTAGAGCCCCGATTCGGACGCGGTGTTCACGATCTTGGCGTTCACGGGCGCCCCGGTCTCTTTCGACTTTGCCCGCCAGTACGACGCGGCGAACCGGGAGGGCGCGAAGTGGCCCTTCAGGTGGACGTCGACGACGGCGTCCCACTCCGCCTCGTCCATGTTGAAGCTCATCTTGTCGCGCAGAATGCCCGCGTTGTTGATGAGCACGTCGAGACCGCCGAACGTGTCGACCGCCTGGCGCACCAACGCTTCCGCGCCGGCCCACGACGACACGCTGTCGTGGTTGGCGATCGCCCGCCCACCCTTGGTCGTGATTTCGTCGGCTACTTGCTGCGCGGGCGTGGCGTCGGCACCTTCGCCGCCACTGCTGCCGCCGAGGTCGTTGACCACGACCGCCGCGCCTTCTGATGCGAGCAACAACGCGTGCGCGCGACCGATGCCGCGCCCGGCGCCCGTAACGATCGCGACTTTCCCGTCGAACCGGCTCACCGATCACTCCTTGGTGACGTACGTGTCAGGGATCGGCATTGGAGCAGAGGAGATCGGCCGACGCCAAATGCAAGTCTCGAATCACCGCCGTACGCCGTTCCCCGCACTGTCCTTACGCGCCGGTAAAACTAGCGTCGCGCTTCTCGCGAAACGCTGCCATTCCCTCAACGAGGTCAGGCGACGTTGTCGCAAGTGATTGGAAATGGCCTTCGAGCTCGAGCGAGTGGGCGAGGTCGGTTTCAAAAGACGCGTTGAGCAGCCGCTTCGAGAGACCGAACGATCGGGTCGGTCCGGCGGCGAGCCGCGTCGCGAGTGTGGCGGCTTCGGCCGCGAGTTCGTTCGAGTCTTCGACACAGCGGTACACGAGTCCGGTGGCGACCGCTTCTTCGCCGGTGATGCCCTCGCCGAGCATCACGATCGCCTTGGCGCGGGGAAGTCCGACGAGACGCGGCAACAAGTAGGCACCGCCCGCGTCGGCGACGAGACCCCAACGGTGAAACGACCACAGAAAACGCGTGCCGGGATGCACGAGCACGAAGTCGCACGCGAGCGCGAGGTGTGCGCCCGGACCTACCGCGGTGCCGTTCACGGCCGCGATGGTCGGCTTGTCGAGCTCCCACAACTCGCGAATGAACGTCTGCACGCCGACCCGCAGCGCCTCACTCGTGAGCCGGGTCGAGAAATCCTCGCGACCCGCTTGCGCGACCGTCGACGCGGAGAGGTCCATCCCTGCGCAAAACGCGTCGCCGGTGCCCGTGAGAAGTACCGCGCGCACCGCGGAGTCGGCGCGAAAGTCGCGCAACGCGTCGACAATCCCGTCGCGCATCTCGATCGTGAGCGCGTTCTTGGCTGCGGGGCGGTTCAGGGTGATGCTGCCGACGCCCTGGTCCTTCTCGATCAGGAGATCCATGCGGCGCGCGCCTCAGTTCCGGTTGGTCAGGATGTTGACGACCGACACGCCGGAGCCGCGCCCGCCCGCGTTGTGCTGCAACGCGAAGCCGTTGCGCATGTCCACCTGACGGTCGCCGGCCTCGCCTCGCAACTGCCACCAGCACTCGGTGATCTGCGCGACGCCGGTAGCGCCGATCGGGTGGCCCTTCGCCAGCAGACCCCCCGACGTGTTCACCGGGAGGCGACCATCGAGCGCGGTTTCGCCGTCGAGCGTGGCGCGGCCACCCTCGCCCTTCGCCACGAAACCGAGGTCTTCGATGTCGAGGATCTCCGTGATCGTGAAACAGTCGTGGACTTCGGCGGAGTCGATCTGATCGGGCCCGATGCCGGCCATGTCGTACGCACGTCTCGCAGCCAGACGAGTTGCTTTGATTTCTGTGAACGATTCTTTCTCGTGCAGGTACGGGTGGTCGGTGGCGACGCCGAAGCCGGCGACGAACACGGGCTTGTCGGTGAACTCGGCCGCCCGTTCCGCGCTCACGAGGAGCACCGCGGCGGCGCCGTCGGTCTGCGGGCAGCAGTCGAGGAGATGCAAGGGATGGCACACGGGGGGCGACGCGAGCACGTCTTCGATCGTGATCTCCTTGCGGAAGTGCGCGTAGGGGTCGAGCACACCGTTGTGGTGGTTCTTCACCGCGACCGCGGCGAGCATCTCGCGCGTCGTGCCGAACTCGTGCATGTGGCGCGTCGCGAACGGTGCAAACAATACGGGCGCCGTTTCGCCGCGCGTGAAAATCGGATGCCCGGCAGCGGCGCGTGACAGCAGGCCCTCTTCGGTCGACTTATCGCGCATCTTCTCGACGCCGATCACGAGCACGACGTCGTGTACGCCACTGGCAACCGCCATCGCGCCCACCCGCACCGCGTCCGACCCCGACGGGCACGCGTTCTCGATGCGGGTGCAGGGGATCCCGTTGAGGCCGATCGCGACGGGAACGGTATTGCCGCCGATGCCTTCTTGGCCCCACAAGGTGCCGCGTTGGGTCGCGACGAATGCGGCTTCCACCTGCGTTGGCTCGAACCCCTTGTCGACGCTCGCCACCGCGGCGTCGAACGCGCCCGCGGCCATCTGTTCGTAACTCTGGTCGAACAGCTCGCCCATTTTGATGAGCCCCGCGCCCACCACTGCGACCTTGTTCCAGCTCATGTCATGCCACCTCTTCGGGGGTGCGCACCGTTCGTGCCTTGTAGCCGTACACGGGCACGCCGCGCTCGTACGAGTAGCGGCGCAATACGAGTGTGACCCGGCGGCCGATTTCGACGTCGGCGCCGTCGCCGATCACTTGCAACATCACGCGCGCGCCGTCGTCGAGGTCGATGACCGCGATCGGCAGTGGCGCGACGAACGGTGCCGGCATCGTGTGGTTCACCACGTAGGTATGCACAGTGCCGTTGCGCGCGAGCGACACCGGTTCGAGTTTCGGGCCGCCGCAGGCGATGCACGTGGGGTGGATCGACGGCGGCGTGCTGATCGTGCCGCAGTCGACGCACCGGCCACCGAGGAGTTGGAGTATCTCGTGCGCGCCTCGCACGAACATCGCGCTCTCGGGCGGCACTCCCATTGGAATCGTCTCGCCCGTCGGCACCAGTTGGCCGCGCGCTCGCAACACATCCATGTACGACACGGTTACGCCGTTGCCGAGCGCGTCGCCGACGATCGCGGCGCCGGGTATCGGGGTTTCGACATCGATGGTGATGCCGGTTGTGCGGCCGCCTCCCGTGCCGACGATCGCGACGAGACCCGGGGCGTCGAGCGCGCTCAACGCACCCAGGAGTGCGCCGGCCGCGCCCGTGTCGCCGATCGCGTTGTACACGGAGGACGCCGTGTTCCCGCTTGCACCGACGACCTTCGCGACCACCGCGCCGAGGCGGCCGTCGGGATCGGGGAGCGACCACGAGCGCACGTCGAACGAGGCGAGCGCGCCGGCCACTTCCGTCACCACCGGCAAGAACACCTCTTCGCGGAACAGCCGGCCGTCGTAGAGGTCGCGAGTCTCGGTTTCGCCGTCGCCTCGGTAGCGGTCGAGAAAGGGGCGGCTGCGAGTGACGCGGGCACCGAACGCCGCGGTACCGCCTTCCGCGCCGAGTACCAGGGCCGCCGCGCCGGCCCCCGTACGCGCTTCGGCCGTGGTGCCGAGCCCGGGGCGCAGCGCATCGGACACGACGACGAGCGCGAGGCGCGCCGCGCCCGCCGAGACGGCGTCGGCCGCTCCGACCAGCGCTTCCATGCCGGCGTGCGGTGAACCAGCGTGCAGTGCGCCACCGGCATGCGGCGACAGGCCGAGCGCGGTCGCGAGCACCGCGTGGCTCGGGCCCTCCGCGAACGGCGGCCGGGTGGTGCCCCACCACAGTCCGTCGATGTCGGCAGGGTCGACACCGGCGGCATCGAGCGCCCGGGTGGCCGCATCCCAGCCCAAGGTCAACGGGTCTTCGTCGGGCGCGCAGACCCCGGCCTGGCCGCGGCCTCCGCCGCGTCCCCAGGCCGCGGCGACCTCGCTTGCCGGCAGCCGGAATGCGGGCGCGGCGGCGCCGACTCCCAACAGACGGGTGGCCATCAGCGTGCTCCCAGTGGGTCGGGGAAAAGAAACCTGATACTAACGTCAGGTTTCTCCGCAGCCGCAGTGCGCAAACCGGTCATAACCCGGCGTGGGCGGGGCCCGTCGCCGGCTACGAGCGTGGTCAAGGTGGTGCCGCGGCGGGTCGATAGGCCAGACATGGCTGAAGAGGCGGACGCGCAAGAGGCGCCGTTCGACGCGGCCGCGCGCCGGCGCGAGCTTCGGGCGATCGTCCTCAACCCGATGCAGCTCATCACGCTCCTGGTGGTGCCGCTCTTCGTCGTCGGCCAGCATCTGCACTTCATCGCCGACGTGTCACTCCCACTGATCGTCGGCGCGCTGATCTTCACGCAGGTATCAACGAGCGTGCTGACGTTCCTCCTGCCGCCGGGCGGACCGACGTGGACACTCAGCGTGCGCATGGGCTTCGCGATGTCGCTGATCGGCGTCTGCATGTACCTCACCGGGTGGGGCGCCGTGCTCGCGGTGGGCTTCGCGTTTTCGGTGGCCGAGCAGATGCGCCTCGACGGCGCGCGTGCGGCGCGCCTCGGCATCCCGTGGATCTTGCTCGTGATCACCGTCGGCGAACTCGCCGTCGCGGGGCACTGGGTGCAGACGTTGCTTCCCGAGCCGCAAGGGCACGGGCTTGCCGCGTTGTCGGCCTTTGCCGCGTGCGCCCTTTGCGCAGTCCTCGGGTGGACCACCGCCGCGAAAGAACAGGTGGAGGAGTCGCTTCGCCGCAACGAAAATCGTTGGCGCGCCCTCGTGCAGCACTCGTCGGACGTCACCGTGGTGATCGGACCCACCGGCGAGATCGTGTACGCAAGCCCGTCGTCGGTCACGCTGCTCGGCCGGAAGCTCCGCGACCTCGGCCCCGACATCGTCCACGAAGACGACATGGCGGCGGTGCATACGTTCTTCGCTCGAGTTCGCGCGGGCAGCGGCGAAGTGCTGCGCCACGACCTGCGAGTGCTCCACGCGGACGGTCATTTCCGCTGGTTCGAGATCGGCGTGTCGAATCACTTCGAAGACCCGAGTGTGGGCGGTCTCGTATGCAACATGCGCGACGTCACCGACCGGCGCGAGTTCGAAGAACGGCTCAGCTATCAGGCGTTCCACGACGACCTGACGCAACTCCCGAACCGGGCTGCGTTCCTCCACCGACTCGAGCACGCCATCGAAGCGGCGCACGAGACGGTCGAAGGCGTCGCCGTGCTGTTCCTCGACGTCGACCGCTTCAAGCTGGTGAACGACAGCCTCGGCCACGAAGTCGGCGACCGGCTGCTGATCGACGTGGCCGACCGGCTGCGTGACTGCCTGCGGCCGAGCGACGTGGTTGCGCGCTTCGGTGGCGACGAATTCACCGTGATGATCGACCACCTCCAAAACGCCGACGAAGCAATCCTGGTGGCGGAACGGATCACTGAATCCTTGCGCCTGCCGGTCACGGTCGGCACTCGAGAAGTGTTCGTGTCGGCCAGCATCGGTATCGCGGTCTCGCAAGACGGCCACGCGATCGCGAGCGACCTCTTGCGCCAAGCCGACCTTGCGATGTACCTCGCGAAGGAAAAAGGCCGGTCGCGCTGGGAGCTCTTCGATGCGCAGAGCGCGCCGCACGTCGTCGAGCGTCTCGAGCTCGAAGGCGAACTGTGGCGGGCGCTCGAACACGAAGAGCTGATCGTGCGCTTCCAACCCGAGGTGGAACTCGCCACGGGTCGGGTCCTGACGGCAGAAGCGCTCGTGCGCTGGGAGCACCCCCGACGCGGTTTGCTCGAACCGGGTTCGTTCGTGCCCTTCGCCGAGGAATCGAGCTTGATCGTCGCGATCGACCGCTACGTGTTGCGGGCCGCTTGCCTCGAAGTGATGAATTGGTCGCAGCACACCGCCGACGGGCGCCGCGTGGTGGTGAGCGTGAACCTCTCGCCGCGTTTCATGCGCCAGCCGGAGGTCGTGACCGACATCACGGCGATCATCCGGGAAACAGGTGTCGACCCGCGTTGCGTGCAACTCGAGATCACGGAGCGCACCGCGCTGACCGACGTCGAAACGACGGTCGCGCGTCTGCACGAACTGCGTACGCTCGGTATACGGGTGGCAATCGACGACTTCGGCACCGGCTATTCGTCGCTCGGATACCTGAAACGACTGCCGGTCGACGTGGTGAAGCTCGATCGCACCTTCGTGGAAAGTATGGACACGCAGTCTTCGGACCTCGCCATCGTGCAGGCCGTGATCACCATGGGCCACGCGCTCGGCATGAAGGTGACCGCCGAAGGTGTCGAGCGGCCGGAGCAAGCGGCGCGTCTGCGCGCGCTGGGCTGCGACACGGCGATGGGATGGTTATGGGTTCCGGCGTTGCCGGCATCCGAACTGGCCGAGGTATTGCGGGAAGGCCTGCCGGTACCCGCCGAATCGCTCGAGATGCACATCGCGCGTTTGAAGCGTCGGAGCGCCTGAGCGCCTGAGCTACTCCACGTACTGGATCGACGCGAGCAGGGGTGCGTTCGCGTCGTGTACGAGTTGCTTGACCGCGCGCGCATTGCCGCGTAGATACGCGTCCCAGAAGTCGAGCGTCACCCTGAACACGAGCTTGTCGTGCGGGTCCGGAGTGTCTTCGTAGGGGGGCGCGTGCCCGGCTCCCAGCAACGTGACGAAGTACTTCGGTGGCGCGGCATCCGTGTATACGGGCGCCGCGGTCGCATAGGGAATGGTCGGGTCGGCGTCGCCGTGGAACATCAGGAACGGCGTGCCGGCGAATTGGAACGGGTGATTGTCGAACGGCAACTTGATCCCCGACATCACGATCGCCGCGTCGATGTGCGCGTCGCGGCAGCAATCGTTGAACGCCACTCCATACACGGTGGCGCCACCGAGAGAGAGGCCACTGACACCCACGTGTTGCGGATCGATCTTTCCCGACAGCGCGTTGTGCTTGCCGCCGGACATGCGCAACAGCCTCGTGATCACCACGTGCATGTCGACCGCCTGGTTCACGTAATCGCCCACTACGGTTGGTCCGCCGCTCCGGTCGTTCGACAGCGGGAACGCGGGCGCCGCGACGACGTAGTGATGGCGAGCCCACACGCGGAGAAGTTGCTGGAACTTGCGCGGATGACCCTGCGAACCGTGGGCGTGCACGATCAAGGGGAACGGGCCGGCGCCGGGCGGGATGTAGATGTCGGTGGGGAGGGTGCGGGTCGGCGCGCTGCGCGTGCCATTCGGGTCGACCGTGGGCCGGCTGTGATCGACGAAGGTCACGGTGATGCGCTGCACGCTCGCGGCGGTGGCGGCAGGCGCGACGGTCGTGGTCGCGGGCACCCGCGGCGCGGTCGTCGATGTTGCAACGGCTGCGCCGGCCGCGGACCTCGTCGTGCTACTTCCGCACGCGGCCAGCAGCGCGCCCGCACAACCGAGCGCGATCAGCGTGCGAGTCACGGCGCGGGAAGTGTCCATACGCCGATCCCGTCGGGGAACGCGAGGCCGCGGTCGAGGACCACGGGTGCCTGCGGTTTGCCCTTCACGAACGCCACTCGCCGCACCGTACCCGTGGCGTCACCGGGGCCGACGCCCTTTGGTCCGGCAACGATCCCGATATCGGCGTAATAGAGGTTGCCGAGCGCGTCGACACCGAGCCCGAGGGGTGTACCGACCGAGAACGGTTTCGCACCGAGCTTCTCGGTGGCCTTCGCCTTCACGACGTCGCGTAGGAACGTGCCGTTCGCGTCGAACTCGCCGATCACGCCGTTGATCACGCTGGACACGAACAGGTGGCCGTTGGGTGCTTGCACGATCGCGTTCGGCGTCGCGACGTTGTTGCCTTGGTTGGGCTTGATGAACACGCTCGACGTCACCTTGGTGGTCATCGGCGCGCCGGTCGGGTCCTTGCCGTCGCATCCACCGGCCGCGTCGTTCGATGTCGGGAAGGTCGAGAGGTCGTAGCGGTACACACCCGACGCGTGGTCGTCGTCGGCGCGCGCGTTCGCGACGAAGAGTTCGTTGCCGCGTACGAGTACGCCCTGACCGGTGGTGAGGCCGACATCGATCTTGCAGTACTTCACGGCGAACGAGTCGAAGGGCCCGAACCACACGATCAGCTGCCCGTCGCCCTGACCGGCGGCCTGGTTGCCGACGTCGGTGGTCACGATGTTGCCGTTGGGCAAGAACCCGCAGCCGTAGTTCTCGGGGTTGTCGGTGCTCGCCTGGTAGGTGGGCACCAACTTGCCGACCTCGTCGATCGACAGGTTGCCGACGTGATCGCCGGAGAGCTGGAGGATCCCCCAACCGGGATGGCCGGTCGTGTCCTGGTTCGTATCTTCACCCGCGATGAAACGCCGGGGGTTCTTCGGGTCGAAGCAGATCTGCCCGTTGATGTCGAGGCTGTTCGGGTGCGCGTCGTCGTGGTGGTGATCGACGACCTGCTTCGTGAACGGCGGCGCAGCGAGGTACGCGTCGAGATCGTTGCCCTGGCCGTTCAACACAATCGCGCTCGCTTGCGCCGGCGCGTGTGTCGTCGTCGTCGAGCGCGAAGCGCGCGATCGCGGGCTGCTGCTACTGCACGCCGTGAGCGACAACAAGATCGCGGCGCACGCGAGAACGACGAGACGTGGCGTGCTGTTCATCCGAGGCTCACCGGCTGATCGAGGGACATGGTGGCGACGAGCCGGTCGTAACCTTCCGCCGCGCTCGGCAACACCGGCGTGTTGGCGATCGCGAGGAGGCTCAACCGGTTGTAACTCGGGCGCAGGCCCGTGGGGACCGTGTTGTTCACGCAATCGAAGGCCGCGTCGAGCACGCACAAGAGGGATCCTTTCAACGCATCGTCGGAACCGAAGAGTGCGTAGGTGACCGCGCCGGTCTTGGCCGCGGCACCGCCCGGGCGGATCCATTCGTTCGGGTCGCCCAGGCCCGCGCCGCGCACGTCGACGTGGAACGGCGTCGGTGTGAGGTGCACCGTCAGTGACGGCTCGGTGCCGGCCGGTGGAGTCTTCAACGTGAACTCGAACGAGCATTCCTGCGCGATGCACTTGGCCCCGGCGACGGAATTCGGCGTCGGCGCGGTCGGCGGTGGCGCGTGCGTCGACGGTGGCAACGTGGGGGAGGGCGGCGCGGTGCTGTTCGCGGTCGTCGCGCTCCCGAGCTCGAACGCGTACACACCCGCGTCGGTACCGACCGGCTTGACGCCCGGTTCGCGAATACCGGCCACGGCAACCACGGTGTCGCCGCTGATCACCGCGCCGCCGGCGACGCCACCGGCGAGTTGTTGCGACCACAGGATGGCGCCGGTACGAAGGTCGACGGCGCGCAACGTGAAGTCGGTGGTGCTGCCGCTGAACGCCACACCGTTCGCGATCGATGACGGCGCAAAGGTCGGCGCGGCGCCGTTCTGCTGCCATTTGAGCTTCGCGTCTGCGGTGTTGATGCCGTGCAGGCACGGGCACGGCCCGTCGATCGCGGTGCCGCCCACCACGATCCCGTCTTGCACCGCGGTCGCGCCGATGAAGCCGCCGGTCGAGAAGTTGTGGGCCTGCACGCGCGGTACGGACGCGGCGACCTTCCATAGCAACTTCCCGGTGATGCGATCGAGGGCGTAGTAAACGCCGTCCTTCCCGCCGAGCCCCACCACCGCGCGCGTCGCGGTCATGAAGAGGTTGGGCGCGCCCGGAAAGTCGAAGTCGAAGTTGCTCGGGCCGCGTGGCTGGAACGTCCAGCGGGGCGCGCCGGTATTCAGGTCGACGGCGAAGATCGCTTCGCTGTACTTGGTCCAACCCTTGGGCGACGTGTCGCAGTTCGCGGTGCCGGCGAAGACGAGGTGGCGGGAAACGTCGACGCTCGGCGAGCTCCACACGCCGTCGCAACCGGTCGGCGCGTGGCCGGCATCGGGATCGAAGTACCAGCGCCGGTGGCCGGTTCGTGCGTCGAGGGCGACGAGACCGACGCGCACATCGGGTGAGTCGTGCGCGTCGAAGCCGAAGATGACCATGCCGTTCGCCACGACGGGCGAGGACTGGATCTCCGTCGGGTCGCGTCCATCGCCGGGAACGCCGAGTTCGAACTTCCAACGCAAGTTGCCGTCGGCGGCGCCGAGCGCGTACATCGTCTTGCCCGAGGCGAAGAACACCCGGCGGTCGGCGCCAGTGTCGGCGACCGCCGCCGACGCGACGATCTGGCCCGAATACACGGTCGGGTGCGGCGGCGCGTCGAATGTCCAGCGCGGCGCGCCGTTCGGAAGCGACAGGGCGTAGAAGCGACCTGACCAGTCGCCCACGTACACCGTGTCGTCGACCACCGCGGGAGTGGCCGTGACGACATCCCGGGTCGCGTGGAACCACCGTTGCTGCAGGCGCGCAACGGTCGACGGCGAAATCTTCGTGGGACAGTCGCCGAGGCTGAAGGTGCGCTCGACCGTGCGACCCCACATGGGCCACTGGCAGGTGAGTGCGCCGCCCGCACTCGTGGCCACGCGGGTCGTGGCGGAATGCGCCGCGCCGCCGTTGCCGCTGCTGCACGCCGCCCCGATGAACGCGAGCGCGACGACCGACGCCGTAGCGAAGCAGCGCAATCGTCCCCCCGGACCCTCTGACGCCGCCGCGATGTTACGAACGTTGCCGGCGCGGCACCAGGCGGTACGGTGTCCGGTTCCCGGCGGCGTAGCCGAGTGGCTCAGGCAACGGTCTGCAAAACCGCGTACGTGGGTTCAATTCCCACCGCCGCCTCTAAATCACAGGTCAGTGATCGGCACCGACCTTCGGGATGTCGCGATGCTCGCGGACCCAGTCCCGGAGGTCGTGAATCTCGGCCCGCAGCTTCTTCACGGACTTCTTGGTCTTCTTCCGGAGCTTCTTCGTGAGCTTTTTGGGGCTCGTGTTCTTGATCTTGATCTTGCTCTTCTTCTGCTTGTTCTTGGCCATGCGCTGTCCGTACCCAAAGCCCGGCCGTGTCAGCGCCTCGGACCGGACGCGGTGAGCACTACCGGGTGTCTGCCACCGCGAAGGCGGGCATTGAGCATCAGGCATTGGATCCGGAAGCTGCCGAGTACCCAGTCGGGTGCGCAACGGGGAACGCCGGCGAATTTCGGCCGCTTGCCGTTGTAGTCGAGCAGCCACACGCGGCCGCTGCGGTGCGCGGTCGTGAGTTCGAGCGCAGGCGTGCGCGGGATATCCACGGTAACTGGGCGAGTGGCACCGTGCCCGCCGCGTACACCGAGCGCCCACCACAGTTCAGGCTGCTTGCTGATTGGTTGGACCGCGACGATGTCGCCAGGTCGAGAGATCGCAGCCAGCTGAATAAGCGCCGGAGTGGGACCCCACGTCGCGTCGGCCGTGACGACGGCGCTCGGCGTCAGGAGGGCGACCAGGACCGCGAGCGCGATGGTGCCGGCGACGACCGTACGGGGCATCACGACGTCGAGTACGACCGCGATCGCGAGCGGCACGGCCCACGCGAAGAGGGTGAGCGTGCGGTCGATGAGCACCGGCGAGTGCCGGCCGAGCAACACGGCCAGCGCAACCGGCACCGCGAAGCAGCAGACCCAAACGCGGGCCAGCGCCGGATCGCGCCTGCGCAGCATGACCGCGCCCGCGGCGATCACACCGATCACAAAAACGGCCAGGACGCCGCCGACTGGCGTCACCAGAGAAGCAACGACGGTGACTGCGCGCGACAGGGTCGAGTGCGGGATCCACGCCGAATGTCCGCCGCGCGCCTGTACCAGGAACACGCGGCCCCACAACCCCGCCCATACGAGGCCGCCGGCGGTTATCGCCGCTCGCCACGTCCACGCGTCGCGATCGGTGCGCCGGCCGGGGACGAACAACAGTCCGACCGCGAGCAGCATGCCCGACACGTGCGTGAACAACGCCAGTGCGGTCAGGGCCCCCGCGAGCGGTGCATGCCACCGGCGCGGGCCGCGCAGCCACGCCTCTACGACCATCGCGATTGCGACGCCAATGAGCTCGAGTTCCGCGTACATGCGCGCGACGCGCCCGTGCCCGATCTGAAACACCGCCAGCGCCATGATGGCCGTGGCGAACACGCCGGTCCGTCCTCGCTTGCGCATCCACACTGCGAACAGGGCGAGCGCGGCGATCGAACACAACGCGGACGGCAGCCGGATAAGCGTCGTACTCGCGCCGGCGCGGGCCAGCGGCGCCCGCAGCAGGTAGTCGAACGGTGGGTGCGAATCGTCGAGCCGAAGGTGTTGCAGCATCGCGCCAAGCGGCATGCGCCCGGCCAATGCCGTGAACGACTCGTCGAAGTTGAGTTGAGATGCGCCGAGGCGCCACAGCCGGAAGCCCGCACCGACGGCGACGAGCGCGAGCAGGACAACCGGCAGCCGTGAACGGGGGTGTTCGGCCACAGCTTGTGGCTCTCGCGTGCGCCGCGGGCGAGGCGCCACGATCGTCGACATGTCGAAGACCTACAGCACGAGTAATGAGGCCCTCATGAGAAGTCAGAAGCGACCGGTCGCTTATCTCCTAGTCGTGGCCGAGCGCACGCGCGAAGAGATCGCCATCGCGCGCCACTCGGTCGAGCACGGCCGCGGGGTCGAAGACCAAGCGTTCCGGCGTCGCGTCAACAACCGCCTGCTCCACCTCACTCCATCGCAATGGCGCCGAGACGGTGGGGGTCGGGGCCGCTCGCAGCGAATATGGGGCGACGATGCTCTTGTGCTCATCGTTCTGGCTCCAGTCGATAAACGTCTTGCCGGGTCGCTCGGCTTTACGCATCGACGATGTGATGTCGTTCGGAAAGGCGCGCTCGAGCGATTGCGCAAGACTGCGGGCGACTCTTTTCGTGTCGTCAAACGATCGGTTCTGCGCCAGCGGCGCCCACACGTGGATGCCCTTCTTTCCCGACGACTTCACGAGCGACGTGAGGCCGGCCTCGGACAACACCTCACGCACCCGCAGCGCGACGCGCGCGGCATCGAGGAGGCCGGCGGGCGGACCGGGATCAAGATCGAACACGATCGCGGTCGGGCACTGCGGTTGTGGCGCGCGCCCGAGCAGCGGGTGCAGTTCCAGTGCCCCGATGTTGGCGAGCCAGACGAGGCCGGCCGCGTCGGACACCGAGCAGTAGGAGATCACGCCGCCGTTGACTCGCGGCATGTCGATCGTGCGGACCCACTCCGGCTTGTACCTCGGGCAGTTCTTCTCGTAGAAGAATGGTCCGTCGACGCCTTCGGGGTAACGCTTGAGTGTCAGCGGCCGGCCCACGAGGTGCGGCACCAACGTCGGGGCGACGCGGCGGTAGTAGTCGATGACGTCGCCCTTGGTGAAGCCGTTCGGGTAGATCACTCGATCGAGGCTCGACACGCGCACGGGAACACCGTCGACAACGATCTCGTGCGCGGCTCGAGTAGCCATGCCTAGGCGTACCCAACGTCCGTGGCGCCATGCGCGCCCCGATCCGGGGTAGACCGACAGCATGCCGATGGCAATTCATGTCTGGCGCCGCGTGTCCACCGCGCAACGACTGATGATCTCAGCACCGTTCGGTGTGGTCGTAGGGGCAGTGGTCGCGTTGTTCACGACCTGGCTCGTCGGCGCGCTCGTGGCGTGGGACGTGATGGCAGTCGTCCTCGTGACGTGGTTCTGGTTGGCGGTACGCGGTCTCTCGCCGAACCAAACCGCGCAAGTCGCGACGATGGAAGACGAAAGCCGGGTCACGGTAGAACTGCTCCAGTTGTCCGCCAGTGTGGCCAGCCTCGTAGGTACCGGCGCCGTTTTCGTCGAGGCGAGCCACGAGCATGGTCTGGCGAAGGCGGCGTTGACCGCGCTCGGCGTCCTCACCGTCGTCGCCTCGTGGACGCTCGTGCACAGCGTCTACGCGATTCGATACGCCCACCTCTATTACACGCCCCCGATAGGCGACATCGACTTCAAGACCGACGAGAAGCCCGACTACCAGGACTTCGCCTACGTGGCATTCACGGTGGGGATGACGTACCAGGTGTCCGACACGGACATACGAGGTCGCGCTATGCGACGCGCCGTACTACGCCATGCACTGCTCGCGTACCTGTTCGGCGCCGTCATCCTCGCGTCGATGGTCAACATCGTCGCCGGCCTCGCGCAATAGCTGCCGCCCTGCGTTACGGCTGCGTGGGTTTGCGGGCGATCGTGTTGTCGAACGCGAGGCCGCTGGCGCCTTCGCCGCGGCCGGTTGTGACGCGCCGCGTGGTCCAGCGCGTGTACGAACCGTCGATGCCTCTTGTCAACGTGGGGACGCGGCGCACCCGCACGCCTTCTCGCGCGATTTCCTCGTCGCGAACCACCAACGCCTCGCCCGGGCGTAGCAGCACACCGAGTGGTTCGACGGCGACGCCGTCCTTGAGCATCATCCCTTTGCGGAGTGCGAGTGTGCGGTAGCCGGTGGCGACGGGAAGGAAGGGGATCCACCATGCGGGCACTTCGTTTTCGAGGAGGTAGTCGAGTTCCGCGCCCGGGTCGGTGCCAGGCGTGAACGGTGGCGGGTACCCCTCGTCGCGCCGGCTACGCGGTTCGCCGCTCGGACTTTCCACGGTGCGTTCCACCGCCCATGCAACGTTCGCCATCTCGTCGCGCAGGTACAGCACTTCCTCGACCGGGGATCCGTCGAGGATGCCGACAACCGACGGCGGCACGAGCAGCCCGGGCAACGTTTCGGTCGACGAGCCCGCGACGCTCACCTCGAACAACCGGAACCGCCCGCTGCGATCACCATCGTCGGCGGGTGCGACCGCAAGCGTCTCGCCGAAGGTCGTCGAATACGTGACCGCCGTGATCTCGGTGTACGAACCCAGCGGCACGTCGACGGGCGCGACGAGCCAATCATTGCCGTAGACCGTGGCGAACTCGACGAGCAACAACCGCGCAAGGTCGTGCGGTTGCACTTCGAGCGCGCCGAGGTTCACTTGGCCGTCTTCGAATTGCCAGTAGCGGTCGGCGGGCATGCCCGCGAAGCGCAGCGGCGTCGCGAGCATGGTCTGCGTGCCGGCTACCGCGTCGTCGGGGGTGGGTGGTGCGTGCGTGTCGGCGTCGAATCCGTACCAGTCAGCGCGGCCGCCACCAAACGCCGGCGCACGAAAGGTGTGCGTGCCCGCCACGAGACCGAACCGGTACTCCAACCGTTCATCGACCCAGCAGTCGTCATCGGGGTTCGGGGCTGGCGCGACCTCGTCGCGGTACCAGGAAAGCCAATCCGCGAGCGCGTCGAGCACCGCGTTCACGTTGGCGACACCGGCGAGCCAGGGCGGAAGCGCGCGCGGGTTCGCTCCGAGTCCGGCCTCGACGTCGAGTGCGGCGCGTTCACCATCGGGAACGCGCCCGCCGAGCACGGCGAGCAATCCCGGCGCGACCCGATCGTGGGGATCCGGCCACGGCAACGCGAGTGGGCACGCGGCGAGCACGTCGTCGAGCACCGCGCTGCCCGCACCGACGTCGACGCCCGCGTCGTGCACCTGTGCCAACAGTTGCGCGCCGGCGTCAGCACGAGTTCGCAGCGTCGGTCCGTGCGCGGGCGTCGGTTCGCGTTCGACGGCGCTTTCAAGGAGACCGCCCGGCGGCAGGGGCTTCGCCGCGTTGCCGGCGGCTGCATCGCCCGGCACCCATGCCGACACCGGGGTGGTCGACGTCGCGACCGTGACGGCTACCGGGCTGCCGGCGTCCTCGCCGGCGAACTCGCCGAGTTGCCATTGCCGGGTGAGCAACCACAGCGGATCGTGAACGCGCGCTTCGAGGCCGGGGGTGGGGTCGCCCGACACCGATTGCGGTTCGAGGCGCGTCCAGCCGGGCGGCTCGAGGAGGAACGCGGCCGCAAGTTCCGACGCGACCGTGTCGATGCGTAGGCCTTTGGCGATCGTCATGGGGTCGTCTCCGCGACGTACGGCATCATCTGCAGCACCGACGCGATCTCGGTGGCGAGGAACTTGATGTCGAGCGTCTCCTCGCCCTGCAACGACCACGATTGCGCTTGCAACGCGGGCAAGATGCGTCCGATCAGGGTTGTGCGTTCAAGGGTCACGGCGCGCTGTTTCGCGAGTTGGAGCGTTTCGGTGCACAGGTCGAGCAAGGCGCCGGTCGTCCAACGGTTGCCGTCGGGCGACACTGCGAGGAGCACAGCCTGCGGTGCGCGCGCGTTCGGCGCGAACGCGTTGAGCGCGACACCCGTCGTGACGGTCGCGCCGCCGTCGGCGTTGCGGCGCGGCATCTGCTCGACCCATTCGTCGACGACGAATCCGGCGACGGTGTCGTTCGCGGCGTAACCGGCGGGCGCTTCGACGAACACGTCGGTTACAGGCTGGTCCGGCGACGGCGCGCCATCGGGGAGCGGAAGGCCGAGCCAGGCGTCGGTGCCCGGCGTGCCGCTCGCAGCGAGTTGCGCGACCGTGAGACGCGGCCCGGCGCCGACGCCTCCCAACGCGTCGGCGAACAGCAACGTGGCCGCGTACCGCGCTACCGCGGGCCGTACCGTCGCGACGTCGCGCAGCCATCGCCGCAGGCGTGATCGCCCGGGATCGAGCAGACCGAACGCGGCGTCGTACAGGTCGGCGGCGCCGGGCACCGCAAGGGCGAGCACCGGGAAGCCCGGTCCGAACACCGCCTCGCCGGTCGTACGCGCCGCGGTCGCGTCGAACGGCACGGCCACGATTGCCGCCAGGGCGGCGTCGTGCCGCCGGTTCGTTTCTGCCAGCGATGCCTGCGCGGCGAGTGCGCTATCGGCACCATCGGACGGGAGCGAAATGCCGTACGCCCGGAGCGCGTCGATGGCGGCGTCGATTGCCGCCTGATCGACGGGGTTCGCGGCGAGCGCGCCGCCGAGGTCCTGCGCGGCCTGGCCCAACTCGTTGACCAAGGGTGTGAGGCGGGCCGCCAGTTCGGACGCGTCGACGGTGCGTACGGGTTTGTCGTTCGGCCGGGCGAACGCCGTCGGTGCCAACGGTTGCGCGCCGACGATCACCGGCAACAGCGCAGCGGCAGCCACCGCGGCCTCGGCGATGGCAAGGAGTCCCGGGGGCCACGCGGGGTCGCGAACCGCGGGCCGCGGATCGGCACCGAGTGCCGGGAGCGCGGCCCGCAGGCGCCGGTCGAGCAACCCGGCGTCGGCACTGTCGAACACGAGATCGAGCGCCGAGAGTCCGGCCGCATCGAGCGTTGTCCGCGCCCCGCCGCCGTCCACGTGGACCACGATGTCGGTCGCCGCCGGAAGGCGCGCTTCCGCCCACGCAGCGAGACGCGGCTCGGCCCGTGCCCGAGGTGTGTTTGGCGACCAACCATTCGAGCCAGGCGGCGTGTCGTCGAGCAACACGATCACCCGTTGCGTGAGTGCGATCGCGCGCGTCGGCGTACGCACGACGTCAGGATCGACCGGCGCGGCGTCACCGCCGGCGGCAGCATCAAGTGCAGCCGCGCCTCTGGCGGTGTTGCCCTGCACGAGTTGGTGCACTGCTTCGGCGAGCAGAAGGTCGGAGACCGCGTCGTACGCGCCGGCGGCTTCGTCGAGCGTGGCGTCGATCGCGAGCAACTCGGTCGGGCTCGGCGGCACCCAACTTCCCGGTGGGAGGTAAGGATTGTCGGCTGGTGGCTTGACGAGCGCGGCGTGCACGGCGGCGCGTGCCAATCCCAGCAAGCGGATGCCGTCGACCACGTTGTTTGCGGCGATCGACTCCTGCGCCGGCGCGGGCACGGCGTCGGCGCGGTCAGTGAGGCGACGGGCGACGACGGGAGCGAGCGCGCGCAGCGACAGGGTGAAACGGTCGAGTCCCTCTTCGTGGAAGCGGCGTTCGACGAGATAGCCGACGAGCGCTCCGAGTGGTTGGCCTTGCCGGACGCCGTCGAGTAGTTCCATCGCGCGACGTACCCGTGCGCTCGAAAGATCGACGGCGAGCGCACCGCTGCCGGCCGCGTCCGGGTTGTGGGTGAGGTAGCCGCTGCGCAAAACACCGCCCGTGACGGCGTGGTTGATGCTCGGCGCATGTATGTAGCCGCCCGGACGCGTCGTCGCCGCGCCGCGCGACAGGTTCTCGACCCAGCCGTACGCGCCGAGAAGTAGGCCGCTCGGAGCGCCGGCGCGGAGTTGTTCGAGACGATGCGCCGGCAACGCGCTCACCCACGCGTCGTAGCGGTGGCTCGCGCAGTCGAGCGCTTCGGCAACCACGATGCGGCGATCGTCGGTGGATGCCTTCGCCAGCCGGCGCGCGGCCTCTTGGAATTCGGCGAAGCGTGCCTGAGCACGGAACCAGGCGCCGAGCACACTCACCGCCAGGTGTGCCGACACCGACGACGGCAGCGCGGGCGAAAGCGCGTCGGCAGCGAGGTTGGTGCGCACCGCGGCAATCGGTTGCTGCGCGGCCAGCGTCGCCGGGCCGGCGGCGCCGAATCTCTCGGCGACCCGATCCGCGATCGCGTGCAGCCGTACGGGCTCGACCTCGCCTTGGAGCGTGACTTGCGTGAGGTCTGCAAGCTCCTGCGTGAAGTCGCCCGCGACTTGCGCGCCACGGTCCAACAGACTTCGCGGACTCTCGTCGGGTGCACTCTGCGTGATGGCGTTCTTCTCGCGCGCGGCCGACAAATCGAGCAACGCCTGGAGCACGCTCTGCACCGTGCGCGGCTGATCCGCGAGGAGGCGGGCGATGAACTCGGGGTCGCTGTCGTCGACGAGCGGGAGCCCGAGTGGGCGCGTCGTCTTGGCGAGTGAGCCGTTCAGCTGCGTCCCGGCCGGGAAGCCGAGTTGCGCCCAGAGGACAGCGTCCAGCATCTGTTGCGACGCCTGGTTGGTGCCGTCGAGCCCGAAGTAGAACCCCGTGTACGACACGAGCGCTTCCGTCGCGACGGAGCGGACGCGCAAGCCGAGCAAGTTCGGCGCGCTGCCGAGGATCTCGAGCAGTGTGTCGTCGAGCGGATCGTTGCCGTCGATGCGGGGCACGTTCGCGACACCGGCACCGACGATTCCCTCGCCGTTGCGCAGCAGGTTGAGCAGCGCCGCCTCGAACCGCTCCGCACCATCCGGTTGCCAGTGCGCGTGCACCGCGGCGGCCGGCAGCACTCCGTACGGCTGGTCGCCGACCCGCAACGACGGGATTGGGCCGCGACCACGCACATACTGCTGCCACCAGTCGCGCCAACGTTCTCGGAGGTCGTCGTCGATCGACGGGCCGTCCGCCGTGACGACGAGGACGCGATCGAGGAACGTTCCCCACGTTGCCTGCCACAATGCAGTGTGCGCCGCGGCGGCAAGCGGTTGATCTGTGCCGCCCGCGCCGACCAACGGCGCGAGCGACGTGGAGTCGATACCGAAGGCGTGGGCGGCGACCGCCGCGTTGCTCCCAGCGTCGGGTGACGCCACCACCCGCGTCGGCGGCGGTGCGGGATCGGGGTGGCTCGTCCATGCCGCGCGGTCGGTCTCCGTGTTGTTCGTCGGCGTGCCCGGTGACACGAACGTTGCGCCGCTCGCGAAACGGTGATTGTCGATGAGCTTCGTGAACTCCGCCGCGCTCGCGGCCGGATCGAGGCTCGAGCGCACACCGAACGCGGCGACGAAATCGACGGCCGCGTCCGGGAACGCGAGTTCTACCTCGATCAGCATCCCCACTTTGGCCGCTTCGATCGGATCGATCAGCCACTCCATCCCCGACCCGAGCACGACCTTTCCCTTCTGCACGAGCGTCGAAGGGTCGGCATCGGGTGGCAGGCCGACGACGAGTTCGGGCGGCACCGGATTCCCAACCGCGGTGCGGACCGCTCCGCCCTGCACCGCGGCAACGACGAAGCGGTCGGGCAACCCGCGCGCGATCGCCGGACGCTGTTGGCGCGGTTGCGTCGGTGGGAACACCGGCGCCGGGACGGCTCCCGGCGGGTCGGGCCGTTGCGAGAGATCGGGCGTAGTCGAGGACGCAACCCACGCGGCGCGGTCACGGTGCACTGCGGTGACGAGCGTTTGCCACGCCGCATCTTCGGTGGCGGTGCCGGTCCAGATCGCCGTCCAGTACGCGATGCCGGCGGCGCGCTCGTCGTCGGAAACGCCTCGGTCGAGGCGGTCGACGTGGATGTCGTCCGGGTACACGCGCACGCGCAACGTGGAGCCGTCGTCGGAGTACCGGGTTTCGAGGCGCACTGGCAACAGGGCGAGCGGAACGTCGGGCTCGAGGTCGCACGGGTCGCCTGCGAGTTGGGCGACGAGATCCGCGATCTGCGTGTCGAGGGCGGTCAGGCCACCGAGCGCGGAACGCCGCGCGCCGTGCGTCTCCGCGACGACGTTCGATGCCTGCTCGAACGCCGCCGCGTCGCGCACGGACGCCGCCCGGCGCGCCTCAACCCTGGCCGCATCGGCATCGGCGGCGAGCTGCGCCGCACGCGAAACGATCTCGTCGCGCGCAGCAGCGAGTTCGGCGGCCTTGCCGCGCACGTCGTCAATCGACAATTCGGGGTTCATGTTTTCCGCTCTCGGCCGAAGGCCGGGTCGCTCGGGCCCCGCCTCGGGCGACGCGCTCCGCTTGCCGCTTGTCCTCGCCTCACAGGATCCCTGTCGGGCCGAGGAGGGTGAGGCCTTCGAACGCGGCGCGCACGGGGTCGCGCAACAAGACGTGGGCGGTTGCCGCCGCGTGCGCTCCGAACGTTGCTTGCGGGGCCCCGACCGCGTCGCTGTCGCGCACCAATTTCGCGGTGCGCGCGTCGAGGAAGCCGCGAGCTATCGGCGCTGGCCCTCCGAGGCGTACTGCGAGGTCGCCCCATCCGAGCGGGTCACGCAGATTGTCGGCGCTCGGTTCCTCGCGCAGACCGAACCGCGGGGCGGTGGGATGTTCGGCGATAAGGAACCACCAACCGTGGCCGGCCGCGGCCGCGGCCTGCATTTCGCTGACCGTGAGATCGAAACCGACCAGCACGATGTCGGGTTCGAGGTGGCCGTGAAACAGGATCGGCGCGAGCACTTTGGTGTTCGGATTGCCCGCCGGGTCTTCGAAGATCGGTCGGCCTTCGGCGTCTTTCGTACCGGCGAGCATCGACAGGACGAGCGCATCGGGGTAGCGGCGGATCAGTTCGCCCCGCACCATCAACACGACCCGGCCGCTCAGACTCGCGACGACGTGCTCGCCGAGCGGCGTCGACGTGAAGCGATGGATGTCTTGCACGAGTTCGTCGGAGGCGCCGTTCCAGAAGCGGCGGAAGTACGTGCCGCGTTGGTCGGTGGGGTAGCCACGCCACAACAGTTCGCGCGCCATCTCGTGTGAGAGGCCGGTGAGGAACGCCTCGATGAATCGCGCGTTGCTCACGAGCACCGTCACCACATCGGGCTGCGGGAACTTCGACAGGCCCGGCAGCAGCCATTCGCGTGAATACGCGTCGAGCGCCTGGTACATCGGCCGCGTGAAGACCGGCGCCGCCATGATGGGCTGCACGAACAGGTCGTCGAACCAATCGGGCGGCAACCAACTCGGCAGCGTCGCACCGAAACGGCCGCGCACCCTCGCGGTCACCGTGACTGCGGGCCGGACGAGATCGACGAGCGTCGCGGCATCGAGTCCGAGCGCCGGCCGTACCGGCGTCCCGGGCCAATCGACTGCCACCAGATCTCCGGCGATCGGCGTGAATGACCTCACTACCGTGGCGTCGTCGACTTCGCGCGCGCTCGAGAGAATGCCTGCAAGTTGCTGGTTGGGTTCCGGTGCTTCCGCATCGATCCCTCTACGCAGACGGCGCGCCAACTCCGCGGCCTTCTGCCCGAGGTCCCCCTCGACGGCGACCAACGACTCCAGCAGCGACGCAAGGCCGACAGCTCGCGCGGGGTCACGGAGCGGCTCGCGCGGCGCGGCGCGTTCGATGTGATCGATCACCTGCTCGGCGGCTCGACGCGCGAGGGTCCGGTCCGTGCCGGAGGTCGTCCGCGCGCCGCCGTCGACCGCGAGCCCGAATGCCTCTGGAACCGACGGCGCATCGACGAGCGTCTGGCCGTGCGCGACGACGGTCGCCGCGACCTGGTCGGTCGACACGCCGAGCACCGGAGCGACTCGTTCGAAGTCGAGCGCGTTCGCGGCGAGTTCGGAAACGCCCGCCACTCCGTCGAGGTCGCGATAGGGGCGTTGCATGTCGCGCGCGATGCCGTCGGTGGCAACGACGCGCGCGAGTTCGAGGCGCTGCGTCGACGCAAAGCGCGCGATACCGCCGAGTGGTCGGGTGACGCGCCGGAACGTCGCGGTCACGGCCGCGTCCGCCAGGTTCGAGTCGGCTACCTGCGCGGCGACGGTCAGGGCGTCGGCGGCCAGGATGCGCGACTGCACGCGGCGCGTGAACCCGAGGGCGTCGCCGAATGCCAACGGTTGCACATGCCGTTCATGGAACGCGTCGCCGACGAAGCGAGCCATCTGCGCCCACCGCAACTGGCGGTTCGCGTCGTCGATCGCGCCGACCTGCGCCCATGCCGATTGCATCAACGGTTCTTGGTCCATCTGCACGACGCGCGTGCCGAGACCCGCAACGACCCGATGCTCGGGCCGTACATTCAATTCCGCAAACCAGTCGGTGCGTTCCTTCTCGAGGCGCGACACCGCGGCGTGAAAACGCGCGTAGAGCTCCGGGCCGATAACGGGCCGGTCGGGTGGTGCGTGCACATCCGGTGGGGTTCCCGCGAGCCGGTCGGGAGTGTTGAGCACTTCGCGCAACGCGTCGGTCTCTGCGGCCGGCCACGTGGCGGTCTCGGCGTGCGCCGCCGCGACTTCCGTCGGGTCGTCGCTCTGCGCGCTCGGTTTCTGCGGGCTGACGAGCGGCGCGTGGATCGTCTGTACGCGTCCCGCATCGTCGGGTGCGAGATCGGGGAGGCCGCCCTTCGGGAACGCAACGTCGGTGACGCGCCGGCCGACCTGCCACGGCGCGGGGACGCCGGCGAGCTTTTCGGCGAGCGACTCGAAGTCGCCGGCCGGACCGGTACCGAAACGCCACGACGAGTAGACGGGGAGCAGCACCGCGTTGTCCGCGTCGCTCGCGTCCGCCGCGCGTGTCCACGCCGGCGCGAGCGTGCCGGGCGACCCGGTGCCGAGACCCGTCTGCACGCCCGCGTCGTAGGCAGGCACGACGCAGGCGAGGTACTGCGTGTCGGGCGCGAGATGGCGCGGGCACACGAGCCGAGACAGGTTCGCCGCCGCGTACGACGGCGTGAGCCGGTCGGGGATCGTCGGCCCCGAGTCAGCCGGGCCGACCACCTGCGCGTGCGCCCAGGCCCACGGGTCGTCGACACCGGCGTCGATTGCTTGCAGTTCACTTTTCCGGACGGAGATCTGCGGTGGCCGTCCACCGCGACCCGGTGCGAGTTCGTAGCGGCCGGCCGCGGCGACAATCAGCACGATCCACGGCGTCAGACGGTCGCCGGCAGGGGCCGCGGGCGTGAAGAGCCACGGCAGTTCCGGCCGGTCGAACTCCACGTGCGCGAGGAAACTGTCTTCGGCGTTGCTCGTGCCGGGCGATGGGTAGCAGCGGATGACTTGGCGCTCGTCGATGCCGACGACGTCGCCCGGTCCGCGCACCGCGAGCGGCGTCGGCGGTTTCGCGCTCTGGTCCGGTTGGCCGTCGGCTTGCACCGCGACCGCGATAGCGATCGTGGCGCGCAACTGTCCCGCCGCCGGTGCGACGACGGCGGCACCGACGCCGCTGCGCACCCACGGCAGGAACGTGTACGACCCGAGCACGATGTTCTCGGGGACGAAGTGTTCCTCCGGTACGAGGTGGAACGCATTCGTGACGTAGTTCGGCAGTTCGGATAACGAGCGACTCACGTTCCGACTCCTGCGCCGACGTACTGCGCGGTCGCGCCGAGATCGGCGACGACGCGTGCTGCTTCCGTGGTGGTCATGGGTCCGATGGGCACACCGTCGATCGCGCTGAGGTCACGCACCGAGCGGACGCGCGTCTGGCTGCCGGCGGCGAATGCGACGGGTTCGGTTTCAGCGGCGTACGGGTTCGTGTTCGCGACGATCGCTTTGCCCGCCGGTCCCGCGCCCAGCAGCGCGGCGTGCACCGCGGTGAGCGACGTGTACGCCATCTTGAGTCGCGGCAGTTTCTTCGGCGGGAAGACCGTGTCCCACTGGTATGACGTCGCCGACGGTGTCCCGAACTGGTCGGTGTCGGCTCCGACGATCACCACGCCTGACGGGAATTCCTCGAAGCCCGGCCGCGACAGTTTCTGATCGTCCGTGAGGTTGAGGAATTCCCCCGGCGCGAACCGGTCCATCGCGCTCGACACCGCCTTCGCCGCGAGCCCACCGACGGTCGGCGCGCCGAGGTTCACGCGCGGCACCGTCACGGGGTTGCGACCGACGCGGTCGATCGTCGTCTCGAGCGGTACGGCGGGCTGGCGCGCTTCGAGCGCGCCGAGCGGGTGTACGACGACATCGCCGAGCGCGCCCAGATCGACGAGACGCACGAGCGTGTCGGTGCCGGGTGGCAGTCGTGCCGACCACGCGCCCGCGAGGCTGAGCTTCTCTCGCACCAGGTCTTGCGGAGAGACGGGGTCCGCCGGCGGGTTGTCGCCGTCGCCCCAGGTGATCGGGCCGAGCTCGAAGTCGACGTCGAAGAACAGCACCGACACGCTGGCGGTGCCGTGCGCGATCCACGGTCCCGGTCCTTCGAGATGGAGGCGCAGATCGACGCTCGCGAAGCTCTCGCCGAACGCGTACAGCGACACGCCCGCGTAGAGATCGATCTCGAACATGAACCGCGGCGCCCATCGCACGAGCGCGTCGAAGCCGAGATGACCTTCGGCACCGACGCCCGCGACCTCGGCCTTCATCTCGACCCGGCAGCCGAGCTGGAACGAGTTGGACGTGAGCGCGAGGTACGCCTCGGCGCGCATCGTGACCAACGCCGGAGGGGAGATATCGACGCTGACCCGCCGCATCCCGGCGAGTTCGCCCGGCGGCGGGTAATGCGGATGGAAGCCGCCGGCGGAGAACGCGAAATCGGGGTTGTCACCGAAACCGATGAGCAACCCGAAGTCGCCGGCGAGGCTGAAACCGGCGACGCGCGACCCACTCAAGCTCACGAGGAACAAGATGTGGTCGGGTGTGATCTCGCCGTACAAGTCGGCGTGAAGATCGACGATCGCGGCGTCGGGTAGCGGCACCGCGACGCGCACCGAACCGATGAGGATCACCTTCGGGTCTGGCAGCGAGATGATGACCCCGAGCCGCGCCGTCACGTACGAAACGGGCGCGCCCCACCCGAGCTCGAGGAGGGGACCGACGACAAAGCCACCCGGTTGCGGCGGGAAGATGGCGCGGAGCAGACCGAGGATTGTCGGCGCGGCCGCAACCGGGTCCTTCGGGAACAACACGGTGTCGGCGGTGTGATCGTGGATACCGGCGCGCAGCGCGTCGGTCGCGACGGTGCGTTCCAGCGCGAGGACGCCGCCCACCGCGTTGAGCGTGAAGCCGAACGACAGTTGGATCGGCGGCATGAACTCGACCGACAGCACGAGCACGAGCGAGAACGGATCGGTGCCGAGGAGACCGACCGCCTTGATCTCTATCGGTCCGAGGCGCAAGTCGAGCGCGCCGCCGTACTCGCCGTTCTTCGACGAGAGATAACCGCCACCGCGTACGAGTCCCGCGTCGACGCTCAACCCCGCGCCGCTCGGCGGATGCAACGAGAGCGAAGCCGGTTGTTGACCGCCGAGGAGCTTGTTCGGGTCGATCGTCAGTGCGATGCCGGCGCCTTCGACGACTGCCGCGATGGGGCCGAGCGCGCCGGAAAGCGTGCCGGTGAGTTCGAAGGTGAGCGGCCCGTCGATCGGTATTTCCAGGCCGAGCGAATGCAGCTCGACACCTGGGACCGAAAGGCTGCCGGGCAAATCGATGCGGTGCTTCACGCCTGCTTGGAACGTGAGCCCTTTGCTGGTGTCGAGCCCGATGGTGAGCGTCACCGACGCTGCCGCGTCAGCGGTGCCGAGGAGTTGGGCGACGAAACCGTCCGCAACGAGGCCGGCGCCGAGCCCCGTGGTCACCGACAGACCGAGGGACGGTGGCAGCGCGCCGTAGTCGAGGATTGCGGCGACTGTGCTGTTCGCGAGCGTCAGCGACGCGCCGGGCGGCCCGGCGACACTCCGTTCCGCCGCGTTCGCGAGTTCGTAGCGAATCGTGGTGCCGTTCGCATTGAGGCCGTCGCTGATCTTCGTTCCCGCGCCGCCGAGGCCAAGTTGCGAGACGAGACCGGAAACGTCGTCGCCGACGGTCGCGACCGCCTTCTTCACCGCGCGCACGAGCGCGTCCTCCGCGGTGCCGACCTCGGGGACGACGGTTCTGATCTGCGTGATCGCGTCGTGCACCGAGTTCACGGCGGCGGCGAGTTCGCCGAACGCGCCCTGCACGTCCGACAACGTTTGTGGTGGCGCGCCGAGATCAACACCGAGCGCGCTCAGGTGTGAACCCGCGGCCGCGAGGTCGGTGGCGACCGCGGCGGCGATCGGCGGCGCGTTCACTTTGTCGCGTAGAGCCTGCGACGCACCCGGGAGGAGCGTAAGGAGGAGCGATTCCGCGTCGGCGGCGAGCGATGTGAGCAGCGCATCGAGTCGGGAGCGTCCGAAGCCAAGCACTGCGGAGAGCAGTGCGGACTCGACATCGGGCATAGCTATCTACCGCCTCGCGCCGCGCCCCCTCAGCTTAGATGTCCGACAAAGTTTCCGGACCGTAGCGTCCGTGCCGCCCGCGAACAAGCGCCGCCCGTTCGATGCTTCGTTTCATCCCGCCCGAGCCGACGTTTTCGGCGTGCGCGGTACGGCAAGGCGCACGAGCGTCAACAGCAACACGAGCGCGAGCATCCCGGTGCACGCCATGGCGAAGATCGGATTGCGCGCATCGTTGCCGGCTGTGATTGCGTGCAACGTCGAGGTGAAGAACAAGAAAAAGCTCGACGTGTGGATCGCGTGCCACGTGCGTCGGGGGAGTCGCCGCATCAATAACGACGTCACCTCGACCGCCACGAGGATCCAGAGGGAGATCACGCCCCACGCAACCGCGACCGGGTGCCAGTGTGACGCAAGGGGTACGAGCACGTCCGCTATTCCGAAGTGCACATAGCTGTCAGCGACGAGCGTGCCGACGTGTACGCCGGTGAACACGACGGCGGTGCCGCCGAGAAAACGGTGGAAGTCGGTGAGCCACTTCGGGCTCGGCCAGCGATCGAACACGCGTGTCGACAGGAGGAGGCCCCACAGCACGGCGGTGCTGAGGAGCGCCCAGGCGACGACGCCGCTCGAACGCGCGAGGTACCACCACGTGTACGTCATCGCGCCGCACCGATCAATGTCGGTTCGACGGCGACGACACCGTCGTCGTCGACCGTCAGCAATCGCGCCGCGAAACCCGCACCGGCTTCGGTGCCGAGGCCACCGACCAGGACGGCCTTCGCAACGACCTCGGACCACCAACCTTCTCCGGTGATCGCGGCGACCGTCGCATGCGGTGTGCGCGCGGGCCGGCCGTTGCGGGGGTCGATCACATGGTGAGCCTCGCCCGCCGCGTTTTGCCAGCGTCGCCGCATGCGACTGCTCGTAGCTACCGACCCGTGCACCAGGCCGACGCGCAGCAACTCGCGATCCGTTCGCACTGGATCGGCGATCGCAACGTCCCACGTCGCACCGTTGGGGGGCTCGCCTCGGACGCGCAGGTCGCCGCCGACGTTCACGAGCACGCCGCGCGCGCCCGCGTCGACGAGGTCAGCGCTCACGAGATCTGCCGCGAGTCCCTTGCCGATGCCGCCCGGGTCGAACTCGACACCGCGAGGCAACGTGACCGTGCCGACGCGCTCATCACACTCGATGTCCGCACACCCGGGTGCGGGGGCGACGGGCGTGAGGCCCACCCCACTCGCGTGTGTCGCGACCGCCGCGAAGTCGCGGTCGTATCCGGCGGCGCGGAGCGACGGGAGCACTGTCGGGTCGAACAGCCCACCCGTGCGCGACCAACCATGCAGCGCGCATTGCACGAGCAACAACGTTTCAACTGACACGACCACGTGCTGCCCGCTCAGCGCGTTCAAGCGGCTGACCTCGCTGGACGCGATGAACCGACTCCATTTGCGTTCGAGGTCGGCTAACGCGAGCGCCGCCCGTTCGAGAAGAGCTTCCGCGCGATCGCCGACGGCAACGACATGCGCCGCCGTGCCCATGGCGGGGAAGCAACGCTCAGCTCGCACTACTTACCGTCGTGGGCGGTGTCGCAGGGGGTGCGGTCGCCGGCGGCGCCGTCACGGGTGGCGCTGTCACGGGTGGCGTTGTCACCGGTGGCGCGGTCTGCGGCGTCGCGGCCTGCGGTGCTGCCGTGGCCGCGGGTGCCGGCGGTTGCGTTTGCGGCGGTGACGTCGGAGGACTCGCCGGGTGCGTGACGACGGCGGGGCCCGCGTTGGGTGCGCTTTGTGCAGGAGCGGTCCCCGCCGCCGTGGATGGGGCCACCGTACGGGTCCCTCGAGGAGGAGCCGATGAGGCTGGCGCGGTTTGCAACCGCAGCGGCGCGCTGGGACGCACCGAATTCGCGAGCCACACCCGCTGCTGCTGCGCGGCGACCGCGCCGGCGAGGCCGAGCGTTGCCGACACGGAGAGGCCGGCCGCGAAAACGCGCGCGCCGGCGGCGCAATGACCGCGCCTCTTGGTACCAGGATGACGCGGTTCGGCCATTAGTCGTCGCTCAAGCGACCGTCGTCCGGCTTGTGATCATCAAGCTCATGCGTGGTGACCGTTGTCGATGGCGCGGGCGTCGCACTCGTGCTCGGCCATTCGCCGCTCGAGGTCGGCGCGGGAGCGAACGTGTTGGGACTCGTTGGCGCCGCGATCGACGTCGCACGGGGTGACGACGACTGCGCGGGCGCGGCGGCTGTCGCGGGTGGAGACGTGTTTGGCGCGGTGAGCGACGGCGCGGGTGTCGTCTTCACGGTCGTGCGGGGCGCCGAACGGATGGTGGGGGCGAATTTCACATTGACCGGTCGGAAGGTGCCGACCGCGTCGGCCTTCCCGTTCGAGAAGACGCCGTTGGCAAGTGCGAACAATGCGCTGAACGCGATCAGCCCGGTGCCGATCCCACTTGCGAAGACGACCGTACGTTTCCGTGCCATGACGACGACAGTACGGATTCCGACGTCAGAGCGTGGTGCGCGTTTGGTTAGCGGGAGTTTAAGTTCGCGCCGCGACCCGGGGAGCGACGCTCGCGGTCAGCACCACCACGGCGTCGATGCCACCGCCCGGCCCGGCGTCGAGCCGAGCCTCGCCGCCGCTCGCTTCCGCAAGCTGGCGCACGACGGCCAGCCCGAGTCCGCTGCCTCCGGGAGGCGCGTCCGCCGCGCGCCAGAAACGCTCGAAGGCCTGCTCGCGCTTTTCCGGGTCGAGACCGGGGCCTTCGTCGAGCACGTGTAACTCCACGGTCACGCCGTCGGTGACGACCCGAAGGCGGATCGTCGAGTCGGCCGGCGAAACGGCAGACGCGTTGTCGAGGAGGTTGTCGACAATTTGCTCGACGGCACCCGGCGCCGCGACTGCCCACGCCGCATCGGGCGCGTCGACGGCGATGCGTACAGGATGATCGTGGAGCACGTCACCCCATATCTCGGCGCGCTCGCGGACGAGCTCGGCCGCATCGACGACCACCGCTGGTTCGGTCTGCGCCGCGCCGCGAGCCAACACGAGCAGGCCGTCAGTGAGTCGGGTCATCCGCGCGACTTCCGCGGCCGCGGCCTCGATCGCGGCGCGGTCGTCGGGAAGGTGAGCCTCGAGGTTTTCCAGTCGCAATCGCAATGCCGTGAGTGGTGTGCGGAGTTGGTGTGACGCGTCGGCAACGAAGCGCTCTTGCGCGTCGACCAGCTCCGCGAGACGGTCCGCCATCTGATTGAACGTCGACGCGAGATGACGGAGCTCGGGCGGCCCTCCGTGTTCATCGACGCGCGCGCTGAGGTCTGCGTCCGCGAGGAGATCGGCTGCATGTTCGAGGCGGCGCACCGGACGCGTGATGCTTCTCGCCAGCGCGAATCCAACGAGCGCGACCGCTGCGAGCACACCGATGCAGAGCAGCACGATCCGGCCCCACACGTGGCGGACGCGCTCGTCGAGCGTGGCCGTCGGGTAGGTGATCCGAATCGCGCCAGTGATGCGGCCTCCCGCGGAAGTCGGCACGGCTGCGTACAACAGGGTTGTGTGCAGCGTCTCGGAGCCGCGGGTGCCGTCGACGCGTTGCCCACCGAGGGCCGCTCGGATCTCGGGACGCGTGGAATAGTCCCGTCCGGGATCGTTCGGTCGTTGCGTATCGAGCAAGGCGACGCCGCGTGTATCGACCGCGATGACGTGGCCCCCGGTGCGCGTCGCATAACTCTCGATGTCGGTGCTTCGGAACGGCTTGCCGCTCCGGGTAGAACCTTCGGCGACCGCCGCCATGGTGTCGGCATCGCGTTCGATGCCGAATAACACACGCTCTTTCTCACGATGCGCGAACGTGACGCCGAGCGGTACGGCGAGGAGCGCGAGCGCGAAGGCCGTGATCGTGAGGTAGGTGACGAGAAGCCGCCGGGTCATGACGGGGCGTGGAACCGGTACCCGACACCGCGCACCGTCGAGATCCACGCCGGGTCACCCAGCTTCTTGCGGAGCGAGGCGATGTGCACGTCGAGCGTTTTCGTCGGGCCCCACCAGTGCTCGTCCCACACTTCTTCGATGATCTGCTGCCGGCGTACGACCGCACCGACGTCTTGCGCGAGCGTCATGAGGAGGTCGAATTCCTTGGGCGTGAGCATCAGCTCGCGTTCGTCGACGAAGACGCGCCGCGTCCGGTGATCGATGCGGAGCGAGCCGATGGTTTGCGCGACGGGTGCGTCGGACTTCGACGTGCGGCCGCCGTTCACGCGCCGTCGTACGGCTCGAATACGTGCGAGCAACTCGCGGACCCCGAACGGTTTCACCACGTAGTCGTCGGCGCCGAGCTCCAAGAGCAGCACGCGGTCGAGTTCGTCGCCGCGCGCCGTGAGCACGATGATGGGAGTGTCGGATTGGGCGCGCAACGATCGACAGACGTCGGTGCCGTCCATGTCGGGCAGACCGAGGTCGAGGAGCACGAGATCGGCGTCGTTCGCAGCTTCGAGCGCGGCCGCGCCAGTTCCGACCACGTGCACTTCGTACGTCTCGCGTTCGAGCGCTTCGACGAGCGGAGCAACGATCGTGGGTTCGTCCTCGACCAACAAGACTCGGATCCGGACGGGCGCGACGTGATCGAGAGGGATGCTCATACGTTGTGGCGGCCAGCGTAGATCGGGCGTCAGCGGTCGTAGACCGTGACGACCTCGACGTGCGCGGTGTGTGGAAAGAGGTCTACCGGCGTCACGGACGTCAGCCGGTATCCCGCGTTGCGGAGCAGTTCAGCGTCACGTCCGAGACTCGCAGCGTCGCAACTGACGACGATGGCGCGCCGGGCGCCGGTGGCCGCAACGACATCGACGCCGGGGCGGCCCAAGCCGGCGCGACTCGGGTCCGCGACCACGAGGTCGGCCGCGGGTGGCGTCCACTTCGTGACGTCGGCGCGCTTGACGGTCACGCCGAGGTCTCGCAGGTTGGCTCGCGCGTCGGCAGCCGCACTGCGTTCACCGTCGACTGCGGTAACCGACCAACCGCGATCCGCCAGAACTCCGGCAAAGAGCCCCACACCGCTGTACAAATCGATGGCGGTGGTCGCGGTGCCGAGTTCGTCGGCGGCGGTGCCGACAAGATCGGCGAGCGCGTCGACGCCGTCGGCGCGCGTCTGAAAGAACGACCGCGCGGAAATCCGCCACATGCGACCGGCGGCGAATTCGTGGAAGAAGTGTGGGAGCACGTCGTCGGGAACGACGGTTGCGGTGGTGGTGGGAGTGGCGGCGGCCAAGCGCTCGCCGGTTCGAGCGCCACACCGCAGGACGACCTCTTCCGCGCCGGGGTAACGCCCATTCACGATGAGGTCGACGATGAGCGGATGGGCGACCAGGCAGCTGTCCACCGGCACGACATCGTGGGAGTGAGTTTGGCGGAAGCCGGCGCGCCCGTTCGAGACCGCGGCTCGCACCGTCGTTCGGTACGCCCACGGCGCGAGTGCGACGGTCGCCGTAGGCACCGGCGGCTCGACTCCGCCGAACCGGCGAAGCGCGTCGACGACGATCTCCGCCTTCAAACGATGCTGCGCCGCGATCGTGACGTGCTGCCATTGGCACGCGCCACAGCCCCGCGCGAGTTCGACGCACGGCGGGACGAGGCGGTCGGGTGACGGCTCGAGTACCTCGACGACACGCGCGGTTGCGTACTTGCTGCGTTCCCTGAGAATTTCGGCGCGCACCCGTTCGCCGGGCAGCGCTCCCGCGATGAAGACGACTCGACCGCCCGCTTCGCGAGCGATCGCATTCCCGCCCGCGGCGACCGCGGTCGGTACCAGATCGAGCGCACCCTCATCCATTGCGTTGCGCGTTCCTATCGGTCCGCGGTCGCGGTGGCCGCAGCGGTGTCGTCGCTCCGCTGAAGTTGCAGGACGCGAGCAGGTCGTTCGACGACGTGCGCGCCCGACGGTACGTCGCTCATCACGAGCGCGTTCGGCCCGATGTGCACATCGTCGCCGATCGTCACCCGACCGATCACGACCGCGCCGGTACCGAGCACGACGCGGTCGCCGATACGAGGAACCGACTGCTTCCCCGGGAACCCGATGCCCACCGTGACGTTGTGGCCGAGCGTGCAGTCGTCGCCGAACACGGCTTTGTCGTTGACGACCACGCCGTGTTGATGCTCTACGCGCAGTCGACGCCCGATTACCGCGCCCGGCGGCAGTTCGATGCCATAGAAGTTGCGAACGAACACGTACAGCACACGGTGCACTCGCCGCAGCACCTTGGCCCGGAGCCCGCGTCGACCGTGGGCAAAGCGCCCGAGGCGGTAGACCGCGAGCGCCTGGAAACCGGGCGCGGTCCACTCGTGGGCATGGTTGGCCAGATCCTCCCGCATGAGCTCGAACACTCCTACGCCGTCGACCGATGACGACACCGGCGCCCCTCTCTGTGAACCACAACGCACCTCTCGCGCGATGCGCCCGCGGCGCCAGGGTACGTGTGCACGACGCGGTGTGAGCCGCGACTCGTCGATGGGTACTTCCACACCCCGACGACAACGAAGGAGAAGGGCATGTCCGTGACCACGTTCAAAGACCTGCCGCTTGCCGATCGTGACCGCGAGTGGGACGCAGACGCGGCCGACAAGCGGGTGCGGAAATGGGCCGGGGCTGAGGAAAAGCCCAACGCGAAGTACCGGGACGCGCACCTGTGGTACGACGCCGAGAACAAGGACGAGTTCGGCGCGTACAAGCTCCCCATCGCCGATGTGATCAACGGCGAGCTACGCGCAGTTCCGCGGGCGGTTATGGCGGCCGGCGCCGTGCTCCAAGGCGCGCGCGGTGGGATCGACATCCCACGCAAGGACATCGACCGCGTGAAATCCCACCTCGCGAAGTACTACCGGAAGATGGGCGAGACCGCTCCGTGGGAGCGCGCCGCTTAGCCCGACCCGCTACGAGCGCGTACGGTGCGCGCTATGGACACACGAGTACGGCTCGCGATCGACGGGCCGATCGCGACTATCACGAACGCGAATCCCGAAAAAGCGAACGCCTTCGACGACGCGATGGACGCGCGCCTGTTCGAGATCTTCGCCGAGATCGCCGCGAACCGCGATCTGCGGGCCGTGATCTGGCGCGCCGATGGGAAGTCGTTCTCGTCGGGTCGCGACGTCGGTGCGATCGGGACCGGGGCCGCCGGCCTCACGCACCACGAACTGATGACGCGCGGCCACCGCGGGATCCAACGCATTCTCAACCTCGATGTGCCGGTGATCGTCGCGGTGCAGGGCTGGGCGATCGGTGCGTCCTTCCAGCGCGCGTTGCTGTGCGATATTCGCATCGCGAGCGAGGACGCGAAGTTCATGCTGCCCGAGGTGACGCACGGCGTCATCCCCGACACCGGCGGCGTGGCCCGCCTGTTCCAGATCTGTGGCCATGGTGTTGCGGCCGACATGGTCCTTACCGGCCGCCCGATGCCGGCCGCGGAAGCACTCGGCCACGGCGTGGTGTCGCGCGTCGTCGCGCGCGAAGACCTCGACACAACCGCGCGTGAGGTCGCCGAGAAAATCGCGGCGGCGCCCTTCGTGACGGTGAAGATGGCTCGGCGCGTCCTTGCTCATTTGAGCGAGCATGACGTGCGATCCTCCATGGCCGAGGAACTGATCGCCCAGACGTTCATCAACAAGTCAGACGACTTCGCCGAGTTCCAGGCCGCACGCGCCGAGGAACGTTCGGCTCACTACACAGGGAGTTGACGTGCAGACCATCGGGTTGCCGGAACCACCGCCGGCAGGGGAGCACGCGCTGCCGGCCGGGACGTTCGACGGTACGACCGTGTTCATCACGGGCGCCGGCACAGGTCTCGGGAAGGCGATCGCCACCGAGTTCGCGCGCCTGGGCGCGAACATCATGATCGCGAGCCGCAAAACCGAGCATCTCGACGCCGGACGCGACGCCATCGCGGCGATCGGCGCGACGGTCGACACCACGCCGTGCGACATCCGCGAACCGGAGCAGGTCGCGGCCGCGTTCGACGCATGCGAGGTGCGCTTCGGTTTGCCTTCCGTCCTCGTGAACAACGCCGCCGCAAACTTCCCGGTACCGGCGGAAGACATGTCGCCGAACGCGTGGCGCACCGTCGTCGACATCACGCTCAATGGCACGTACTTCTGTGCCCGCGAGTTCGCCCGCCGGCACCTGCGCGCCGACACGCCGGGATCGATCGTGAACGTCGGTGCCTCGTACGCGTGGACCGGAGGACCCGGCTTCGCGCATTCGGCCGCCGCGAAGGCGGGCGTGAAGAACATGGTGGAGACGCTCGCGGTGGAGTGGGGGCCGTATGGCATCCAGGTCAACGGGCTCGTGCCCGGCCTCTTTCCGCACGAGGACATGACCGCCGATATCAAAGGCAACCTCGAGCGCACCTCCGACAAGGACAGCTGCCAACCGGCACTCCGGGTCGGGCGACTGCGCGAACTCGGTTGGGCGGCCACGTTCCTCGCCTCGCCCTACGCGCGCTTCATCTCGGGCCACACGCTGGTGGTAGACGGCGCCAACTGGCAGCGCCGCACCCTCACCAACCCGCCCGTCGTCACCGTCCGGGAGCAAATGGGCAAAGGCCCCTTCGAGGGCTAGCCCGCGCCCAACCCCGCGTACCTGCGTCAAAAAGTGCCCCTGGGAGGGACAATCAGTGACGCATGTTCGAACGAGGGGCAGACGGGGCGGGGGGCTGCGCAGCGGAGCGAGCACGGCCGCTCGCAGGAGCGGCGAGCGCAGCGAGCGCGACCGAAAAGCACGAGCGGCGAGCGCAGCGAGCGCGACCGAAAAGAAGGAGCGCGACCCTCAATATGTGGTTGATGTTACCAATGTCTTACCCTGAGCACCTGGTTGACGATTGTTGCCAGTGAGCTTTACTGTGGCTCTAGTCGACCAGAGGTGGAAAACGG
>JAODBJ010000211.1 GCA_025463905.1 Actinomycetes bacterium
TCGCCCAGGTGCCGGAAGAGCTGGGCGAGGCCGCGATGGTCGACGGCGCGTCGTGGTGGCAACGCCTGCGGAAGGTCACGCTGCCGAACATGAAGGCGGCAATCCTCGTCGCGGTGCTCTTCCGGACCCTCGACGCGTACCGCATCTTCGACAACGTGTTCATCATGACGGGAGGGGCGCAGAAGACGGAGACCGTCTCGTTCCTCGCTTACCGGCAGATGATCAGCCGTACCGCGCTGGGGCTCGGATCCGCGGTGGCGGTGTTGCTCTTCCTCTCGGTGGTGCTGATCGCCGCGCTCTTCATCAAGGGGTTCGGCGTCGATCTCGGCCGCGTGCGAGGTGACGAGTGAACAAGCGCAGAACCGAACTCGGGTGGGCTACGGCTGGCATCTTTGTCATCGGCTACACGCTGCTGCCCGTCCTGTGGATCATCTCGCTGTCGTTCAAGAAGGGCGACGACATCAACAACCGCACCTTCTTGCCGAAGAACTGGACGCTCGACAACTACCACACCGTCTTCAAGACCGACCTGTTCACGAGCGCGCTCCGGAACTCGATCGGCGTCGCGCTCATCGCCACCTTCGTGTCGGTCATCATCGCGACGTTCTGTGCGTACGCGATCGCACGGCTCGACTTCCCCGGCAAGCGGTTGATCCTTTCGGTGGCGCTCGCGATCGCGGTGTTCCCGCAGATCGCGCTCGTCGGTCCCCTGTTCGACGTGTGGCGCCGGATCGGTCTCTACGACACCTGGCTGGGCCTCATCATCCCGTACATGTCGTTCACCCTGCCGCTATCGCTCTGGACCCTCTCGGCGTTCTTCCGACAAATCCCGTGGGAAATGGAACAAGCCGCGCAGGTCGACGGCGCGACCGCGTGGCAAGCGTTCCGGAAAGTCATCGTGCCGCTCGCCGCGCCCGGTGTGTTTACCGCCGCGATCCTCGCGTTCTTCTTCGCATGGAACGACTTCTTGTTCTCGATCTCGCTCACGTCGACAAACAAGGCGCGCACTGTTCCCGCCGCGCTCGCGTTCTTCACCGGGGCGTCGCAATTCCAGAACCCGACCGCGGCAATTTCCGCCGCCGCGGTCATCGTCACCATTCCGGTGATCCTGCTCGTGCTCGTGTTCCAACGAAAGATCGTCGCCGGCTTGACGTCGGGCGCGGTAAAGGGCTGATCACCGGGGAGGGCCCATGTCAGCGATCAGTATCCGTAACGTTTCCAAGGTCTACGGCGACGGCTACCCCGCCGTGAACAACGTGAGTCTCGACATCGCTGATGGCGAGTTCATGATCCTCGTCGGCCCGTCGGGGTGTGGGAAGTCGACGCTGCTGCGCATGATCGTCGGCCTCGAAGACATCACCTCGGGCGACATCTTCATCGCCGACGACCGCGTCAACGACAAGGCGCCCCGCGACCGCAACCTGTCGATGGTGTTCCAGAACTACGCGCTGTACCCGCACCTCACGGTGTACGAGAACATCGCGTTCCCGCTGCGGCTCAAGCGGCTTCCCGACGATGAGATCCGCAAGAAGGTCGAGGACGCGGCCGCCACGCTCGAGTTGACGGAGCACCTCGACCGAAAGCCGAGTCAGCTGTCGGGCGGCCAGCGCCAGCGCGTCGCAATGGGACGCGCGATCGTGCGGCAAGCCAACGCCTTCTTGTTCGACGAGCCGCTGTCGAACCTCGACGCGAAGCTGCGCGGCCAGATGCGAACCGAGATCGCGCGGCTCCAACGGCGGCTCGGGATCACGACGGTGTACGTCACGCACGACCAAACCGAGGCCATGACACTCGGCGATCGCGTCGCGGTGCTGCGGAAAGGCATCCTGCAACAGGTCGACACGCCGCGCGTGCTCTACAACAGCCCGGTCAACCTGTTCGTCGCCGGCTTCATCGGCTCGCCTCCGATGAATTTCCTGCCGGCAGAGGTCGACGGCCGGCGCGTGTCGCTCCCGTTCGTCGACTTCGACCTCGCCGACGTGCCTACGGGCGACACCGGCAAGCAACGCCTGCTCATCGCCGGGATCCGCCCCGAGCATTTCGAGGACGCGTCCCTGCTCGACCCGACCGAGCAAAGCCGCGGCGTGACCTTCAGTGCGACCGTTGACGTCACCGAGTGGCTCGGCGCCGAGCAGTACGCGTACATCCCGTTCGAAGCGCCGCCCGAAGTGACGAACGAACTCCGCAAGCTCGCCCAGGAACTCGATAGCGAGTCGATTCGCACGCAACTCGTTGTGTCGGTGGACACGACGAGCCATATCCGCGAAGGCGAAAAAGCGGAGCTGTGGTTCGACCCGTCGAAGGTGCAGCTGTTCGACCCGGCGAGCGGCGACAACCTCACACCGAACCTCGCGACGGTCCCAACCTGATCCACGGATCGGCCCTTGCTTGATCACCGTTGGCCGGTGAGAATCCTTCTGCTCGGGCGGCACCGAGCAAGGGGCGGGGAGGACCAAGCATGTCCGGACAGGTCACATCGGCGCTGCAGTTCGAGCCGCCCGGTCCCGGGCCGTGGAACTTGGACGCGGTGCATCACCCGCGCCCGGTGACGCGGTACTGGGCGGAAATGCACGCCGAGCCGTTTCGCCGCGGCACGCATGAGTTCATGGCGTACTACGGGATGCTCCTCGAGGCGTTGGAGGTGCAGTACGTCAACGGCTTCGCGTACCACACGATGCACCCGGCACCCGAGGACGAGATCCCGCAGCGTTTCGCTCGCGCCGAGGAGGTGTGGGAGCGCAAGGTCTGGCGCGAGCAGCTGCGCGACTGGGACGAGACGTTCAAGCCTGCCGCGATCAAGACGCACCGCGAGCTGCAGTCGGTCGACGCCGACGCGCTCTCCGACGACGGGCTGGTCGAGTATCTGATCCGCTGTCGCGACCACCACTCGCAGATGATCTACCAACACATGCGGTTCACGGGTTCGGCGATGGTGCCCGTCGGTGACCTGCTCGCGCACCTCGGGTCCTGGACCGGCGTCGCGCCGTCCGATGTGCTCGCGATGATGCGCGGCGCGGCCCCGGTGTCGGCGGGAGCGTCGGGCGAGCTCGAACGCCTCCTCGTCGCGATCGCGCACGACAGTTCGGCTCGCGCGCTGCTCGACTCGGATGGCGATCCCGGCAAGACGCTCGCGGAGCTGCGCGCGTTCGACGGCGAGGTCGGCACGGCGATGTCGGAATACCTCGACCTCGTCGGCTATCGACTCCTCGACGGCTTCGACATTTGCGGTCGCTACGCGCTCGAGCTGCCCGACGTGCTGCTGCGGGCGATCCGATCGTCGGTCGACAGCGCGGGAAGTGACACGACGGATGTCGTCGAGCGCATCGCAGATATCCGCTCACAGGTGCCCGACCAACACCGAGCGCAGTTCGACGAGCTGCTCGGCGAGGCGCGCCTCATGTACCGGCTGCGGGACGAACGGGGCGTCTTCAGCGACATCTGGGCATCGGGCATCATGCGTCGCGCCGCGCTCGCGGCCGGTCGCCGGGTCGAGGACAACGGCCGCGTCCACGACGCGGAGCACTTCGTCGACGCCGGCT
>JAODBJ010000238.1 GCA_025463905.1 Actinomycetes bacterium
GCGTCGATAGGGGACAAATAGTGTCCCCTATCGACGCACGCCCCCCCGGGGTCAGAAGAGTTCGATGTCTCCGAGAGTGAGCGCCCACTCGTCGAGTGTGGGCGCGGTGGTTTGGCGCACTGCGCGCCACGTGAGCGTGGGGCCGTTGTCGCCGGGAACGCGCATGAAGGTGGCGCCGGGGGCATTGCCGACGCTCACCGCGTAGTCGGCCTTCGAGACCTTCGCGACCTTCGCGGCCAGCCGCGCTCGCACGCGGCGGTCATCGTTGGCGGCGAGGACGAGCGAGCACGCGGCCTCGCTTGCGCTCCCGCGCCGGCGGAGTCGGAAGAATGCGACTCCCTCGCGCAGGCCCCCGGGCGCGACCACGGCGCGGTAGTTGTGCAATGCAAGGCCGTAACGCCAGGCGAGCACTTCGGGAGTGAGGCGGGTGCGCACGCGATCGGCTACGGGGCGCGAATCGATCAGCGCGGCGAGATCATCGCGCTGGGCCAGCACGTCGGCAGCGCGTTCGCCCGCGGCGCTGGGCAACGACCAGAGCTCCGCAGGAGTGCGCGCCCGTGCCATACGTACGAGACCACCGACCGACACCGGACGTGCGAAGACCGGCAGGCGTCCTACGAGCACCCATCCCATCTTCAGATAGCCGGGCCGGCTCTGGTCGTTGGGCGTGTTGAACACGAAGTCGATCTCGTCGCGTAGTTCGTCGAGCGCGAGCAACGTGAGTTTCGTGAAGATCCCACGGCCCTGGTAGGCGGCGTCGGTCGCGGTATCCACCGCGCGCACGGCCCGCAACACGCGCCCGCCGCGCTCGAACTCCCAACGCATCAACGCCCGGAATCCGGCCAGCCGATCGCCGTCGTAGGCAACCCACGCGGGCGATGCACCGAAGGCGTTATTCCGGTGCTTCCACGCGAACAGTGCCTCGTGGCGAGTGTCACGCTCCCAACTGAGCGTCGCCGCCAGCAGCGCGAGCACGGCCGGCAGGTCCGCGTCGGTGGCCCGGCGCAGATCGAGGTCGCGCACGGGAGCCGTCACCGAGCGAGCAACTCGTCGTAGCGCGACTCGATGTGCCGCACCGAATTCGCGACGTCGAAACGGTCGCCCAACCGCGCCGCGCTCACTGCGAGCCGGGCGCGCAACGCGTCGTCGCGCACGACCACTTCGATCGCGTCAGCCAGCAGGTCGGGCCGCTGCGCCGGCACCAGTAGGGCCTCCACACCGTCGGTCAGTGTCTCGGCCACTCCGCCGACCGCGGTCGACACCACGGGCAGACCGAGCGCAAGCGCCTCCATGAGCGCGACCGGTAGCCCTTCGTAACGCGAAGACAGCACGAACAGGTCGCATGCGGCCAGGAGCCGCAGCGCGTCCTCGCGGAAGCCGGTGAGCGTCACCGTTCCATCGAGCCGCAACTCCTGTTGGAGCGCGCGGATCTCGGTTTCGAGTGGGCCCTGTCCGACGAGGCAGAACTTCACCGGCACGCCACGATCCGCGAGCACGCGCGCCGCGCGCAACATGTTCGGGTAGTCCTTCTGCTCGCGGAAGTTCGCGATCGTGCCCGCGAGAATCGTGTCGTCGTCAACGTCGAGTTCCTTACGGGCCGCATCCCGATCGTCCTGCGCGGTGCGGGCGCGCGCGAGGTCGATGCCGTGCAACACAGTTTCCGCGTGCCGCCGCACCGGCGACCACATCGAGGCGCGCGTCTCCTCCGAAACCGTGAACACTGCCTCGTCGAACGGCGCGGTGACCGCGTTGAGGACCCGCGTCGGCAACGCGAACGTCGACCACGCGTTGTGCTCCGTGGATACGAGGTGCGGCCGCGCGCGACGCGGCAACGAACGAACAACGAGCCGCGCGATGCCGGCGACGTACGGCGAATGCACATGGAGGATGTCGAAGGGTTCCTCGAGCAGCCACCGTCGGAGCCGAGCGGCCCAGCGCAGATCAGCGTCGTTGCCGCCTTGGAGGCACCGTACCGGCACGTCGAGTGCTTCGAGATCGGAAACGAGGTGCGACTTCCACGGGAGCAGGTAGCCGCACTCGTAGTGGAACCGCTCGCGGTCACGTGCACCGGCCTCCGCGACGAGGAGATGTTCCGCGCCACCCGGCCCGAGGCCCTTGATGAGCCAGCAGACGCGGCGCTTCACCACGCGAAATCGGGACCGAGCAACTCGACCAAGCGCCGATTCGGCTCCGCGAACAACGCCGTGAGCCGGTCGCGCATCTCGTTCGACAGCGGCATCGGCGTCGGGCTGGCGTTGTGCACTTCGAACCGCACGCCGTCGTACGGAGGGAGACCGAGGAAATCGGTGACCGTGCGGTACGCCGGCACCGGGTCGGCGAAGAGAGATTCGCTCTTCAGCACGAGCACCTGCCGGCGCGGGAACTCGGCGAACCATCGTTCGAGCTGGTCGGCGTACAAGCTGCGCGTGAGCAACGAGAAACGACGATGCGTGTGGCGAACGTGTTTGTTGTCGTCGCGCGCACGCGCGTGCACGAGCGCGAGATCGAGCTCGTCGAGTTCCTGCGCGACGGCTTCCTCGAATGTGCGGTCTTCCTGCTTGTTGCGCACGTAATGGCGGTAGTGCGAGAACGTGCGCGCGACGGGTTCGCGCAACAGCACGATCAGCCGGGTGTTCGGCGTGACCGCGCGCATCCGTTTCGGGCTCTCCGGGTGGAAGAGGTAGTACGGGCTCCCCTCGCCGGTCACCCGGCCGCCGCGCAGCTGCGCCCGTAACGGGAAGTGCGACCGGTACCAGCCGACCCCGCGGTCGTACTGGAGGTCGAAGAAATGGACCTCTTTGAGGTCTGCAGGGACGACCATCGGGTGTTCGGAGAGGTATTCGAACAACGAGGTCGTGCCCGCTTTGGCGGCGCCGATGATCGCGAAATCGGGGAGGGCCCGCAGCGTCGCGGTGGCCCGCTGCGTGCCGCGGCGCGCGTAGCGGAGCACCCCAGAAACGCCTATCGACGAGCCCACTGATGCCCTCCCGAACCGACCGCCGATGGTAGTTGCCACCGCGAGCGCTCCGTCACGGCGTTCGGTCGCGGCGTTCGGTCGCGGCGTTCAGCGCGCGCCGCGTCAACGAGCGCGGAGGCGAGCCCGCGCCCGCAAGGCCTGCCAGCGCGCCCAGCGGGCTGCCGCGCCCACGCGCCCTGACCGGGCCATCGACCAGTAGCCGACGCGCCGGGTCGCGCCGGCCCATGAGTCCTTGTGTTCACCCGCGCCACGCATGAAGTCGAACTCCTGCACCCCGCTGTCCACCAGATGCGTGAGGAGCAGGCCGACGATCAGGTGACCCGGGCCGTACGCCGAGAACTCCGGCGCGAACGCCGACTTCACGCCGTAATAGCGATCGCCGTACTCGTAACCGAATCGCATCGCCACCGGCTGCCCGTCGGCGCGCACCGACGAGATCCGCACGTGCTCGTGAAGCGACCCTGCAACGTCCCGGAGGAACGCGCGGCCGTGGCGGCTCACGAACAGTCCGCTCGCTTCGGCACCCTTGTCCGACCAACGCCGGTCGTGCAACGCGAAGAACTCGTCGAGTGCGCGACCTGCCGGCTCCTCGCGGTACGTGAACACCACCTCGTGTTTCTCACCAAGACGCCGCAACCGGCGGCGCACGTCGTTGCGCTTCTGCAGCCGGGACACGTGGCGGGCGGCGTCATCGAGCGACGCGAAGTCGAGGAAGGGGTACTCCTCGTCGAAGTCGCGCGCGAGGTCCGCTGATCGAACCGGACCGGTCGCGTCCGCCAGGACTGCGAGCGTCGAGCTGTCGTCGCGTAGCCGGCCGAGATTCACCACCGCGAGGCCGCTCGAAACGCGCCGCAGCAGATGGTCGAGTATCGGCGCAGTGACGCGGGTTGCGTCCGCGCCGGCCGCGCCGACGACAAACCCGCCGTAATCGGCGGCCTCCTGTCCGAGGCCGAAGAGCACGTCGAAGCCCCGACCCGCGATACCGAGCGTTGCTCGCGAGAACGGGGCGATCGCCACGACATCGTTGCCGTCGTGTACGACGAGCACGTGAAGACGGTCGAGCAGCGCGAAGTGGCGCCACCACGTGGCCGCCCAATCCCAGGTGAGGAACACGTTTTGCTCCGGGGCGCGGGCGGCAAGGGCGCTCCACGGCCCGCGCAACTCGTCGAGACCGGCTCTGTCGTTGACGATGTCGAACCGGAGCCCACCCATTGGGTGCGGCATGCTACGGGCCCTGTGAGGGTCGTCTACGTAATCGACGGGATCGGGCGGGCCGGCGCCGAGCAGTCATTGCTCGCGCTCGCGGCCCCGCTGCGCGATCGCGGCGTCGACCTGCACATCGCGTACGCGTTCGAGCGGGCCGGGCAACACGACCGGTTCCTGGCCGCGGGCGCGACCCTTACCTCGCTCGACGGCCGCGGCGGCCGTACGGCGCGCGTCGCGCGCGCCCGGCGCCTGATTCGCGACGTGCGACCAGACCTCGTGCACACCACCCTCTTCGAGTCGGACCTGATCGGGCGCGCCGCCGGTGCGCTGACCCGCACGCCCGTCGTGTCGAGCCTCGTAAACGCGATGTACGGGCCGGAACAACTCGCGAATCCCGAACTGCGGCGGTCGCGTGTACGACTCGCGCAAACCCTCGACACCGCGTCGGCTCGGGTCGTGCGGCGCTTCCACGCGATCAGCCACAACGTCGCCGACACCATGGCGCCGCGGCTCCACATCCGGCCCGACCGCATCGACGTGATCTACCGGGGCCGCGACCCCGGCACGATCGGGACGCGCGAGCACACACGCCGCCGGCGGGTGCGGGCCGAACTCGGGCTGCGCGACGACGAAGCGGTGGTGCTCGGCGTCGCGCGGCACGAATACCAGAAGGGCCTCGACGTGCTCTGCCGCGCCTACCTCCAGGTACGGGCGCGTCAACCCTCGGCGCGGTTGCTGATCGCGGGACGGCATGGGTCGAGCACATCTGAGCTCGAAGCCGTGCTCGCCGGCGGCGGCGTCGACCCCGCAACGGTGTTGCTCGGCCGCCGGGACGACGTGCCCGACCTGTACTGCGCGGCGGACGTCTTCGCCTTCCCGACGCGATGGGAAGGGCTCGGCAGCACGCTCATCGAGGCCATGGCGCTCGAAGCGCCGATCGTCGTGTCGGACCTGCCGGTGACGCGCGAACTGATCGGCGACACGAACGCGTGTTACGCCCCCGTTGATGACGCGACCGCGTTCGCCGGCGCCATTCTCGCGGTGCTGGCCGATCCGGAGGGCGCGCGTGTACGCACGAAAGCCTCGTACGCAAGGTTCCTCGCCTGCTTCACATCGGAGCGCGTCGCGGATCAAACGCTCGCCTTCTACGAGCGTGCGCTGCGGCGGACGGGCGTCACGCGCCGCCGCGCAGGCGATGAACGGCCGGGTGCAGACCGCTGACGATGGTGGCAAAGCGATCCAGCGGCGCGTGAGCATCGACCCGGACCCGGGAGATTCGCAGGGGGTCCGCCGGCGGCATCAGCGTGAGCGCGTGGTCGAACAAGAACGCGAGGGAGTAACCGGCGTCGTGTACCGCGCTGCGCACGCGGTCGTCGCGATCACCGTTCGGGTAGGCGAACGCGATCGGTGGCACGCCCAAGATGGCCGCGAGCCGATCACGCGACGCGCGCAGCTCGTCGCCGAGTTGTTCGGTCCCGCACTCGGTGAGGATCGGGTGCGTCACGGAGTGGCTGCCGATCTCCACCCCCGCGTCAACGAAGGTCAGGAGTTCCTCGGGCTGGAGTTGTGGACGCGGCGGGGCCGGGGCCGGCGAACTCGCGCGCAGTTCCTCGATGGCGCGCAGTCGATCGGCTTCGGGCATCCGTTTCAACGCCCGCACCGCGCCGGCCGGGTCGCCGGCCCGGATCTCGCCGCTTTCAGCACCGTGGGCGACGAGCCATTCCACCTCGTCCCACCAGAACGGCGTGTCGGTGCCGAGCAATGCCGTCACGACGAACAGCACTGCGGGGATGTTTCGCACCCGCAGCAACGGCAGCGCGGTGTCGAAGACCGACCGGTCGCCGTCGTCGAACGTCACGAGCACCGCGTGGGCCGGCAACCGTGAGTGGGCCTCGACCGCGGCGGCAACATCCGTCAAGGACACTGGTCGGTAGTTGGCGACGAGATGGTCGAGTTGGCGGGCGAACGCGTTCGGATCGGAAACGCCGTGATACGCGAGCACCGCGAGGTGCGACGCGTTGCGGCGTCGGGAAACCATCTGCGCCGGCGACCGATGCAGCACGCGGTCGACCACCCGCGCTAACGACACCGCATGCCTGCCCATCGCGCACCGAGCGTACCGGCGCGCCCACGCACCGGCATTCTCACGACGATCGGTGCTATACGCTCCGCCGCCAATGGCGGTGAAAGCTCGACTCGCATGGCGAGCACGGCGTACGTGGCGCGCGACCCGGCTCAAGGTGCGCGAGCAGCTCACCGGGGTCGAGCCCATGGCGCCGACAATCGAGCGCGGGTGCGAGATCGGGCCACCCCACTTCGTGGGCGTCGCGGCACAGCGAGCCGGCACCTCGTGGTGGTTCGAACTGTTGATGGACCACCCGCAGAGCTACATGGCGCCGGGGCAGAGCAAGGAACAGCACTTCTTCGATCGATATTGGGAAAAGCCGTTCGCACCCACCGACGTCGACCGGTACCACCGCCGTTTCCCGCGCCCACACGGACGCAAGTCCGGAGAATGGACGCCCCGCTACCTCCACGACTTCTGGGTGGTACCGCTGCTCGCGCGGGCCGCGCCCGACGCGCGGGTGCTCGTCATGCTGCGCGACCCCGTCGAGCGATACCGCTCCGGTGTCGTGCACGACATGATCAAACACTCCCGCGACAACAAGGCGACGATCTCGAACGACGCACTCGACCGCGGCCGCTACCACTCCCAATTGACGCGGCTCCTCGGCCACGTGCCGCGGGAGAAGCTCCTGCTGCTGCAGTACGAACGCTGCGTCGCCGACCCGGCCGGCGAGTACCGCCGCACGCTCGAGTTCCTGGGGTACGACGACACCGGGTTCGTCCCCACGGACCTGCGCCGCCCGGTTCGCGCGACCAAGACGGTGAAGGCGCCACTGCCGGCCCACGTCACCGACGAGCTCACCGCACGTCTCGCCGGCGACGTATCGAAGCTCGCCACCGATTTCGGCGACGCCCTCGACCTCTCCCTCTGGAAAAACTTCTCCGTCTCCCGCTCGTAACTCGTTTTGATCTCAGAAACCGACCGGTTCTGGCCCTTTTCTGAGATCAAAACCAGTCAGGGCTTACGGCGGGAGACGGATTCGCGGGCGCGTCTCGCGAACAGAGTCGCGAGCTCGCGGCGGGAATGCGTAACGCGGTGCAGTTCACGCTCGCACGCGCGCCTCGAGGCGACGGCCGCGAGCAACTCCGTCGATGCCGCGTCGGGAGCGGGGAACGACGGCGGCGCGAACACATCGTGGGCGCCGTCGAGGGTCCCGAGGAGTTGCCAGACGGCTCGCTGTGACGGTGTGGCGGCCGGGTGCGACAGCTCGCTCGACGCACTGCGGTTCCGCGCTTTGGCCGCGTCGAGTTCCACCGCGCCGTCCGCGCCCGGCCCGAGCGCAACGCCCCACTGCGCAAGCGCGGCCCGCACCCGGTCGCACGCAGCCACCGGTTCTCGCAACAACTCGTCGTAGCGGAGCGCGTAGACGGGCAGACCGCGTGCGTTCGTGAGCGCGGCGACGTTGTACAACTCCCACAACGCCAGGCCCTGGGCCGGCCCGAAACCGTCGCGCGCATGCAGCGACCCCACGACTTCCTCGGGGTGGCGGTACACGAACACCACCAAGGCGTCGCCGAGACGGGGCAACCACCACGGCAGTGTGAGGCAGGTCCGCGGGTCCTTCCACGCGAACGGCGAGCGGGCGAGCAGCGGCTGCAGCAGCGTGTCGGCATAGTCGCCGAGCAGCGCGAGGCGCGGATCGCGCTCCCATCCCGGTTCGAGAGCCGGCGGGCCGTCCCACGCTCCGCCGAGCTTCGCCAACATGCGCGTGTTGATGCCACGAAGTTCGGTGTGCTCCCAGTTGTGATCGAGATCGCGCGCGTCGCCCAGCGTGGCGCCCATCCGGTTCAGCGCGCGTGCCAATGCCGACGTGCCGCTGCGGTGCATCCCGAGCACGGCGACGGTCGTCATGCGCCGGCCGCCGTGGTGCGCGGTTCGGTGAAGCGGCGATAGAACTGATCGTCGACGAGGAGCTGCTCGTAGATGTCGTGCGCGAGTTGTTCTTCGGCCGCGCCTTCATGCGCCAGCCAACGCTCGCGCTTCGCGGCGGCAATTCGGTACCGCATGGCGCGCTCGAGCCGGCCGAGGACGGGCACCGCGTTCGGCACTCGCGAACGCGCCGCCGCCAAACGGGGGTTCGTTTCCGCGATGCCGTCGATGCGCGAGATGCGCTCGCGGAAGCCGGCGCCGTGGTGGTACACGAGGTCGCCGTACACCGCGAACCACAGCGGGTGCAGGTCGACCCGGTTACTGCGCAACAGTGGCCGCCAGGACACACCGTGACGCTCGAGCGCCGCCAGGAGGTTGCCACCGACATCGGTGACCGTCTCCCCTTCGCTGTTCACCCAGGTATGACCCGGCCGCCAATCGCCCGCGATCTCGTTCCAACACGCGAGGGTCGTGACGCAGAAGCACGGATGCGGCTGCGGATCGCCGAGATTCTCCGCCCGGCAGACGGCCACCAGCGGGACCGTCACGAGCAACGACGCGTCCACCGTCGCGATCGGGAACGCGTCACCATCCACGAAGACGAGATGGTCGTCGGGTGCCGCGTCGCGCGACACGATCGCCGCAAGCTGATTCAACTTCTCGGCGTGCGTGCCGTCGAGGTCGCCGGCCCAGTCGAACTCGCCGAACCACTTCCGGTCGACGCCGTGCAGCGCCGCGTACACGCGGGTGCCCGCGGGCAGGTGCCGGCGGAGGTATTGGAGCTGCGGCACGATCCACGCATCGCTGCGCCAGTGCACGGTGACCACGTGGAACACGGCCCGGATCGTACGAGACGGCACGCACCCGGCGCTGCGAGCGTCTCGGTACGATGCCCCGGTGGGCGGGACCGACGGGCCGGATTTCGGTCCCATCTTCATCGTCGGCACCATGCGCTCGGGGAGCACGCTGCTGCGCCTCGTGCTCGACGCGCACCCCGACCTCGCGATCGGCGTCGAAACCGGCTTCATGCGCTCGGTCGACGGCATCATCACGGTGCCCGGCTTCTTGTTCGGCGACCGCTGGTATGAGCGCCACGGTCTCGCGCTCTCCGATCTCGAAGCGCGTATCGCCGCGTTTTACGACGCGATCTTCCGCGATCACGCGCACGCGCTCGGCCGGGCGCGTTGGGGTGAGAAGACGCCGTTCCACGTGTGGCACCTGGAACGGATGGCGCGCCTGTTCCCCGACGCCCGCTTCGTCGTCATCGTCCGCCATGCCGGTGGTGCCGCGACGAGCCTCTACGAATGGCGCCACGACTTCACCACCCAACTGCATGACTGGGTGTCCGAGAACCATGAGATTCTTCGGCGCGCTCCCGCGCTCGGCGACCGCCTGTGTCTCCTGCGCTACGAAGACCTCCTCACCGACCCTCGCGGTGTGTTGCAGGAACTGCTTCCCTTCGCCGGCCTCTCGTGGTCCGACGACGTGTTGCGCCACCACGAGGTGCACGCGGCGCGCGGCAACGTGGAACCGGTCGAGGGCGGCTCGGAGCCCACGCGTCCGATCGACCCGGCGCGCGCGTGGGGATGGCGGGAGAAACTGGACGCACCGGCACGGGCCCAGGTGGAAGCGATTGCGGGCGAGACGCTGCGATGGTTCGGCTACGAAGCCGACGGCGAAACGCTGGCACCGATCGGCGCCCATGCACTCACGTCGGCGGCGGAGCTCACGGCGCGCCTGGTGTCACAGCCGCTCGCACTCGCTGCGCCCACGGGTGGCGCGCGGTCGAACGACGACCTCACCGCGCAGCTCGACGCCGCCCAGGCGGAACTCACCCGGCTGCGCCGGCAACGCAGCGTCCGCGTGGCGCGCGCGCTCAGCATGGCCACGCGCTCCCGATCGACGGCCGACCTGCGCGCGTCCTGGCGTCTGCTGACCGACAAGCCGGTCTGAGCAGGTCTGAAGTAGGTCTGAGCCGTTCGGCGCCCGGGCGGCGACCGCTTACGAGCTCGCCTCCAAGTCGATGCCCACCAGTTCACGCACGCGTTGGTTCGACGGTGCGTAGAACGCCGTGAGCCGCTCGCGCACGCCGTCGTCCATCGTGGCCGGCGTCGACGCGTTGCGAGCGCGAAAGTCGGCGTCGCCGAACGGTGCCAGCCCGACGAATTCGAGCGCCCGCGCGTAGGTGCGTACGGGATCGCCGAACAGCACTTCGCTGCGCAGCACCAGGAGCTGGTCACGGGGGAAAACTGCGAGCCACCGCTCCAACTGCTCCGCGTACCGGCCGCGATCGACGATCGCGTACTCGCGTTTCGTGCGGCGATTGTCGGCATCGTCGGCGACCAGCCCGCCGGTTCGTTCGATCATCGTCAATTCCTCGTCGACGATCTGGGCGAACGATCGGTTCTCCTTCGTGCGGCGCACGAGCAGGCGGTAGTGGGAGAACGCCCGCTCCACCGGGTCGCGCAACAGCACGACGAGGCGGACGTCGGGCACGGTCTCGCGCACTCGCTCGGGGACTCGCGGGTGATGCAGGTAGTACGGGGTGGCTTCGCCCGTCTTCCACCGCCGGCCCGCGCCACCGAGCGGGAACTGGGCGCGGTACCAGTCCGGACCGAGTGCGAACCGCTGATCGAAGAAGTTGATCTCCTTGCGCACTGGTACCCGTACGTCCGGGTGCTGGGCCAGGTACACGTAGAGCGATGTCGTGCCGGCGCGGGCCGCGCCGATGATCATGAAGTCGGGAAGTGTCCGCCTTGCCGCGGTTGCGCGGCGCCACGGTTCAGTGAGACGAGCGAGCGGAGCGTTCCGGCTCCGCATACGCCGCCGAACTCGTTCGAGGCCGGTTGCGTTCATCGCAGGAAGCGGTAGTCGCGCGGGCCCAAGCGGCCCGTCAGTCCGTCGAACGTCGCCGCGACCCGCGCGACAAGCCGTTTCGAGGTCTGGTCGCGACGCAGCACGATCTTGGCGAGCGACGCGACCGACCATCCCAATGCCCGCGGCAGCGCGAGTGGCCGCTGCTCGATGAATCGTTCGATGTACAGCCAGTTGCGAGTTGCGTAGTAGCTGCGCGACACCGACTCGCTCACACCGAAGCGGTGATCGCCCTTCGTGCGGTGCACGAGGAGCGCGCGCGGGTCCTGCCAGATCGTGAACCCGGCGGCCAGCAGACGTTTCGAGTACTCCCAATCCTCGAACCCGACGAAGAAGTCGGCTCGCGGAACGCCGACCGCGTCGATCGCGGCGCGAGGGAAGAGGGACGCGTTGAACGTGAGGCGATGATCGGGGTACGCGTCCGGCGGCAGCACGCCCGACGCGCGCCGGGCCGCGTCCTCGTCCGCGTTGCGTTCGTTGCGCGCCGCTACTCCCCCAACCCGTTCACCCGCGGTGGACCGCGCCAGCGCGGTTTCGTAGAGCATCGCGAGACAGTCGGGGTGCGCGACGGAGTCGTGCTCCAGCGACCAGATGTACCGGCACTCGGGGTTGCGGAACGCGGCTTCCCACCCGAGCACGTGTCCGAGCCCGACCCCGACGTTCTGCGCGAGTTGCAGCGACTCGATGTCGGGACGCGCGTCGAGTAGTTCGCGTGTGCCGTCGGTGCTGTCGTTATCGACAACGATCACGTGCGCCGGCTGCAGCGATTGCGCGGCGAGCCCTTCGAGCACACCGGGGAGCCATGCTGCACCCTGGTACGCGAGCATCACTGCCACGACGTCGGTCGCGACCCGCGCACTCACGGCTGCGCCTCGAAGTCGGCGAGCATCACGTCCGCGACGCGGTCCCAAGAGAACTCGGCTCGCAACTCCTCGCCACGCGCTCGCGCGCGAGCGCGGTACGCCGGATAATCGGTGATCATTCGCTCAATCGTCTCGGCGAGCGCCGGCGCATCGCCCGGCGGGACGGTCTCGCCACCGTCGCCAAGGATCCACTGTTGATTGCCGACCGTCGAACCGACACCCGGCACGCCGGCCATCAAGGCTTCCGCGAGCGCGATGCCAAACGGTTCGGCGCGGGTAGGCACCACGAACAGATCGGCGCGCGAGAACAGCTCGTACATCACCGCGTGTGGGACTCGGCCCAGCACGCGCACGCCGGCCGGCACGCGATCCGGTGAGCTTCCGACGATCTCGAGTTCGAGCGCGGGGTGCCGTGCCCGCACGGCGGCGAACGCTTCGAGCAGCTCCGGGCCGCCTTTGCGTTCCCAGTCGTTGCCGACGAACAGCACGCGCCGGCAGTCGACGGTGGGCGCGGCCATCGGCCCCATCGGCACGTTCGAGCCCGACGCCACGACGCGAACCCGGCCGGGAGGCAAGCCGTACTGGTCGATGATCACGTCGCGGGTGGACGGTCCCATCGTGTACACGCAGGCCGCGCGCTCGAGGAACGTCTGCTCGCGCGCCAACCAGCCCGGCGTGAAATGCGAACGGAACGAGCCCGCCTCCGCCATGCCTTCGCGACCGACGCGGTCCGTGTACACCGCGTAGGGGTGCGCGAACTCCGTGAACGCCGGGATCGACTGCACGACGATGGTCGCCCGCGCCGCGCGCGGGTTCGTGCGCGCGTACCAGCGTTCCAAGGCGCGCGACCACGCGGCGCTCTTCGGCCACGCGGCCACGCCGGCACCGCAACGCTGGGCCTCGGCCAGCGCCCGGGCGCGTGCCGGCGACGATCTCCAATCGCGCGCAGCGCGCTGCAGGTCGAAATCCGCCACGACGACTCGCCGGCGTAAGGCGTCGCGTAACGACGTCGCGCTGCCCGAGAACGCGCCGAGCCGCACAAGATCGATCGAAACGGTTCCGTTGTGCGAGACCCCCGCCATCTGCGTCACCAGCTCCGCACGCCGCGACGAATCCGTTCGGCGACGCGGCCTGCAATCCGGCGCGGCGACACTCGTGCGCCGGCGCTCAACACGCCGGCGGCGCCGTAGCGAGCAGCGAGTTGCACGTCGGCTCGACCGAGGGCGACGGCATCGGAGCTCATGGTGGCACCGGGAAGGTCCGGGAGGATCGCGACCCGGTAACCGGCAAGTTGTGCCCGCCACGCCAGCTCGCGCCCGCGGTGCGCCGGCAACCGTTCGTCGACACCGCCGATCGCGTCGAGCACATCGCTCCATGCTGCGAACCGACCGGGGTCGATCGCGCCGGCGGCATCGTCGCCCGCGGGCAAGTGCGGCGCGCCGGGATCGGGCTCGGGTCGCGCCGACACAATGTCGGCGCCCGCCAATGCGTCGAGCAGTCGCGCCTTCACCGCAGCATCGCCCGGCGAGTTCGTGCTCGCCTCCACGTAACTCGAGTGGCAGTCGGGTGGGCGCGGCTCGATTACTACCGAACGCGGTGGCGGCGCGCCAAGCGCGGCGACGGGTGGGCGCGGCGCGCCGTCGGAGGGCAAATCGCGGCGGACCGCGGGCCACACCCGACGGGCCAGCGGCGATGCGTACGCGGTCGCGGCGCGCGCCGCGACACGAGGCCGGAGCGGCTGGGCGTGCCACGCGTCGAGCAAGTTGCGCCGCGCTTCGGCAATGTCGCCGCGTCGCGCCGCGCTCACGCCGAGGCTCGTCAGTTGTACCTGCAGGCTCTCCGGGTGACGGGCAAGGAGGTCGCGGTGGTGATCGAGGACGTACCGGGTGGTGGTTTCCTTCATCGCGTGATACTTGACGCTGCGGTCACTCCACTCGCGACGCAGCATCAATGTGGGCGACAGTGCCACTCCGAACCGGGCGCGGTGCCAGGCGTCGATCACCCGCATCGCGAGTTCGGTGTTCTCGCCGAAGCGAAGCGTGTCGACGTACCCGCCGATCTGGTCGAAGAACGCGCGGTCAATCGCAAAGGTGCCGGGCAGGAACGTGCCGAGCGTGTGGCCGATATCGGCGAAGGGACGTGGCAGGAGCACTTCGTGCACCGTGCCCTCGCGGGTGAGGTCGATGTGGCCGACCCGCGACACGCGCGTGCCGGGCGACGCGAACGCGCGCACCAACTCGTCGAGCCAACCCGCGAATGGCAAATCGTCGGTGTCGAGAAAGGTGAGGAGCGGAGCAGCGGCGGCCGCGGCGCCGGCGTTTCGCGCCGCGCTCACTCCGAGGTTCGTTTGCCGCAGATAGCGAACGCGGCAATCGTCGAAGGCGCGCACGACGTCCCCGGTGCCGTCGGTCGAGCCGTCGTCGACCACGATCACCTCGAAGTCGGCGAAGGTCTGCCGCCGCAGTGCCAACAGCGCCCGGCCGACCACGTGGGCGCGCTGATAGCTCGGGATGACGACTGAGATCGCCGGCATGTCAGCTCGTGCGGACGCGGCGCGCGACCGCCGACTTCAGGTCACGCGTCGAGCGTCGCACCCTCCAGCGCGCCCGTCGAGCCATGGCGTACGCGTGGGCCCGCACCGGCACCGGCGTGGGGCTGCGTTCGTAACCGCATTGCACCAACGTGCGACCCGCGATCGCTTCGAACACGGCGAGGTCGTCGGGCGACATCTCGTCGTGCCAATCGCGCGTCGTCTTCGGTGGCGCGAGGAGGTTGCCGTGCTCTTCAGGGCGCGGCAGGTCGGCGACGAGCTGGGCACTGCGCTCGTAGTAGCGCAGCATCGCGGGGTCGAAGTCGAGGGCCAGGAAACTGCACAGCGACCGCACCACGCGCTCGGGTTCGCCGAGCAGATCTTCGTAGCGAACCTCGCGGTACCGCTCCGAGCCCAACCGGCGACCGTCGTGACGACCCTTCGCAATCACGCCGCGCCAGATGAGCGCCTCGTTATCGACGCGTTCCGTGCTCCACGCGGCCGCCACGCGCGAGAGTGCGACGTTGCGGCCGTCGCGCACGAGGTGCACGAAACGCGCCTCGGGAAACGCGGCGGCGAGGCGCGGCATCGAACGGACGAATACCGGAGTCTTGTCGGCGTAACGGAGTTTGTGCTGTGCCGCGGCGTACGTGGCGAACACGACCCGCACCGCGTCAGGCACGTTTGCCGGTGGCGTCGCTCGCAGCGCGGCCGCCACCGCATCGAGGTCGAGATGCCAGTTCGCGAAGGAGCCATCGGCCGAGAGGTCGGCGAGGAAGCGATCCGTGTCGAACGCGCCGGCATGTTCGTAGCGGCGGTGCTGCGACAGAAACGTGAGCGGGAAATACGACTCGTCGGGCACCGCGAGTTGCGGGTGCGCGTCGAAAATGGCCCGCACGAGCGTGGTGCCGGAGCGGCCGCACCCGACGAAGAACGGGAACGGCGCGCGTTCGCTCATTCGAGGTCCCAGGCTGCCCGCGTGTAGAGCGGCGCCATACGCACGACACCGTTCGGCGCCGGGTCGAGATCCGGTCCGACGACCTCGAAGTTCGCGACCGGGCTCCAATGCAGCAGGTCTTTGCGGGGCCCGCGGATACCCGCCCACACGTAGTACTTCCCACCCGGCAGCGGCAGCGATGGGATGGTGCAGCGGATCGCGCGGCGGTCGCCCAGACGAACCTCGTGGCGCACCGAGAAGATCGGCGTAGATGGACCCTCGCTCACGCCGAGAAACACGGTCGCGTCCATCGGCGCCATCGCGTCGACGTGCAGACGAACATGAAACGCTTCGTCGGTGCGCGCCGGCCCACCATCGGGGCCACACACGACCACCTCGCCGATGCGCGCGTCGCCGTCGGCACGCAGTTCGAGTTTGTCGCGTTCCTCGATGGCCTGCCGGTAGTCGGTGAGCACCGCCCGCACTGGACCGTCGGCGCGCATCACGCCGTAGTCGAGCCACACTGCGCGCGCGCACGTGGCTTCGACGGTCGCGAGGTCGTGCGACACGTACACCAGCGTCGCACCTTCGGCGAGGACTTCGCTCATGCGTTCGAGGCAGCGTCGCTGGAAGGAGGCGTCACCGACCGACAACACCTCGTCAACGAGCAGGATGTCGGGCTCCAGGAACGCGGCGATCGCGAAGCCAATGCGCATCTTCATGCCGCTCGAATAGAACTTCACGAGCCGGTCGACCGCGTGCTCGACGCCGGCGAACGCGATGATGTCGTCGAAGCGCCTCGTCACGTCCTTGCGGCTGAGCCCGAGCAGCGAACCGTAGATGTAGACGTTCTCGCGCCCGCTGAGCTGCGGGTGGATCCCTGCGGCGACTTCGATCAGCGCGCCAACGCGGCCTTCCACTTCCATCAATCCCGAATGTGGGTACATCACCTGCGAAAGGATCTTGAGCATCGTGCTCTTGCCAGAACCGTTGGCACCGATGAGCGCGATCGATTCGCCGGGGTCAACGGAGAAGTCGATGTCGCGCAGCGCCCAGGTCCACTGGCGACCCTTCGTGCGCAGGCCCTGCTGCGTTGCTTTCCGATAGTGCATGGCCGTACGTAGGCGCTTGGCCTTGCGGTCGGGACGAAAGCGTTTCCAGATGTGGTTGGCGCGCATCGCGCCCGCCGGCACCGGCCTACGCGACATCTGCGATCCCGGTCTCGATCTTCTTGAACAGGATGTAGCCGCCGAAGAAGTAGATAGCGGTAGAGATGGCGCCGATGCCGACAAGTCCCCACCGCGGTTGTTGATCGAACAGGATGCAGCGGCGCAGCCCGTCGATGATCGGCACCATCGGGTTGATGAACGAGATCGCGCCCCACCAGCTGTGCGGGATCTTGAACTTCGGGTCGTTGAGCGCGAAGCCCACCGGCGTCACGAACAGGCCGAACTGCACCACCATCGGCTCGATGCGGCGCAGGTCGCGGAAGTACACGACGAGCACCGACAGCATGATCGACACGCCGATCGTCAAGAAGATCATCATCACGATGAGGATCGGCGCCCACACGATCGTGCCAGACGGCATGACGCGGAAGATCGCGAAGAGGATCACGAGCACCGCGGACTGGATGATCGTCGTGATGCCCGTTGCCGCAACGGACGAGATCGGAAACACCTCACGCGGGCAATGGACCTTGTTGAGCAAGGTCATGTTCCCGATGAGCGCACCGACGCCGGCGTCGCAGTTGTTCGAGAAGAAGTTCCACGCGAGCACACCCACGTAGGTGAAGAGCGCCGCGTTCGCCCCGAACGTGTTGGCCTTCCCCACCTTGTGGAACAGGAACAGCAGCACAACCATCGACAGCAGCGGCTGGATCACCGCCCAGCCGACGCCCAGCGCCTCCTGTTTGTAGCTGGAGATGAAGCTGCGCATCGTGAGCGACCAGATGAGTTCGCCCGAATGCATCAGCTCGCGCAGCGAGCGCCACAACTTGAACCGGTGGTGGTACCTGAGCTCGCGCGCAGGCGTGGCCGGCACGGCCGCAGCGTCGTAACGGTGCATCGCGAGCGGGCGGCCGAGGTTGTCGACGGCCTGCTCGGGCATCCGAGCACCGAACTCCTCGATCACCGTGTCCCCTCCGCATACGGTGGGCCCGCCCACCGAGAGCCGCCAGTCCACCACGTCGAGCGTGATGAGGCCAAAGATCCTACAAGTCATCGCCTCGACCGACCGCCGAGGCGCCGAAGTGTTCGCGTGTGATCTTGGCGCGGCGCTCAGTGCGCGCGGACGCGTGGTCCAGACGGTCGCTGTCAGCCGGGGGTTCAGCCCCGGCGGACTTCCGGTCGAGCCACTCGGTACCGGCGCGTTGAACGCCGCGCGCCGGCTCCGGGCGCTTCGAAAGCCGGGCGAAATCCTCGTCGCCCACGGCTCCACCGCGGTGCCCACCTGCGCCCTGGCCGCGATCGGCAAACGCGGGTTCGTCTACCGCAACATCGGCGACCCGGGCTACTGGGCGGCCAGCCCGGCTCGCCGGTTGCGGCTCGCCGCGTATCTGCATTCCGCGCAACGCGTCGTGGTGTTGTGGCCCGGCGCGGCCGAGGTACTCGTCCGATTGCATCACGTTGCCGCGTCGCGAATCCGGCCGATCCCCAATGGTGTTCCCGCAGAACGTTTTCCCGCCGTTCACCCTTCCGAACGATCGGCCGCCCGTTCCGCGCTCGGTCTCCCGGCCGCCGTGCCGATCGTGGCCTACGTCGGCGCGCTGAGCCCCGAGAAGGATCCGGCCGCCGCGGTACGTGCGGTCGCCCGCCATCCCGAGTTGGTGCTCGCGGTGAGCGGCAACGGGCCGCAGCGAGCCGCGGTGGAGCAACTCGCGGCGAACGTCGCGCCGGGTCGCGTCCACTTCCTCGGCGTCACCGACACGCCCCAGACCGTGCTCGCCGCGGCGGATGCGCTCGTGATCCCGAGCCGCACCGAAGGGATGCCGGCGGTCGCGATCGAGGCCGCGTTCACCGGGATCCCCGTTGTCGCCACCGACGTCGGCGCCCTGCGCGAGGTGGTCGTCGACGGTGAGACCGGCCGGATCGTGGCGCGAGACAGCGACGGCGCGCTCGACGAAGCGCTCCGCGACGTGCTGGCCGATGGCGTCCGCATGGGCGAACGCGGGCGTGCCCATTGCTTGGCCCGTTTCGAGATCGGGATCGTCGGCGCGGCCTGGGACGAACTGCTCGACGAAGTTCGCTGATCGCTACCTCGACCGCACGCCCAGCCGGTCGAGGAAGCGCAACGCGGCGCGCCGCACCTGGCGGACGCGGATCCGCCTTCGCACGTGCACCGGGTCGAGTCGCCACGCGGCTCGCGCTTCGATGAGGGCGACGGTTGCGGGCGCGAGCGGCGGGAGCGCCGGCGCGACGAACGGATTGGATGCGCCGTGCACCTCCTGAGCGGCGTGGTACAGCGAGAGTTGCTCGGCGTTCAGCGCGCCGGCGAGCGCGTCGGGGGTGTGCTGATGATGGCGTTGCCCCCGCTCGAGTGAGGCCACTGCGCTCGCGACGCTTCCGTCCGGGGTGAATGGCACGCCCAACTCGACGAGCGCGCGAGCCAGCCGGGCGACTTCGGTGGCGGGATCGGCCATGAGTTCGTCGTAGTGCACGGCAACCACCGGCAGCCCCTCCGCGTTCCTGAGCGCGGCCCGGGTGTAGATCTCCCACAACGCCACGCCGTGGTCGCGTTCGAAGTGGTCGCGTTTGGTGAGCGACGCCGCCACCTCGAGCGGGTGGCGGAACGTAAGCACGATTACCGGCTCGCGCGGTAACAACGGGCGCCAGAACGGCAGCGTCAGGCACAGCCGCGGGTCCTTCCAGGCCCACGCGCCCGCGTTCCCGCCGTCGAACGCGGCATGCAGCGCGGAGGACGCATCGTCCGCCAGCTCCGCGACACGCGGCTCCCGGAGCCAGTCGTCGCCGAGCGGCGGGATGGCCCAGCGGCGACCGGCGCGCCGTAACACCCGCTCGTTCACCTCTTGGAGCGGGGCGTTCTCCCATTCGACCTGGAGCTGATCACGCTCCCCCAGCGGTACCCCCAGCAGGTCGATGACGTGCGCAACCGCCGAGGTGCCACTGCGATGCATCCCGAGGACGATGACCGGCGTTCTCTCCACCTGCGCTCTTCGCTGCCACGCGACAATTGACGGGGCATCCTCTCATGTCCCTCACACCTTCATCGCGGTGTAGTTCGCGGTGTAGTTGACCGACCACCGTCGGTATACTCTTGCTGGTCCGTGGCGGGCGGGGGAACAAAAAATGGATCTTCACGAGTATCCGCGCATGCTGCGGCGGCGATGGTTCGTCATCGTCGCGGTCACTGCGATCGGGCTCGCCTTGGCGTGGGTCACACTGCCAAGTTCGTCGGCTGAGAAACAAGCCGCGAAGCGCGACGTCTCGTTCAAGTCAACGGTCGTGTTGGTCGCGCCGGAAGGTACGAAGCCCGACCTTCAGTTGGCCGCGCTGTACGCAACCCGCGGGCCGGTGCCCAACGGCGTCGCGCAGTCGCTCGGCGTCAAGGTCGGCAGCGGCGCCGGCGCGGCGGGCGCGGCGAACGCGGCGAACGCGGCGACCAGCAAGAAGGGCGGCGCGACCACCGGCGCGCAGCAGACCGTCCAGATCGGCTCCACGAACGTGGTCGCGCGACCCGACACCGGGTCCGGTTCGTTGAACATCATTGCGAGTGACAAGGACAAGCTCAAGGCGCCGAAGGTGGCCGGCGCAATCGCGGCCGGCCTCGTCACCAAAGAAAAGAACGACGCGGACGCGAGGCATCAAACAAAGGAAGCGGTGCTGCGCCTGGCGTCCGACCAGACGCAGGTGGCCCTGAACTACGCCAGCCTCGCGGCGAACGCCACTCCGGCGGCCAAGGCCGACCGGAGCCTGCAATCCGCCCTCGCCCAGGCGCAGAAGAACCACACGGACGCGCAAGACAAGCTCACCACGTTCCAGAACAATGGCCCCGCGGCGCCTCCCCTCGGCGTGTTGTCGCCCGCCAACACCCAACGCTTCGTCAAGAAGTCGAATGGTCTGTCGGCGCCGACGAGCCGTGGGACGCGTCTCATCCTCGGCGGCGGGCTCGGCCTTCTGCTCGGGCTCGGCCTTGCGCTCATCCTCGAGCGTCTCGACTCCCACGTGCGCAATGCGCCGACGGCCGAGAAGCTGTCGCAGTTGCCGGTGATCGCCGAGATCCCCCACGTGCGGGTGCGGAAGCACAACCGCGCCGAGATCCTCAGCATGGTGGCACCAAAATCGCAGTACGCGGAGGCCTATCGCGGGCTGCGTACATCGATCTCGCTCATGTCGATGGCGCACGCCAGCGGAACGTTGGCGGTGCACCCCAACGGCGACGACTCGCTGGTCGTCACCACCGAACCCCAGGTGATCCTGGTCACGTCGCCCGGAGCGAACGAGGGCAAGACCACCACATCGGCCAACCTGGCCACCACGTATGCCGGGATGGGCGCGTCGGTGATCGTGGTCGACCTCGACTTCCGCCGTCAGAAACTCTTCCGCATGCTCGGTGCCCAACCGGGCCCGCACCTCACCAACGAGGGTGAGCTCGGCGGGGAGTTGCGCGTCGACCTGTCTTCGGTGATCCAGCCGTCGAACGTTCCCGGCGTGCGGTTCGTGCCGAGCGCGCCGCGCGATGCGCTGCCTGAGCACGCATTGCGCCTCGCACGCGCCGCCATCTCCGCCGCGCGCAAGTCCGCCGATGTCGTGATCCTCGACGGCCCGCCGCTCCTGCTCACCAACGACGTGCGTGAACTCGTGCCCTACGTCGACGCCGTCGTCCTCCTCGCCCGCGAAGGGCGCACGCAGCGACGCGCGCTCGGGCGGGCATCGCAACTGCTGCGCCGCATCGACGCGCCGGTCGTCGGGCTCGCGTTCATCGGGTCGCACGGCAGCCGTCGGGAATACGGGTACGGCGACGACTACGGATATGGCTACGGGTACGGCTACCGCCAACCCCGTCAACCTCGCAAGGCGCGCAAGGGCGCGAAGGCGGCCGCCGCGCCTCCGACGATCGAAGACACGGTCATCTCGCTCGAGGACCCGCCGGATCTGGATCTGGGTAGCGATGAGCGCCGGGCAGGCCGGCTGCGGGCGTGGCCGCGGCGGTGAACGCGCCGGGCCTGAGCCCGTCGGCGCGGTTGGGCCGAGGCGAGGTCGTCACGCGCCGCACGCATGACGCGGTGTTGCTGCTCCCGATTGCATCGCCCTCCGACGAACCCGTCGTGCTCACGGGCAGTGCCATCGCCGCGTGGGACACGTTCGAAGTGCCGCACACCGTCGACGAGGTCGTCGCGACACTCGGGCACCGCTTCGATGCCGGGACGGAAACGATCCGCACCGCAGTCGCTCCCCTCGTTGCGAAGCTCGTCGACGCCGGCGCGCTCGTGGAGCGACCGTGAGCTCGCCGCGCGTCCTCGCGTTGCGAGTCGCGTCGTTCGGGCTTCCGGGCGCGCCACCGATGATCAACGACATCCCGCTCGGCGAGAACGAATGGGGCCCGCTGCGGGACGAAGTCGCCCGCACGCGCATCACCGGTCACTTCGTGGCTGCGCTCGAAGCAGGTGCCTTCGCCTCGACCGACGCGCAACGCGCCGAGGCGATGCGTAGCCATGAACGCGCGCTCGCGCTCGATCTCGTGCTCGAACGGCTGCTGGTGCACGCCGGGCGGCGCTTCGACGCAGCTGCGATCGAGTACCGCGCGTTGAAAGGCACCGCGCTGTCGCACACGGTGTACTCGCGCCCCGAGCTACGCAGCTACGGCGACATCGACCTCTTGGTGCGCGGCAAGCAATACGACGACGCGCTGGCGCTCTTGGTCGAAGCAGGCGGCCGCCCACACTTCGGCGAACCGCGTCCCGGGTTCACGCGTCTGTTCGGCAAGGGGGTTTGCGTCGCGATGAACGCGCTCGAGATCGACGTGCACCGTTCGTTTGTGGCGGGGCCGTTCGGTCTCTCGATCGACACCGACGATTTGTTCGCGAACCCGATCGCGGTGCCGCTCGCAGGCACCGAGGTGCCCGCGCTGCCGGCGGTGCCCCGCTTCCTGCATGCCTGCTACCACGCAGCACTCGGCGACCGAGTCGCCCGACCCGTCGCGCTACGAGACGTTGCGCAGATCCTCACCACCACGCACCTCGAGCATGATGAAGTGATGGCGACCGCTCGGCGTTGGCGCGGGGAGATCGTGGTGCAACGGGCCGTCCTCCTCGCGTGGCTCGGGCTCGGCCTCACCGCCGAGAACCCGCTTCTGCGCGCGGTGCTCGCCGCGCACCCCAAGGGTTCCGAGCGCCGCGCCCTGCAGGCATACGTCGGCACCGGGCACTCCTACGCCACCCAGGCTGCGGCCGGGATCTGGGCACTCCCAGGCGTGCGCGCCCGCGCCGCCTACGCGTCCGCGCTGCTCCTTCCGAACCGCGAGTACGCCCGCGAGCGCGACGGGTACCTCGCCCGTTGGCGCCGTGCCGGGGCACTCGTGCGCGACGGCCGGCCGGTTCGATGACGCGCGGCGCCTGGCTCAGCGACGAGGACGCCGCGAGCGCGGTCGAGCGACGCACACCGCTGTGGGTCTTCATCGCCACCCTCGTCGGTGGCGTTGTATACCTGCTTGGCTTCGCGTACGGCATCGCGAAGGGCGACACGAACGTCTTCGCCGGGCTAATCGTCGCGTTCCCACTCCTGTTACTCACCGCTGCGATCGCGCGGTGGCTCGCCAAGAAAGACGGCGATCCGAGCGTGTTTCCACTCGTGATGGGCGCCGGCATCGTGAAGTTGCTGGGCGCATTGGTGCGCTATTGGACGGCGTACTCCGTGTACGGCGGCGGTATCGACGCCAACGACTACGACCGTTGGGGTCGCACCATCGCCGACGGTTTCCGCCACCTGAACCCACACTTCGACGTCGGCGGCCGGCTCCTCGGCACCAACTTCATCAAGCTCGTCACCGGAATCGTCTACACGTTCACACCCCGGGCCCGGATCTCGGGCTTCATGTGCTTCGCGTTCATCGGGTTCATCGGCCTCATCTTCTACTGGCGCGCCTTCAAGATCGCCATCCCCGACGGCAACATTCGGAAGTACGCGCTGCTCGTATTGCTGCTGCCGTCGCTCGTGTACTGGCCGTCAGCGATCGGCAAAGACGCGTGGATGGCGCTCACGCTCGGGATCTGCGCATACGGGGCGGCGCGCTTGTCGGTGAACCGCACTGCGAGCGGCATGACCGTCGCGATTCTGGGCATCGGCGGAGTGTGCGTTGTGCGACCACACGTCGGCATCGCCGTGTTCGTCGGTCTTGGTTTCGCGTTGTTCGCGATGTGCACCCAGTGGCGCAACCTGCGGCGGCCGGTCGGGCCACTCGTCGCCGGGCTGTTGCTCGTCGTCGCCGGTTTGATCGTCGTGCAGGAGTCGAAACGATTCTTCGGGGTCGGCAGCCTGTCGAGCACGGTCATAACCCAGCAACTGAACACGACGTCGCAACTGACCAACCAAGGCGGGTCTTCCTTCTCGCCGGTCACCGTGGGCACGAACCCGCTGAAGTTCCCGCTGGCGTTCGCCACGATCTTCTACCGACCGCTCCCGATCGAGCTGCACAACACTCAGGGCGTGATCGCAGGCGGGGAATCGTCGTTGATCTTCCTGTTCACCGCGATTTCCTGGCGCAGTATCGCTGCGATCCGTAAACGATGGCGGACGCACCCGTACGTGTCGTACTGCATCGGGTTCATCATCCCGTTCGTGGTGATGTTCTCGGTGTTCTCGAACTTCGGGATCCTCGCCCGCGAACGATGTCAGGCGTTACCGCTTCTGCTGGTGTTGCTGTGCCTACCGCCCGTGCGGCGCGAGGTCGACCAGGACGCGCCAATCGAATCGCAACTCGCGCTGATCGGATGACTCGCACGCGCGCGGCAGCGATCGCCGAGCGCCTCGACGCGTACGCATGGACGTACGAGACGGCCGTGTTCGACTGCCTCGGCTTCGAGTTCTCGGTACGAACGACGGATCCCACGCTCGGCCGGTTGCTCGACACGATCTACGGCGACTGCAGCCGTCTCGCGTCCGGAACCGGCGCGCGCTACACCGTGCGGGAACGATCAGGCAACGACGGCAGCCGCTTCGTCGTGCACCGCGACGGCGAACGGGTGATCTCCACGCCCTTCGCGAGCGTGGCGCTCGACTTCCTGGTGTGGGACGTGAACCAGCGAACGGTGGCCACCGGCACCGACCACCTCCTGGTGCACGCCGGTGCCGCGGCCTGCGACGACACGGTGGTGCTCGTGCCGGGCGTGTCGGGTGCCGGAAAGTCGACGCTCGTCGCCGCGCTTGTTCGCGCCGGCTTCGGCTACATCACCGACGAAGCAATCGCCATCCACCCGACGACTGCACGGGTGACGGGCGCGCCGAAACCCATTGGGATGAAAACCGGATCGTGGCAGTTGTTCCCGCATGCACTCACCGCCGGAAGCCAAGTCGCAACGCGTTATACCGCCACGACTCGTCACCTGCCGGTAACCGCGTTTTCCGGCCGTGTCTCACGTGAACCGCTCCCCGCGCGTTTGATCGTCGTGCCGGTGTGGGACGCGAACACGGTCGATGTCGCGTCGCCGCTTTCGCGTGCGCACACGCTGGCACTGATGGCCGAGCAGTCGTTCAACTTCGAGACGTTCGGGCCCGCGCGCCTCGGACTGCTCGCGCGCCTTGTCACCGGCTGCGCGTGTTACCAGCTCGACACCTCAGACCTCGATCGGGCGGTCGACGCGATCCGATCGCTCCTCTCGCCAGAGATCACTGCATGAATCAACAACTGCCCAGGGCGCGCGACGCGGTCGAGCACGTGGTGATCGATGGCGAGACGGTGGTGTACGACCCCGATCGTTCGGCCTTGCACGTGCTGAACGTAACCGCGACCGTCGTGTGGGAACACTGCGACGGCACCGGTACCGTCAGCGCGCTGGTCGACGGCCTCGCCGACGTGTACGGCGCCGAACCCGCGGAGATCGAACGCGACGTTCGCGCCTACCTCGATGAACTCGCAGCGCTCGAGTTACTCGAACCGCGCTGACGTCAGATCGACGGCGGACCGACGTAGTCGTCGGGCTCATCGTCGTCGTGACGGTGGTGCGGCGCGCCACCCGCGCGGCGCATGCCGTAGAGCACCCGACCGACGATGACCGCCGCGAGGCCGAACAGCGCCGTGTCCTTCGCGTCGCCACCAGTGAACGGGAGGGAGCCGCCTGAGCCACTGCCGCTCGCCGCGGGATCGGGAACGGTCGTACCGCCGCCTGCCCCGCCCACGATGTTGCCGCCCGGCGACGTAAAGGTGGTCTCCGAACCAACGCCGCCGCCGCCGGTGGTGGTCGAGCCGCCCGCGCCGCTTTGATCAGGCGTGCTGCTCTCCGTCGTGGTGGAGCCGCCGGAGCCGGACGTGGTGGGGCTGCTCGTCGACGAGCCGCCGCCACCCGGTTCGGTGGTGCCGGGGTTGGTGCGAGGAGGCGCCGATCCCGGCGCCGCATCCGCATTGGCCCCGGCGAGCGCGATGCTCGTCATGCCCGGCGCAGTCCACGCGACCGCGGTCGCGGCTGCACCTACCTGGGCGGCACGCCGCACGAACACTCGTCGCGAGACGTGCGGAGTGCTTTCGGTCAGTTTGTCGGCGGAAGGGCGCGCCTGCTTTCCAGCAGCCATCACACCTTCGCCCCCGCTCGCAGACATCCCGTACCCCTCAACCCCGCCTTCACCCCACCGGAAGGCCCGACCGGAAGGCACCCCGCAAAGGGGTCCATCCGACGGCCGTCCCGCGAAAATCTACACCATGCGCGCGAAAACAACACCAGTCCAGACCACGCTGCGAGGTTACGAATGGATGACCAGTTGGGTCATGCGCCGGAAAAGGTACCAAACGGCCATGAACCTCGAGAACCGAGAACCCACCTACGTCGCACGCGCCAACCCATACTGATCGCATGCCGGTGCACGACGTCGCGCGACTGGGATTCGAAGATCCCGGCGACTACGAAGCGGCACGTCCTTCCTACCCGCCCGCTGCGCTCGCGTGGTTGGGAGACCAGGTCGGGATCGGTCCGGGCGCGCGGGTCGTCGACCTCGCTTCGGGCACGGGCAAGCTGACCCGGCTGCTCCGGACGCTCGGGCCGGCGCTGCTCGCGATTGAGCCGGTACCGGGGATGCGCGCGACCTTCCGGCGCGTTCTCCCCGAGGTCGCGGTCGTGGCCGGAACGGCCGAGGCGTTGCCGATCCGGGGCGAGAGCGTCGATGTCGTCACCGTTGCCCAAGCGTTTCATTGGTTCGACCACGACGCGGCGCTCGCCGAGCTTGCGCGCGTCCTTCGACCGGGCGGCCGCCTCGCGCTGCTGTGGAACGCACGGGTTCGGGATGTCGACTGGGTCGATCGCGTGTGGGCCGTGATGGACCGCGTCGAGAAACACGCGCCGTGGCGCGACCACGACAACGGGCAGGAGGCCGCGCTCGAAGCCATGTTCGGCAAGACATCGGATTTCGAACCGCTCCAGTTCGCGGTCTTCAACCACGAACACGTGCTCACACCCGAAGACGTCGTGCGACGCGTCGCCTCGGTGAGTCATGTCGCGGTGCTCCCGGCCGAAGACCGTGCCACCGTGCTCGAAGAGGTTCGCGACATTCTCGTGAGCGATCGAATGACCCGCGGCCGCGAGCACGTCGCGATCCCCTATCGCGTCGACTGTTCGTTCGCGCGGCGGCGCTGACGGTCGCGGGCGTGTGCCATGATTTCGAGCAGCGCGCGAGCGCACATGAAGGGAGGCAGCGTGCCGGCACTGGCTGAAACTCCAACCGGGAATCAGGGCGCGCATCGCTATCCGCTTCCGCTGGGACGGCGCATCGACCTTCCAGATGAAGGCACGACGTTCGTACGGGAAGTCTCGGGGCCGCCCGGCGCGCCGACCCTGCTGTTGCTGCACGGGTGGATGGCGAGCGCCGGGCTCAATTGGTTCAGCGCGTTCGAGCCACTCTCACGACACTTCAACGTCGTCGCCCCCGATCTCCGCGGCCATGCGCGCGGCTTGCGTTCGCGCCGCGTCTTCCGCCTCGCCGACTGCGCCGATGATTGCGCGTTGACACTCGAACAACTCGGAAGCGGGCCGGTGATCGCCGTCGGCTACTCGATGGGCGGGCCGGTCGCACAGTTGTTCTGGCGCCGCCACCGAGATTTGTGCGCCGGCCTCGTGCTCTGCGCGACGTCCATGGGCTTCGTGCCCGTGACACGCGACCGCATCGTGTTCACCGCGATGATGGCGGCGCTGGCGGCCACGACGCGCCTCGGCGGATGGGGCGCGACTCGTCTTCCCGGTTTGCCGAAGTTCGCGTTCGCGGCGAACCGCGCGCCGGGAAGCATGCCCGAGTGGGCCGCGGCGGAGTTCCGCCGCCACGACTGGCGGATGATCGTCGAAGCGGGCCATTCACTCTCGACGTTCCATTCCGGCCGGTGGACCAACGAGATCGACGTGCCGACCGCGGTCGTGGTGACCGCCGCCGATCGGGCGGTGTCACCGTTCCTGCAACGCAACATGGCGCAGTCGATCCCGAGCGCGTCGATGTTCGAGGTCGACGACGGGCACATCGCTTGCATGCACGACACGTTCGCCGTCACCCTCACCGAAGCCTGCCTCGACGTCGCCGATCGCATCGCGTACGCGCCCTCCGCGTGAACGCGCGCAAGATGTGGAGGGTTCGCCGCTGACGATGCGGGGAACCGTCGCTACGCTCTGACACGCCCAGGGGGAACATTGCGCCGACTCACCGGCCTCGATGCGGCATTTCTGTACGGCGAGACGCCGGCCTGGCACATGCACGTGTCCGCGTTACTCGTGGCCGACCCGTCGACGGCGCCAAACGGCTTCTCGTTCGAGCGCCTGCGCGAAGTCACGAAGGCGCGGCTACCGCAGCTCCCGCAGTTCCGGTGGAAGCTCCACCAGGTGCCGTTAGGGCTCGACCGCCCCGGTTGGGTCGAAGACGAAGACTTCGATATCGACTACCACATACGCCACATCGCCGTGCCGCCTCCGGGAGGTCCGCACCAAATCGGCGAGCTCATCGGTGACCTCGTGTCGTACAAGCTCGATCGCAGCAAACCGCTGTGGGAGATGTGGGTGATCGAGGGGCTGGAGCACGGCCACGTTGCGGTGCTCACCAAGATCCACCATTCGATCATCGACGGCGTCTCGGGCGCCGAGCTCGCGCAGATCATTCTCGACTTACAACCCGAACCGGCACCGATCGACGTGCCGACGGTTGCGTCGTTGCACGACCAACGCGTGCCGGGCATACCTGAGCTGCTCGGGCGCGGTATCGGACAAACACTGTTGATGCCGTGGCGTATCACGCGCTACTCGGCGCAACTGGTCGCCCAGGGGCTCACGCTCGCCGGGTTCGCGCGCCGGCGTGCCACCGCGACGCTCCCGTTCCAAGCGCCGCGCACCCCGTTCAACGGCGAACTCACGCCGCATCGCGGCGTCGCGACGGCGTCGGTGCCGCTCTCGCGCGTGAAGGTCTTGAAAGACAAGTTCGACGTGAAGCTGAACGACGTCGTCCTCAGTCTGTGCGCCACCACGCTGCGCCGGTATCTCAAAGAACGCGATCAGCTCCCCGACCAACCGCTCATCGCGCAGGTACCGGTGTCGATCCGTTCCGAGACCGACAGCGACCCGGGCAACAAGGTCGCGGCGATGTTCGCGTCGCTTGCGACGGACGTCGAGGACCCGGCGCTGCGGCTGCAGGCGACGTTTGAGAGCACGCGCAGCGCCAAGGAGATGCGCCGGGCCCTCGACGCCCGCAAGATCATGGGCCTCACCGACACGACGCCGCCGGGCCTCATCGCGCTCGCGGCCCGGATGTACACGGCCGCGAGCCTCGACGCGCACATCCCGCCGCCGTTCAACGTGATCATCTCGAACGTGCCGGGGCCGCCGTTCCCCCTCTACATGGCGGGCGCCAAACTGCTCTCGCTGTCGCCGATGGGTCCGCTGCTCTACGGCGGAGGGCTCAACATCACTGTCATCAGCTACATGGATCAGCTCGAGTTCGGGTTCCTCGCCTGTCCCGAACTCGTACCGGACCTGTGGTCGATCGCCGACGGCATCGAGATCGCGCTCGAGGAGCTCGAGGAGTCGGCCGGTGCCCGCAGCTGAGCGGGCGCGCGAACGCCGGCTTGCTCGCTACCCGGCGATGTCGCGGATGCGTTCGACGCGTTCTTCGGAATGGTTCGCGTCGGTGCCCTGGATCTGCAACAACTCTTCGCGAGTCGCGGCTGCGATCGCTTCCGCGTTTTCGTCGGCGGCGGCGAGCCGCGCTTCGATGCCTTCGGCGACGATCAGTTCTGCTTCACGCACGAGGGCACCGACCATCTCGGCTTCAGGTACGACGCGCACCACTTTGCCGCGCACGAACAAGTGCCCTTTTCCGCGCCCCGCCGCGATGCCGAGGTCGGCCTCGCGTGCTTCGCCCGGACCATTCACCACGCAACCCATCACCGCGACCTGCAACGGAATGTTGCGGGCCTCGAGTGCGGCCTGGGCTTCGGAGGCAACGCGGATCACGTCCACTTCGGCACGGCCACAACTGGGACACGCGATGAGGTCGAGACCTTTGCGCTCGCGCAGACCCATCGCTTCGAGCAACGTGCGGCCGGCTTTCGCTTCTTCCACCGGGTCGGCAGTGAGCGAGTAGCGGATCGTGTCGCCGATGCCCTCGGCGAGCAGCGTTCCGATACCGGCCGTTCCCTTGATCAACCCTTGGGGCGGTGGCCCGGCTTCAGTGACGCCGAGGTGCAGCGGGTGGTCGGTGGTTGCCGAGAGCAGCCGGTAGCTCTCGATCATGAGCGCCACGTTCGACGCCTTCACCGAGATCTTCACGTCGTCGAAGCCGACTTCTTCGAACAGCGACAGTTCGTGCATCGCGGAAGCTACGAGCGCTTCGGGCGTGATGCCCCCGTGCTTTGCCGCCATGTCGGGGTCGAGTGAACCGGCGTTCACGCCGATACGGATCGGCACATTGCGTTCGCGCGCCTCGGTGGCAACCGTCTTGATGTGTTGCGGGTTGCGGATGTTGCCGGGGTTCAACCGCAGCGCCTGCACACCGGCTTCGAGCGCCGCGAGCGCGAGCCGGTATTGGAAGTGGATGTCGGCGACGATCGGAACCGGCGAGCGCGGAACGATGCGCGCGAGTCCTTCGGCCGCTTCCTCCTCGTTGCACGTGCACCGAACGATGTCCGCGCCGGTCGCCGCGAGCGCGTAGATCTGGGTGAGCGTTCCCTCCACGTCAGAGGTCTTCGTCGTGGTCATCGATTGGATGCTGACGGGCGCGCCCCCGCCCACGGGGACCTTGCCGACCATCAGTTGACGCGTCACACGGCGTTCGACCACGAAGTCGGCCCCTAGAACGGGTTCTGGATGGGGTGACTGATGTCGAGGAAGAGGCTCGACAAGAAGATGAATCCGAGTACGCCGATGACCGCCACGGTGAGCGGAAGCAGTTTCGCGACGTCGACCTGCACCCGCTTGCCCTTCACGAGTGAGGCAAGTTGCTCGTAGGTCGCGATCGCGATGTGGCCTCCATCGAACGGCAGCAGCGGCATGAGGTTGAAGATGCCGATGAAGACGTTGATCGAGATCAACAATCCGAACACCGAGATCCAACCGGCGACGACCGCATCGTGCGCGATCGTGCCCAAGCCGACCGGAGAGATGAAGCGGTTCGAGCTGTCGGACGGACTCGTGCTGGAACCGGACACGGTGTGCACGTAAGAGGTGATGCCGTGCAGCGAGAAGATCTTCCCGAGCGCACCGATCGACTCTCTGCCGATGTTCCACACCTCGACCGGTGCCTTCCCGGCCGCGGCGATCGGCGAGTAATGCACGTGGTGCGTGGTCGGCAGGAAACCGGCGTAACCGCGGTGCGCGCCGAGGTCGGTCTGGCTTGCGAGCTTGACCTTGATCGTGCGGAAGAGACCGTGGCGCTCGACCACGAACGACACGGTTTGGCCGCCCTTCGGCGCGATCACATTCCTGACGTCGGTCCAGCTGCGGACCCGGTGCCCGTCGATCGACTGGATGCGGTCGCCCTTTTCGAGGCCTGCGATCGCGGCGGGCTGCCCCTTCACGACCTCGGCGAGCGTGGTGGTCGGCTGGATGAGGCTGCCGAACGTCAGCACGATGAACATCAGGACGAGCGCGATCGCAAAGTGCGTCAGCGACCCGGCCGACGCGACGAGCACTCGCGCGCCGTACGACTTCGATCGGTACGTGCGAGGTTCGTCCTCCGGTGCGACATCCTCGAGGTTCGTCATCCCGACGATCTTGCAGTAGCCGCCGAGCGGCAACGCCTTGATGCCGTACTCGGTCTCGCCTTTCGTGAACGACCAGATGCGCGGGCCGAACCCGACGAAGAACTCGGTGACCTTCATGCCCGTGCGCTTCGCGGTGACGAAGTGCCCGAACTCGTGGAGCATGATCATCACGAAGAACGCGAGGATCACCGCGATGGTGCCGAGCACGCTCGGGTTCAAGGTGATCAACGCGAAGACGACGAGCGCCGCGGCGACGACCGTAACGACGGCACGCCGGGGTTCGATCTTCGTGTCGACTGCGAGCGGGTCTCTCACGCGGTGGCCCTCCGTTCCACGACCGCGACGGCGCGTTCGCGCGCGACTCGGTCTGCTTCGAGAACGTCGGCGATGTCGTCGGCGTTCCCGCTGCCTCCTTGCAGCGTTTCTTCGACGACGTCCGCGATCGCCGTCCAGGCCAGCCGTCGCGCGAGGAACGCGTCGACAGCCACCTCGTTCGCTCCGCTCAACACCGCGGGTGCGGTACCCCCGGCGCGTCCCGCGTCGTACGCGAGCCGCAAGCAACGAAAAGTGTCGAGATCGGGCGGCTCGAACGTGAGCGTCCCGACCTTGGTCCACTCGACCGGCCCGTAGGCCTCAGCGAGCCGTTCGGGCGCGCCGAGCGCGAGGCCAATCGGTAGCCGCATATCCGGGACCGACAGCTGCGCGATCGTCGCGCCGTCACTGAACTCGACCATGCCGTGCACCACGGACTGTGGATGTACCACGACCTCGATCCGGTCGAACCCGACGCCGAACAGTTCGTGGGCCTCGATGACTTCGAGGCCTTTGTTCATCAGGGTGGAGGAATCGATCGTGATCTTGGCGCCCATCGTCCAGGTGGGATGGGCGAGCGCGTCTTCGACGCCGACGCTCGCGAGGTCGGCGAGGGTGCGGCCTCGGAACGGGCCGCCGCTCGCGGTGAGCACGATCTTGTGTACCTCGCTCGCCCGGCCGGCCCGAAGGCACTGCCAGACCGCGGAGTGCTCGCTGTCGACGGGGACGATTTCGCCACCGCCGGCGGCGCGTGCCTTCGCCACCACCGGTCCACCGGCGATGAGGCTTTCCTTGTTCGCGAGCGCAAGGCGCTTGCCGTGCTCCAGCGCGGCGAGCGTCGCGGGCAGACCTGCGAACCCGACCACCGCGTTGAGCACCACATCCGCCTCGGGCATCGCGGCAAACGCGGCGAGCACGCCGGCGTCGTCGACGCAGGTGCGGGCGAACTCGGCCGGCACGTCGAATGCGCGGCGTTGCTCCTCGAGCAGGTCGGCGTTCCGGCCGGCCGCGAGCGCCACGACCTGGTATTCGTCGCGATGACGGGAGATCACGTCGAGGGCTTGGGTGCCGATCGATCCCGTGGAGCCGAGAATCACCACCCCACGCCGTTTCATCGACCCAGCCTACGTGGGTACCTGCCGGGGACGCCCTTCGGCCTCGCCTCTGCGGCGGATCGTCACACGATCTTGAAATGTAGGGCGAGGTAGTAGGTGATCGGCAGGCAGAACAGCAACGCGTCGAACCGGTCGAGCACCCCACCGTGACCGGGGAGCACGCTGCCGAAATCCTTTATGCCGAGATCGCGCTTGAGCATCGACTCCGACAGGTCGCCGAGCAACGCGCCGAGCGCGACGAGCGCGCCGAGCGCGAGACCGCGACTGTGCGTCCACGGGTGGATCAAGCCCACGATCGCCCAGCCGGCTACGAGCGATGCAAGCATCCCGCCGATCGTTCCCTGCACCGATTTGTGAGGCGAGATTCGCGGCGCGATCGGCGTTTTCCCAAACTGCGAACCGACGAAGAACCCGACCGCGTCGGAGGCGATCACGCAGATCGCGACGCCGAGCAGCAGCCCCACCCCATTCGGATCGGGTTGCAGTAACAGGCCGGCGAACGCGCCGAGACCGCCCACGTACCCGAAGGCGAGCATGGTGGTCGCGATCCCAAGAGTCGGCCGTCCCGGCGTGACCTCGAGGAGGAACCACAGGAACGAGAACACCACCACGAGGCCGAACACCACGGGGTAGGCGCCGACACCGAAGTTGCGCGCCGCGAGCACCAGGCCGCCGGCGCCCAGGGTTGCGAGCAGCGTCGCGGGCCGAAAGCCCCGCTCTTGCAAGCCGTGGCAGAACTCGAGCGTGCACGCGGCAACCACCACCGCGGCCAACACGGACGTGGCGGCGGTTCCCAGCTTGAAGCACAGCAAGGCCAACGCGGCGAGAATCGCGGCGGTGGCAAGTGCCGTCGGCAGGTCGCGCCCGGCACTGCTCGACGATTGCGCCGGCTCGGACGCGTAGTTGGCCGGGGGCCGCCGAGGAGTTCCGGGCGACGGGGATTTGGACGGCACCGCCGCGGCGTTCGCGCCTCGCCGGGCGCGCACCGACGGGCGCCGGGGCCTGCGCTGCGCCAGCGCTTCCGCGAAGTCGGCTTCGTCGTCGGGCGGCGCGTCGGCCATTGCGCCGATGCGGACGGAGTCGTCGGTGAGGTCGCCCTCGCCGAAGTCGGCCTTTTCCCAGTCGGCGTTGTCGGCCCGGAACCGCGGTTGACTTCCGCTCAGGCTCGCCCACGCGTCGAGGTCGGGATCGGCGCTCGGCGCTTCGTCGTCGGCGAAGATCGCCGGCACTGCGCCCGTCGCTGGTTCGGTCCAGTGCGGCAAGGCCGGTACCTCTCCCGTCGGCGTTTCGGGCGCGTCCGCTTCGACGTCCGCCGCCGACCACGACGGCCCGTCGTCGGGGAAGCGCACCGGGCGCGGTGACACCTCACCGAGATGCACGCCCGCCGGCGGCGGATCCCTCCGTGTGGGCGCCGCCGGGGGCGGCTCCGCACGAGGCGCTTCGTCTCGCCTCGTTGCCGGCTCCACCTGCTTGTCGCCGTTCTCAGCCGGCGTTTCGGGGTCGGGTTCGCCCGTCGGGCGGGCCGCGCCCGACTCCACCGCCGCCTGTGCTTCCTCGGCGCCGAGGATCCGAACACCTTCGGTCGGGCTCGGCTTGGGCCCGTCGTCGAAATGATCGCTCACGCGTTCCCTTTCGCCGGCGTTCCAGGCTAGACCTCGCCTCGGCCCACCGTCCGTAATGCTCGGTGCCCCGCCCGCCGGCATCCCGCCGCAGGTGGCCGAGGTCCGCCCCTCGGGACCGGCTCTGCCTGTTGACTACTCCTCGAGAAGTTCTTTTTCCTTGTGCGCCAGCATGTTGTCGATGTCGGCGATCGTGTCGTGCGTGAGCTTCTCGAGTTCCTTCTCGATCCGGTCGAGCTCGTCGCGTGACAGCTCGCCGGCCTGTTCTTCAGTTTCTAGTTCGTGGCGTGAATGGCGGCGCAGGTTTCGCACCGCGACCCGGCCCTCTTCGGCCCGGCTCTTCACGACCTTCACCAGTTCCTTGCGCCGTTCCTGGGTGAGCTCGGGGAACGTCAGCCGCACGATCTGGCCGTCGTTGCTGGGGTTCACCCCGAGGTCACTCAGCTGGATCGCACGCTCGATCGCCTTCAACGCGCCCTTGTCGTAGGGACTGATCACGAGCACCCGCGCTTCGGGCACCGAGAACCCGGCCAGCTGCTGGAGCGGAACTTCCGTGCCGTAGTAGTCGACCCGGAGTTTGTCGACCAGCGCGGGCGTGGCGCGGCCCGTGCGGATGGACGAGAACTCTTCCTTCAGGTGGCTGACAGCTTTGACCATGCGCTCGTGTGCCTCTTCGAGCTTTGGATGCATCTACCCAGCCTCTCTCGAGCTGACCAACGTCCCGATGGGCTCGCCCACCAGCGCGCGGTGGATGTTGCCCGGCTCCATCACGTCAAAGACGATGATCGGGAGAGCGTTGTCCATGCAAAACGTGATCGCGGTGGAGTCCATCACCTTCAGCCCGCGATTGAGCACTTCGAAGTGACTCACCTCGAGCAGTTTCACCGCGGTCGGGTCGAGGCGCGGGTCGGCGCTGTACACGCCGTCGACACCCGAGTGGGTGCCCTTCAGCACCGCCTCGGCCCCGATCTCGGCGGCTCGGAGCGCCGCGGTCGTGTCGGTCGTGAAGTAGGGGTTGCCGGTGCCGGCGGCGAAGATCACCAACCGGCCCTTTTCGAGATGACGGATCGCGCGCAGCGGGATGTACGGCTCGGCAACTTGGGCCATCGAGATCGCGGTCTGCACGCGGGTCTGCTGGCCGAGCGCCTCGATCGCGTCCTGCAACGCGAGCGCGTTGATCACCGTCGCCAGCATCCCCATGTAGTCGGCGCGGGCGCGGTCCATGCCTCGCGTCGCACCGTGCATCCCACGGAAGATGTTTCCGCCGCCGACGACCACCGCGATCTCGACACCGAGCTCGTTGTGTGCCTTGGTCACCTCTTCGGCGATGCGTTGCACCACGGCGGAGTCGATGCCGTAGCCGATCGTGCGATCGGCGAAGGCCTCACCGGACAGCTTCAGGACGACCCGCCGGAACCTGCTCGTGGTCATCGGCTCCCTATCTGTAATGGTGACGGACCAGTCACTCCTCGCCGATCTTGATGCGCGCAAACCGTCGGACGGTTGCAGCCTCGCCCAGGCTCGCAACATGCGCGCCGATGGTCGTCTTCGGGTCCTTCACGAACGGTTGCTCGAGAAGGACGACCGACTTGTAGAAGCCGTTGAGCTTGCCCTCGACGACTTTCGCGAGCGCTTGTTCGGGTTTGCCCTCTTCCCGCGCCTGCGCCTCGAACACTGCACGCTCGCGGTCGATCTCGGTGCTCGGCACATCCTCGCGGCGCGTGTAGCGCGGCGCGGAGTTCGCGATGTGCAGCGCGACGTCGTGCGCGACCTCGCGGACCTTGGGGTCCGCGGCGTCGACGCCGCCGATCTCGACGAGCACACCAATCACGCCGCGTTCGCTCTGCACGTGCTTGTAGCCATCGAGCGCGCCGTCGGGAGTTTCGAAACGCACAACGCGACCGAGCTGGATCTTCTCGCCCAGCGTGCCCGACATGCCTTTGATCGTGTCGTCGACCGTGGAGCCGTCGAACGATTGGTTCCCGAGATCGGCGTCGGCGTTCTCGACCACGTGGCGCGCCAGCTTCAGGACCGCCTGCTTGAACGCGTCGCTCTTCGCAACGAAGTCGGTCTCGCAGTTCAGTTCCACGATCGCGCCGACGTTGCCCTCGACGACCACGTCGACGGCGCCCTGGTTCGCATCGCGCGACGAACGTTTGTCGGCGCCCGCGATGCCCTTTTCACGCAGCCAGAGCTTGGCGGCTTCCATGTCGCCGCTCGTCTCTTGGAGCGCTTTCTTGCAATCCATCATCCCCGCGCCCGTTACCTTGCGGAGCGCGGCGACATCCTTCGCCGCAATGTCAGCCATTCGTTTCACCTTCAGTTACTTGAACCGGCGCGACCTCCTCGACCGGCGCGGGCGCAGCAGCCGGTGCGGGAGCGGCACCGTCGCCGTCGGGAGGCGCTTCGGTGGCCGATGCCTCCGCGGGCTCAGCGGCCTTCGCCTGCCGGGCGCGCTCGTCGATCTCGCGCTGCTTCGCCGCTGCCTCGTTACGAGCCTGCGCCTGCCGTTCCTGGAACTCGCGTTCCTGCTCGGTGCTGCGGGCCGGACGGGCCGCCGCGGCCGGCTCTTCGGTACGGGCTCCGGCACGAGCACCGCGCCGAGCCGCCATCTGCTTGCCTTCCACAACCGCGTCGGCGATCACCCGGCTCATCAGCTGCGCCGAACGAATCGCGTCGTCGTTACCCGGGATCACGTAGTCGACGAGATCGGGATCGCAGTTCGTGTCGACGACCGCGACGACCGGGATGTGCAGCCGCTTCGCCTCGGTGACGGCGATGTGCTCCTTCTTGGTGTCGATCACGAACAGCGCGCTCGGGAGTTTCTCGACGTTTTTGATACCGCCGAGGTTCCGCTCGAGCTTGGCGAGGTCGCGCTTGACCTTCAGACCTTCCTTTTTGATCATCTGGTCGACTTCACCCGAGTCGACGATGCGCTGCAGTTCGCGCAACTTCGCGACGCGTGAGTGCACCGTCTGGAAGTTGGTGAGCATGCCGCCGAGCCAGCGGAAGTTCACGTAGGGCTGCCCCGAACGTGACGCCTCGCGCTGGATGGGTTCCTGCGCCTGCTTCTTCGTGCCGACGAACAACACACTGCCGCCCTCAGCGACGGTTTCGCGCACGAACCGGTACGCCTTGTCGATGCCGCTGAGGGTCTGGTGCAGGTCGACGATGTAGATGCCATTGCGCTCACCGAAGATGAAACGCCGCATCTTCGGGTTCCAGCGCCTGGTCTGATGACCGAAGTGAACTCCGGCCTCCAATAGTTGCTTCATGGTCACGACGGCCACGGCCGTGCCTCCCTTGGTTCCGTCTTCCGCCCGCGCGAGCGCCGCAGAAAAGAATCTCCGCGGAGCCACCTCGGGGTTACGGGCGTGCTCAATGCCGGGTCAGAGCCCGGGTTCGGGATGGCATTGTAGCGATCGGCCCCAAGGCCCGGCCCATGCCCAATGCCGGTTTCGCGTGGTTGCGCGGTCACGGAGCGGGCCATGCCTCCACGCGATTCGGGGTGGCGAGGCGGCGCGCCACGACCAGGCGGCCGGCGTCGAGTGCGAACGCCACCGGGATGCCGTCGCCTCCGGCCGCGGCGAGAGGCAGGGCCCGTCCGTCGGCCAGAGCCAGCGCGTTGAGGCTGCCTCCCCACGTCGCCACCACCACAGCATCAGCGCTGATGAGCGGCCTCGAGTCGAGTACCGGACGCGCCAGCGGGCGCTCCCAGCGCACCTCGCCGGTGCGCAGATTCACCGCTATGACCGTGCCGCGGCGGTCGATGACCACGGCGAGGTCGTTGGCCACAACCGGGACGCTCGCGGGGTCGAAGGCGGCGTCGGTGCGGATCGCGTGCGCGACCACTCGCGCGTCGAGATCGATGACGAGCAGTTCGTGGGTGTCGCCGGTACCGAGGACGAGTTGGTGAGGGAGACCCGTGGCGACCGCGGACGGCGGGTCGGTGGCACCGAGGTCGAAGCCGCCGACATCACGGCCGGTGCGCCCGTCGTGCAACTCGAGCAACCAGCCCCGGTGCAGGGCAAACACCACGCTTGCGACGGTGCTCGTACCGGGGTCGTAGGCAATGGCGCCCCGCGACGAGAACGTGCCGAGGAGCTGGATGCGCCATTGCGGTACGCCGGCCGGCGAGAACGCGAGCAACTCTCCCCGCTGCGTCACCATGAACACGTGCGCCGGGCTGACGGTCACGGGGCCCGGCGTACCCGCGACACGGACGTGCCAGCGGCGGGCACCGGTGGCCCGGTCGAGCGCGACGAAGTCGGCCTTGCCACCGGCGCGCGCGGTGCTCACGACGGCGAGCCCGGCACCGAGCGCCGGGTATTCGATGCTGAGGTCGGCGATCGCGGTGCGCCACTGCTCGTGCCCGTCGTGGTCGAGCGCGATCACCTCGCGGTCACCGCCGAGCAACACCGTGCCGGCAGCGTCGGCCGTGATCGCGCCCGGTGCCGTCGCGGGATGCGCCTCCCACAGCGGACCGACCGGCGCGCTGCGACTCGTCGCGCGTGTTTCACGACGATGCGGCGCAGCACCGGCGGCGTGGGGCGTGCTGCACCCGGCGAAGAGCAGGCTCGCGAACGTCGCCGCGAGCACTGTTGCATTCCATTGCATGACCAACCTCCATGTAGTCACTGGGACCCTTTTTCCAGGGCTTCGCCCACTGGCCCGAGGTGCTCGATGCGCGAGATGGCGGTGGGCGCGACGGCGGCAGTGAACGCTTCGCCGAACGACTCGCACGGCATCGCGCGGTGCTCGAGCGCGGCGCGGATGGCGCGCAATGCGTGCGGGTCTTGAAGTAACGCGGTGTGCGGCGATGGCGCGTGCGGGTTCACGTCGACGGCCTGCGATCCGGGGAGATGCGCACTCGATGCGGGCACGATGAAGTCGGCGGCGGCGGCGATCGTCGTCAGTTCGATCTGGCCGGGCAGACGAGCGGAGTCGATTGCGTCGACGATGTTCGACCGTTCGGCGAGGTCGCGGATCGATTGGCCGTTGTGCAGTGCGACCGCGATCAGGTGGCGACCACTCGCGGTCCGCATGAGCAGTACGGCGAGCGACGCAAGGGGATCGCCGCGTAATGGCGACGCGAGCGTGATGACCGTGTTGAGCGGAGGCAGTGTGTGGTCGCCGGGGTCGTAGAAGAAGAGCAAGAACGTGAGGGTGACCACTCCGCCTTGTGAGTGCGCGATGAGGTCGACCGCGCGGCCCGGTGCCGCGCGCTGCATCGCGCGCAGCTGGTCACGCAGTTGCATCGCGGCCGTTTCCAGCGACTCATGGGTGTCGTCGGGGCCGTACGCACCGCCGCGGTCGCGATACGAGAAGTAGTTGACGTCGGCGGGGCGATAGCCGAGCCGCTCGACGGGGAAGGCCAGCGACGGGCCGTCCGCACTCCGTTTGCTGTTGATGCCGGCGACGATCATCGTGCTGTGGCCCGAGCCTCCGGTGCCGTCGGCGGCGGGTGCGTGGTGATCGCAGGTGCGCAGCGATTTCCACCAGTTGACGAGGGAACGGGCCGTGCGTGACGTGTCGGCCAGCAGCGTGGCCGGCGAGTTGGCGTCGAGGAGGAGTGCGATCGCGGCGACGTCGCCGAGGGCGATGAGACGCATGAGTTCGGGGCGAAGCGAAAGTGGGAACTGCGCAACGAACGCACCTGCTCGCGCGACCTCTCGCGCCGCTGAACCGATCGCGTGCAAGGCGCCGTGCGCCAAGCCGGCGAGGAGCCCGCGACGTTCGTGGCTGGTCGTGTCGAGCACCGGATCGCGATGCGGTGCGAGGTGCACGATCTTCGAGAGATCGGGCGGCCGGAAGAGCACCAGCGGATCGACATAGGTATTGCCGACCCGCAGGCCGAAGTGCACGACGCGACCGTCGTGATTGGTTCCGCGCCCACCGGCCCGTCCGATCGGCTGGCCGATCGCCACCGTTTCGCCGCGGTGCACGAGCGCCGCGACCAGGAACGAGTACGACGTCCGCAGCCCGCCGTTGTGTGCGACCACGACGTGAACTGCGCCGCCGATCACACCCGCAAACGCAACGACACCCGGACCCGCTGCACGTACGACGGTGCCCGGCTCGGCGGCGTAGTCGACCCCGAGGTGGCCCGCGCCGTATGGACCGAGGGGCGGCTCGAATTGGCGTACGACTGCGCCGGTGACGGGCGGCTGCCACGCGCCGACAGGTAGCGCGCCGGCGTTAGGTGTGGTCGCGCCGGCGAGGAGGGCGCCGACCACGATCAGAAAACAACAGACCCGCCGGAAGCCCACCGGCACTCCCCTGGACGCGAAGGAACGCGATCAGGGGAAGAAGGAAGGGAAGAGGCTCGACGGCGACGAAGAGAGGAAGACGAGCTAGGTAACTATGCCACGTTCGGGCAACGGCTCCGACAGCCGGCCGCGCAGCTGGAAGATCGCCTTGGTGTGGATCTGGCACACGCGGCTCTCGGTAACGCCGAGCACCGCGCCGATCTCGGCGAGCGTCAAGCCTTCGTAGTAGTAGAGCGTGAGCACGAGCCGCTCGCGATCGGGCATGCGGTTGATCGCGTCGGCGAGGACGTGACGCATCTCTTCCGACTCGAACGCTTCCACCGGGTCGTGTTGGCGGTCCGCGATCGTGTCGCCCACCGTCGCGCCGCCTCCGCGATCGGCACTCGCACTCAACAGCTCGTCGAGTGCCACGATGCCGACGAAGCTGATCTGCGAGAGGACGTTCGCCAACTCGTCTTCGGTCATGCCGAGCTCGATCGCGACTTCGCGATCCTCAGGCGAGCGCCGCAACTCGTTCTCTAGCTTTGAGTATGCCCGCTCGATCGCGCGCGCTTTCGCGCGTACGGACCGCGGCACCCAGTCGATCGAGCGCAGCTCGTCGATGATGGCGCCCTTGATCCGGGAGATCGCGTACGTCTCGAACTTGTATCCGCGTCCAGGATCGAACTTGTCGATCGCGTCGATCAATCCAAAGATCCCGTAGCTCACGAGATCGGATTGCTCGATGTTCTGGGGGAGGCCGGCCGCGACGCGGCCCGCGACGAATTTGACGAGTGGTGCGAAGTGCAAGATCAGACGCTCGCGCGCGTCGCGAGTGCCGTGCTCTTTGTACTCGGCCCAGATCTCAGAGATTGATGCCGACGAATCGTCCACAGTTTGTTACGCCCGCGGGTGTGTGTGCTGGTACACCGACTTCAATCGGTCACGGGTGACGTGAGTGTAGACCTGGGTGGTAGAGAGGTCGGCATGACCTAAGAGTTCTTGTACGGCGCGCAAGTCGGCACCGCCTTCCAGGAGGTGGGTGGCGAACGCATGCCGCAGCGAGTGAGGGTGCAACGGGCGCCCGTCGGGCATGGGGAACTGCGCCAGCACCCGCCGCGCGTCACGCGGAGTGAGACGTTTCCCGCGACGGTTGAGGAACACTGCGCTCGGTGGGCTCGCGTCGTGGAGCAGTGCGGCGCGTCCATGGTCGATGTAGTCGACCAACGCCGAGCTCGCCGCGTCCCCGAGGGGCAAGCGGCGCACTTTCGACCCCTTTCCCAACACCGTCACGTGGCCTTTGCGCAGATCGAGATGGTCGAGGTCGAGCGCACAACACTCACTGATACGCGTGCCGGTGCCGTAGAGCAGTTCGAGGAGAGCCAGGTCACGCTGCGCGATCGCAACCTGCGCGTCGAACGCGTCGTCGCCCAAGGCGTCTTCGGCGACGGTCACGCGATCTTCGGCGGCGTCCATCAACGCGGCGGCATCGGCGGCGCGTGGGACGCGCGGCAGGCGCGTCGGACCCGAAGGTGAACGAAGGTGACGTCCGGCGTCGTGCTCGGCGAAACCGCCGCGACGCAGGTAGCGCGAGAAGGCGCGAATTGACGCGGCCTTCCGTGCAATCGTCGCGCGCGCGAAGCCGCGCGTCGTGAGGTACGCGAGGTAGCGGCGCAACACCCGATGGTCGAGCGCGACCGGCGATGCGCATCCCCCACGTGCGCACCACTCGACGAACTCGCGAACGTCGTGGTCGTACGCCCGCCGCGTGTGCTCACTCACCGCAGTGAGCGAGCCGACGAAATCGTCGACCGGCCACTCGGGGGTGCTCATCGGAGTCGAGCGTAACCATCGCTCGCAGGTGTGCGTGACGCTTCGGGTTCTTGCCGGCGTGCGGGCTCATTGTCACACCCTCCCGTTACGTTGGTCTTGCACCTCGCGCAAACCCTCGCGAGCCGTCGAGCGGCCTCGGTTTGGCCCTCCAACGAATGCCCCTCTCTTGGAGTTCGTGGAGGTCCGGTGATCGCTTCGGTTCGTAGTGCCACCTTGCTCGGTATCGACGGTCAGGTCGTGTCGGTCGAGGTACATGTGTCGAACGGCCTGCCCGCATACAACGTGGTGGGGCTGCCCGACGCCGCCGGTCGCGAATCGCGCGAACGGGTGCGGGCCGCGCTGCTCTCGACCGGCCTCGAGTTCCCGATGCGTCGCATCACCGTGAACCTCGCGCCGGCAACCGTGCGCAAGACCGGGTCGGGGCTGGAGCTCGCGATCGCGCTCGCGCTCCTCGTCGCCGACGGCAAGCTTCCCGACGTCGTGCTCGACGGCACCGGTGTGATCGGCGAACTCGGGCTCGACGGGCGCGTGCGCCCCGCGGTCGGCGTGCTCGCGCTCGTCGACGCGTTGGCAAAGCACGGTGTCGAGCGCGTGGTCATCCCCGATGCGAACGCCATCGAAGGCTTGCTCGTGCCGCGCGTCGAGGTGCTGGTCGCCCGCAACCTCGGCGAGTTGCACGAATGCCTGAAGGGTGAAGCGCCGTGGCCGGAACCGTCATCGGTCACGCACGAAGAATCGCCGGTCGACGACGAGCCACTCGATCTCGCCGACGTCCGCGGCCTTCCGAACGCGCGCCATGCGCTGGTCACCGCAGCCGCGGGTGGCCACCATCTGTTGATCGCAGGGCCGCCCGGCGCCGGCAAGACAATGCTGGCGCGACGCCTGCCGACGATCCTTCCGCCGCTCGAAACCGACGAAGCCCTCGAAGTGACACGCATTCACTCCGCCACCGGTCTCGCGCCGGCGCGCGGCTTGATCACACAGCGCCCGTTCCGCGCGCCACACCACACTGCGTCGAGTGCGGCGATCGTTGGCGGCGGCAGCCCTCGCCCGAGACCCGGCGAAATCACGCTCGCGAATCGTGGCGTGCTCTTCCTCGACGAGATTGCCGAGTTCCATCCAAGCGTGCTCGAAGCCTTGCGCCAGCCGCTCGAGGAACGCGTCGTCCGGATAAGCCGCGCGGCGATCGCGCTCACCTTCCCGGCCGACTTCACGTTGATCGCATGTTGCAATCCCTGCCCGTGCGGCCGTGATGTCACCAACTGCCGCTGCACCGATCTTCAACGAACGCGATACAAGCGCCGGCTATCCGCGCCGCTGCTCGATCGCTTCGACCTGCGGGTACCGGTCTCGGCACCCGGCGCGCACGCGCCGCCCGGCGAACCTTCCGTCGCGGTTGCCGAACGGGTCGCGGTGGCGGTGGCGCGCCAGCGAGCGCGATATCGCGATTGGCCGTGGCGCCGGAACGGCAACGTGCCCGGGGGCGCACTCCAGGCGCTCGTCACCCTCGCACCGGATGTGGAGGCTGGGTGGCGCGACGCCTGCGAACGCGACCAATGCACCGGACGAGGCGCGGCGCGCGTCCGGCGCGTCGCACGAACGCTCGCCGACATCGACGACCGCTCGGACGTGACCGAGGACGACATCGCCTGCGCGCTCGAACTCCGCCAGGACCTCTTCGAATGACCGAACCCGACAACCCCACTCGTTTTGATCTCAAGAGCCGACCGTTTCCGGTACGAAACCATGATCAAAACAGCAGCGGACGCAGTGAGCTCGTTGCGGCGGCGACGCTGGCGGCGCTGCCCGACATCACGCCGCATCGGTTGCGACGACTGTTCGAACGGTTCGGCGATGCGAAAAGCGCACTCATGGCCGTCTCGCGGGGCGAGGCCGCCGCGGCGCTCCGCGCCGGAGACGCCGGCGCGGCCGACCTGGCTCGACGCTGGCAACGCGGCGCCGACCCGGTGCGAGTCGCGACCGAGATGGATCGGCGCGGCACCCATGTCTGGGTCGAAGGAGCCGACGGCTTCCCGATCACGAAGCCCGCCGCCAACCCGCCGTGTGTGCTGCTGGGCGAGGGCGTCGCAGGCGACGTGTTCGACCGGCCCCGCGTTGCCATTGTCGGTACGCGTTCGGCGACGCCGCACGGGTTGGCCGACGCCGCAGAACTCGGCGGTTTTCTCGCGCTTGCGGGCGTCACGGTAGTGAGCGGCATGGCGATTGGGATCGACGGCGCGGCGCACGAAGGCGCCCTGGCCGCGAGCGGCGCGGTCGTTGGCGTGGTCGCGACCGGCCTCGACATCGAGTATCCACGACGTCACGCGCCCCTGTACCGCCGAGTGCGCAAGAACGGCGTGGTCGTGAGCGAGCACTGGTACGGCGTGCCGCCGGATCGCGGTCGTTTCCCGGTCAGCAACCGCATCATCGCCGCGTTGTCGGACGTCGTCGTGATTGTCGAGGCGACGTTGAAAGGCGGAGCGCGCCATACGGCCGACGCCGCGCTCGACTACGGGCGTCCGGTGCTTGCGATCCCCGGATCGCGCCGCAACGCGGCCGCGGCCGGCTGCAACCAGCTCATATCCGACGGCGCCGGCCCGCTGCTCGAACCGAGTGACGTCTTGGTCGCGCTCGAACTCGCAGCCGGTGGTCGCGCAAAGTGGAAGGCGCCGCGAGCGGCGGAGCGATCGCGCGACGAACGGGCAGTGCTGCGCTCGCTCGGCGGCGAGCCGGCGACGGTCGACGACATCATGGTGCGCACCGGCCTCGCCACCTCGACCGTGATCAACGCGCTTCGTTCGCTCGAACGCGACCAAGGGGTCCGCCGGCAGCGGGGGTTCATCTGGCCGAGCTGACGCCATCCGTGTGCGCGATCCAGCGCGCCCGCAAGACTGACGCCATGGCGGGCGACGAAAAGGTGCCATTCGATCTGGCGAGCTACGAACGACGCGTTCACGAGAACGCGCAGCGAGGGACGTGCTTCATCTGCGCGATCGTCGACGGCGAAGACGACGAGCATCTCGTCGTGTGGCGAGACGACGTGTGCATCGCGTTCCTCGCGAAGTTCCCGACGCTGCGCGGATGTTGCTTGCTCGCACCACTCGACCATCGAACCGGCGTCGTCGACGATTTCGCCGAGGACGAATACGCGCAACTCCAGCGGCGGGTACATCGCCTGGGCCGGGCGGTTGCCCAGGCCGTGCCAACGGAACGGCTGTACGTGTTGAGCCTCGGCAGCCGCGACGGGAACGCGCACGTCCACTGGCATGTCGCGCCGCTGCCCCCCGGTGTCCCGTATCGCGAGCAGCAGTACGCCGCGCTAATGCACGAAAACGGCTACCTGGATCTCTCACGGCAGGAGCAGTCGTCGCTGGCGTCCCGAATCACCGGCTTGCTCGACGTCGAGCCCGCGTGAAGCGGCGCAAGACAACCGGCAGTGCGCCACTACCGTAGGAATGTGGGCTTCAACCCGTACCGGCAGCGAGTACGTCGCAGCAGCGACATTGCAATCGTGGTCGCGGCGCTCGTCGTGGTCACGTTGTTGGTGCTGTGGGCCGCCTTCGGCCAATGAACCGCGGCCACTTCGAAGACGCGGTCGAAGTACGCCACGTCCAGCCCTACGAAGCGGTGAAGGCCTACCGGTGCCCCGGTTGCAACCACGAGATCCGCGCCCGCGAAGGGCACGAGGTCGTGGTGCCGGTTGACGCGCCCGACTTGCGCCGCCACTGGCACACCGCGTGCTGGCGCATCGAACAGCGCCGCACACAAGGCAAGCGGCCGCGCGGCTAGGGGCCGGTCAGAACGCTTGCTCGAGCACCGTCACGAGCCAGCCACCATGACCGTCGGGGACGACCGACGCCACGTCGAAACGGATTGCACCACCCCGCCGCGACCGATTCGCGTCGAGCCAGCGACCGGCGAGCGTCCGCAACCGGTGTTGCTTGCGGACGGTGACCGCTTCGACGGGCAGACCGAAGCGGTCGCTGCGGCGCGTCTTCACCTCGCAGAACACGAGCGTGCCGGCGCGAGCGGCGATCACGTCGAGTTCGCCTTCGCGCACGCGCCAGTTGCGATCGAGCACGTCGTAGCCGGCGTCTCGGTACCAGGCGGCCACTGCGTCTTCGCCGGCGGCACCGACGCGTCGGCGCGCGTCTTCGACCGGCATGTTCAGATCACTCGTTGCGAGGGAGTTCCTCGACGTTGACGTCTTTGAACGTCACGACCCGCACGTCGGAGACAAAACGCGTGTGGCGGTACATGTCCCACACCCACGCGTCGTGCAGCTGCAACTCGAAGAAGACCCGGCCGTTCTCGTTCTTGACGTCGAGTTTGACGTCGTTGGCCAGGTAGAAGCGGCGCTCCGTCTCCACGACGTACGCGAACATCGGCAAGACGTCGCGGTACTCGCGGTACAGCTGGAGTTCGATCTCGGTCTCGTAGCGCTCGAGATCCTCAGCGCTCATCGGAATGCCTTCGCCGGCGGCCTGGAACCCCGCCAGTCTACGGGCTCGCGAGGGGTGCTCGGCCATGGCCGGATGCCACCCAGCGCCGCCATTTGGCGGACTCCTACGTGCGCTTTTCCTTCACCTTCGCGGCTTTTCCGATCCGGTCGCGGAGGTAGTAAAGCTTCGCCCGGCGGACATCGCCCCTGGTCAGGACCTCGATCGTGGCGATAATCGGCGAATGCACCGGGAAGGTGCGCTCGACCCCCACGCCGAAGCTGACCTTGCGGACGGTGAAGGTCTCCCGGGCGCCGCTGCCCTGCCGGCGGATCACCACGCCCTGGAACATCTGGACCCGTTCGCGGGTGCCCTCGACGACCCGGACGTGCACCTTCAGGGTGTCGCCAGGTCCGAAATCGGGAACGTCGTCGCGGAGCGCGGCACGGTCGACCAGATCGGTGCGGTTCATAGCGCGGCGCTCCGGATGTCCTCGAGAATTGGGGGCGGCCGGAAATGCTAGCGCCGACGGCGGCTAGGCATCGAACTCCTCCAGGAGCACCCGCTCCGCTTCCGTGAGTGGCCGTGCCTCGAACAGGTCGGGGCGCCGCTCGCGGGTGCGACGCAACGACTGGGCCCGCCGCCACCGCTCGATCCGCGCGTGGTCGCCGCCGCGCAGCACTTCCGGCACCTCGAAGCCGCGGAACTCGGCCGGCCGCGTGTACTGCGGATATTCGAGGCGGCCGGCCGCGAACGATTCATCACCGGCCGACGACTCGTTCCCGAGCGCGCCGGGCAGGAGGCGCGCCACCGCTTCGATCACGACCAACGCCGCCGCTTCCCCGCCGGCCAGGACGTAATCACCGATCGACAGCTCACCGTCGCAGAGATGATCGGCCACCCGCTGGTCCACACCCTCATACCGGCCACATAGGAGCGAAAACCCGTCGCTCGCGGCAAGGCGTTCTGCCACCGCGTGGTCGAAGCGTTCCCCGCTCGCCGACAGCAGGTACAGCGGCCTGGGCGGCGCGGCGGCGTCCACCGCGTCGAAGAGCGGCCCCGGCATCATCACCATGCCGGCCCCACCTCCGAACGGAGCATCGTCGACGCTGCGGTGGCGGTCGGTCGTGTGCCGGCGCGGGTCGTGCACCCGCACGTCGAGCAACCCGCTTTCGCGCGCGCGCCCGACGATCGACACGTCGAGGGGCGCGCTGAGGAACTCGGGGAAGATCGTGAAGACGTCGACCCGCACCGGAACGCGCTCCGTCAACCGAAGAGTTCGAGCAGACCCTCGGGAAGGTCGACCACGACCCGCCCGGGTTCTTTGGCCACGACGAATACAACCGGGATGAGCACACCCGACCTGAGCACCAACAAGTCGTGCGCGGGGTTCGCTTCGAGTGCGACAACCTCGCCGACGACCGTGCCCTCGCGGTCGACGACCTCGGCGCCGATCACTTCGTGCGCCCACACCTCGTCGTCGGAAAGGTCGTCGAGCGGCGCGCCCGTGAGCAACGCACCGCGCAACTGCTCGGCCGCGTCGCGGTCGTCGACCCCTTCGAAATGCACGACAAACCGACCCTGCTGGCGTCGCGACGACACAATCCGGGTCGGAGCGCCGTTCACGTCGACGAACGCACCGGCCGCGAAACGCTCATCGCGGTTCGTGATCGGCACCACCATGACGTCACCGCGGAGCCCGTGGGCTTTCCCAACCCGTCCGACCTCGAGCCGTTCGACGGGTTGCACCGGCGACGTACTCAGTCGGCGACGTCCACCGTCGCCCGAGTGCCTTCGGACGCGGCAGCCGCACGAACCAACTGGCGCACCGCCTGGATGACCCGACCGCGCTTGCCGATGAGCCGGCCCATGTCGCCGGGGGCCGCGTGGACGAGCAGTGTCACGTGGCCCTGCTCTTCGCGCACGTCGACATCGATGCCGTCGGGATCTTCGACGAGGGCTCGGGCGCAATGCTCGACCACCGCGCGCGCTCGCGAACCGACGATGCGGTTGCCTTCGGCGCCGACTTCGTCTTCGTAGTCGTCGTAGTCGTCTTCGACTTCGTTGGAGCCCTCGAGCGCGTCGTCGCTCACGCGTCGGTCCCGTCGGCTGCGGGTTCCGCCGCGGGCTCGGGCTCAGGCGCAGCCGCTGCGGCGGGCGCCGGGGCGGTGGCCGCGGGGGTTTCCGTCACCGCTTTGGGCTTCGCGGACCTGGGGGCGGGCTTCGCCGCCGCGTCGCGACCGGTCGCTTCGCGGTACGCATCCCACACACCCGCGATTGCGAGGACCTTGGCTGCCTGCTCCGTGGGCTGCGCGCCCTTCTGGAGCCACGCCACCGCCTTGTCGGAGTCGACCAGGATCACCGACGGCTCGTTGCGCGGCGCGTACTGCCCGATGATCTCGATGAAGCGGCCATCGCGAGGGCTGCGGCCGTCGGCGACGACGACGCGGTAGGTCGGCTGCTTCTTCTTGCCCACGCGCATGAGGCGGATCTTGACGGCCACGCACAGCTCTTTCGGTAGTCGATGGCGACGCTCGGGCGACGCCGAACAGTGAATACTAGGACCTGGGCCCACCGGATGGCAGTTCCGGCATGCCTTCCATCTGCTGCAGCGCCCGCAGGTCGGAGAGGCGCGGCCGCTTCCCCTTTTTGCCCTTCTTGCCCCCACCGAAGCCTCGCATCATCTGCTGGACCTGCTTGAACTGTTTGAGCAGCTGGTTGACGTCGGAGGTGTTGGTGCCACTCCCCCGGGCGATCCGGGTACGGCGCGAACCGTTCACGACGGTCGGATTCCGTCGCTCCTCGAGGGTCATCGACCGGATGATCGCCTCGATCTTGCCGATCTCACGGTCGTCGATCTGCGCCTTGCGCACTTCCTTCGGGAGGCCGGGCATCATGCCAATCAGGCTCTGCAGGCTCCCCATCTTCTTCACCTGCTGCATCTGCTCGAGGAAGTCTTCGAGGGTGAACTCGCCTTCGAGGACGATGCGCTCGGCCTTGGCCTTCTGCTCATCGTCGAACGCCTCTTCGGCCTTCTCGATGAGCGTGAGCATGTCGCCCATGCCGAGGATCCGGCTCGCCATGCGGTCGGGGTAGAACGGCTCGAAGTCTTCGACGTTCTCGCCGGTCCCCGCGAAGAGGATCGGCTTGCCGACGACTTCCTTCACCGACAGCGCCGCGCCACCGCGTGCGTCACCGTCGATCTTGGTAAGCACCACACCGTCGAGCCCGACGGTCTGGTTGAACGCTTCCGCGACGTTCACGGCTTCCTGGCCGGTCATCGCGTCGACGACCAGCAATGTGTTCTGCGGTTTCACCGCCTGTTCGATGCGCCGCAACTCGTCCATGAGTTCCGTGTCGATCTGCAACCGGCCGGCGGTGTCGACGATCACCACGTTGCGACCGAGCCGCGCGGCTTCCTCGATCGCGCCGAGCGCAACCGACACCGGGTCGCTCGCTTCCGAATAGAACGGCACCTCGACGCGCTGCGCGAGCACTCGGAGTTGCTCGACCGCGGCGGGCCGCTGCAGGTCGGCACCCACGAGCAACGGTTGCAGGCCCTGCGACTTCAACAGCCGCGCCAGCTTGGCGGCGGCAGTGGTTTTCCCGGAACCCTGGAGGCCGGCGAGCATCACGACCGTCGGCGGTTTCGAGCTCATCGTGATCTTGCCGGCTTCGCCGCCGAGCGTCTGCACAAGTTCTTCGTGCACGATCTTGATGACCTGTTGCGCCGGCGACAGGCTCTTCGACAAGTCGGCGTCGACCGCGCGGGCTTTCACTCTCGCGATGAAGTCCTTCACCACGCGGACGTTCACGTCGGCTTCGAGGAGTGCGCGGCGGATCTCGCGCGCGATCTCGTCGATGTCGGCTTCGCTCAGCCGGCCGCGACTGCGCAGGCGGCTGAAGATGCCTTCGAAACGGTCGGAGAGGGCGTCGAACACGGTGGACCAGGCTACCGATACTCAGCTACTCGGCCGCTTCAGTCGTTGAACAGCGCGTCGGCGAATTCGACCGGGTCGAAGGCAACGAGGTCGCCGACGCCCTCGCCGACGCCCACCGCCTTTACGGGCAGGCCCAGCTCATGTTGGATCGCGAGCACGATGCCGCCCTTGGCGGTGCCGTCGAGTTTGGTGAGCACGATGCCGGTCACGTCCACTGCGTCGGCGAATTCGCGCGCTTGCACGAGCCCGTTCTGACCGGTGGACGCGTCGATGACGAGGAGCACTTCTTTCAGCGCGCCCTCGGTGCGATCGACGATGCGGCGGAGCTTCTTCAGCTCCTCCATCAGGTTGACCTTCGTGTGCAAGCGACCGGCCGTGTCGACGAGCACGAGATCAGCGCCCCGGCTCGCAGCTGCGCTCATCGCATCGAATACCACCGAACCAGGGTCTGCGCCTTCCTGGCCGCGCACGATCTCACCGCCCGTTCGCTCGGCCCACAGCGCGAGCTGCTCGGCGGCGGCGGCACGGAATGTGTCGGCCGCGGCGAGCAGGACGCGATGGCCCTGCGCGGTTTCCTGTGCTGCGAGCTTGCCGATCGTCGTCGTCTTCCCGACGCCGTTGACCCCGACGAACATCCACACGTTGGGTTCGCCGGGTGTGAGATGAAACGAGCGGTCGCTGTCGCCGTCGAGCACGGCCACGACCTCGGCCCGCAACTCCTCCACCACGTTGTCGGGACCACTGCCGTTCACGCGCTGGCGCACCGCGTCGAGCAGTCGTTGTGTCGTGGCTACGCCGACGTCGGCGAGCAGCAACGCCTCTTCGAGCTCGTCCCACGTGTCGGCGTCGACCTTGTGGCCCCGCATCTCGCGCAGGTAGCCGGACAGCGCGCTGCGGGTACGGCCGAGCCGGTCGCGCAGACGCGGCTTCTCGAGGACGACTTCCGGCGCTTCAGCTTCAGGCGCTTCGGCTTCGGGCGGCGCGGCGGGGGCGGCGGCTTCCCGGCGCAGCGCCTCTTCGAGTTGTGCGATCTCTTCGGCTTCGCGGGCCGCCGCTTCAGGTGTCTTCGTCGGCGGCGGCACCGCCGGCGGCCGGGTCAGATCGGGGGCTTCACCCGGAAGCTCACGGGAGCGGGATCCCCGGCCGATGCCGGTCCGCGTGAACGCGACGACCACGCCCGCCAAGACGAGCACGGCCACGACGATCACGATGACGACAGCGATCACAGCCGACGAGGGTACCCACGGACCACCGCCGCGCTCGGCCCGAGCTCAGGGTTTTGGCGGCTCGTTGGGAGGGCTCGGAGCAGGGTTCTGGGTCGTGGGGCCGGCGGCAATCCCGGCCGTGCCGAGCGCCCTGCGGACCCGGGCGCGCAGCTCGCGTGCGACCCGCCACTGTTCGAGCGGAGCCGTTTTCACCACGAGGCGGATCACGACGCTGTCGAGGCTGAGACTCTCCACTCCCCATACTTCCGGCTCGGCCAGGATCGCGTCGCGCCAGCGTTCCTCGTGTGCCAGCGTGCGTGCAGTCTCCAAAATCACCTCTTGCGCGCGGTCGATGTTGGCGTCGTAGGACACCGGGATGTCGAGCACCGCACGCGACCACTGCTGCGACTTGTTGCCGACGCGCGGGATACCGCCGTTCGGCACGTACCACGCGACGCCTTCGACGTCGCGCAGTTTGGTCGTGCGCAGCGTGACGGCTTCCACCGTGCCGGTCGCAAGTCCGGTGTCGATCACGTCGCCCACGCCAACCTGGTCCTCGAAGATAATGAACGTGCCGGCGATCAGGTCGCGCAGCAGGTTCTGCGCGCCGAAACCGAGCGCGACACCGATGAGTCCCGCGCTCGTGAGCAGTGTCGCCGCCTTGATGCCGAGGGCGCTCAGCATGAGCACGATCGCGACGGACCAGATGATGATCGTGGCGAAGCTGCGCAAACCGCCCCCGATCGTCTCCGCGCGTTGATGGCGCCGCAGGTCGGGTGTGGGTGACGTCTTCTCGAGCATGGCGAACACGCGCCGGTTGCGCAGCCACGTGAACCGCCCCGCGCTCTCCCACTGCGTTACTGCGCGCCGGATCACTCGCCGCACGACCCGGTTCACGAGCCACGCGCCGAACGCGATGAGCAGCACGGATACCAACGGCGACAAGTGCGCGCCCGCATGGCCGGCGGACACGCTGTGGGTGGTGTCTGCAAGCCACCGGCACAACCACGGCTCGCGGTCGACGCCGCACGCTCTCGTGACGGTGTCGGCGGGGACGCTGGTGGGTGACGCGGTCTGCGCGACGAACAACGACATCGCGCCGCGACGCTATCGAGCGGTCGTCACGCGCGGTCGAACTCCAGGTCGCGGATGCGCTGGCTGACGACGCGGCTCGATCCGCCGGGCGGCATCGAGACGCCATACAGCACGTCAGCCGCCTCCATGGTGCGCTTCTGGTGCGACACCACCAACAGTTGTGCTTCGCCCCGGAACTCGTGCAGCAAGTCGAGGAACCGGTGCAGGTTCACGTCGTCGAGCGCAGCCTCCACCTCGTCCATCAGGTAGAAGGGCGAGGGCCGGGCCCGGAAGACCGAGAAGAGGTACGCGAGCGCGGTGAGCGACCGTTCCCCGCCGGAGAGTAACGACAGGCGTCGCACGGTCTTGCCCGATGGGCGCGCCTCGATCTCGATGCCCGTGTCGAGCAGGTTGTCGGGATCGGTGAGCACGAGACGGCCGGCACCGCCGGGGAACAGGGTGGAGAACAGCGATTCGAAGTTCGCCGCGACATCGCGGAACGCGGCTTCGAACACGCTGATGATCTCAGCATCCACCGCGCGGATCACGCGGGTGAGTTCCCGCCGGGTGTTCTTCACGTCTTCGAGTTGCGCCTGAAGGAACTCGTGGCGTTCGAGCAAGGATTCGTACTCGCTCAGGGCGAGCGGATTCACGGGCCCCATGATGCGCAGCTCGCGCTCGAGTTCGCGCGCTCGCGCCGGGAGGGTGATCCCGTCACCGACGTCGGGTGCGGGGGCTTCGATCGCGGCTTCCGGTTCGCAGTCGAAGTCTCGGCGGATCGCTTCGGTCGCGGTCTCGATCCGCAAGCGAAGCTCGGCTTCTTCGACCTCGAGGCGCGACACCCGTTCGCGAACTTCGGTGAGTTCGCGCTCGGCCGTCGCCCGCTCACCGCGCAACGAGTCGAGCGTGCGGCCCGCCTCGCGTGCCGCCTCCGACTGTTCGCGCCGGCGTTCGCGGAGTCGTTCCGCAAGTGCGTCGACCTCGCCCGAGCGCTCCTGGAGGCGCGCGTCGAGTTCGGCCACGACCGACTGGCGCGCGGCAAGCAAGGCGCGACGCCGGCGGGCTGCGGCCTCTTCGTCGGGGCGAGCGGCGAGGCGCGCCTCGACATCCGCAAGCCGGCGCGCGACCAGCGTGCGCCGCTCTTCGATGCCGGCACCACGCACGTCGAAGTCGCGGCGAAGCCGCGAGGCCGCGGCAGTGAGGCGCTCCAACTCTGCCCGGCGGGCCCGGCGCGCGTCGGCCGCCGACTGTTCGTGACGGTGTGCCGCCGCAACCGCTTCGGTCGCGCTCGCGACCTTCGCCTCGGTATCGGCGAGTCGCGCCCGGGCGGCCGCGAGGGTGTCGGGATGCCCGTGCTGTTCCTCGGCCAGTTGCGCGTCGCGGCGCTCGAGCAGCGATCGCCGTTCCAGCAGCGTGGCCTCGCGCACCTCGACTTCGCGCCGCGCGTCGGCCGCAGCCACCTCGGCCTGCTCCATCTCGGCGCGGTGTTGGCGTTCGCGTTCGCTGGCAACCAGCTCGGCCCGCCGCGCCGCGGCCAGTTGCATCCGTGCCGCGTCGAGGTGGTGCTCGGCGTCGCCCGCGGCGGCGAGCGCGGTCGCCGCGTGTTGCGCGGCTTCGTCGACCGCGGCGGGGGTGATGGCGGGTGCGCCCGGCGGCCCGGTGCGCCAGGGCGACAGGCCGCCGAAGCGGTCGCCGGCGGGTGTGACGACGACGAGTTCGGGGTGTGCCGTGACAACGTCGAGTGCTTGCTCCCAGCTGCCGACGAGAACCGTGCGGCCGAGCAGGCGGGTGAGGAGCACTTCCAGTTCGGGCGCCGGCGCGCGTACGCATTCGAGGAGCGACCGGCTGCCGTACGGCACGGATGCAATGGCGCCGGCGGCGCCGCTCACGACGAGCAACAGCGCTCGTACATCGCCCTGCTTGGCGCGTTCGACGGCGTGACGAACGGCAGTGCCACCCGCGACCACGATCGCATCGAGCGCCTCGCCGAGTGCGGCAGCTACTGCGAGCTCGGTGCCGTCCTCGATCGCGAGGTGATCGACGAGCGGTCCGGCGACGCCGTCGATGTCGGCCAGGGCATCGGCGTTGGTCGCCGCGTGAGCCGATTGGAGCGCGAGCGTCAGCGCTTCGGCGCGCGCCTGCCAGCGCGACGCCTCGGCTTCGTGGGCGTGGCGCGTCGTTTCAGCGGCATGGACCGCCTCTTCTGCCGCCTGCCGGGCGCGAGCTTCGGGTCGCAGGTCGGGGGCGACGGCGTCGCGGGCGTCGACCTCGCCTCGCAGCGACGCGGCACGCGCCGCGAGTTCCTCGGCGGCAATGCGCGCCGGGGCGAGCTCACCCGTCGCGCGGGTGACGTCGGCCAGCTCCGCCCGCACCGCGTCGAGCGCGGCGCGAAGTTCCCGGCCGCGCGACTCGAGTGCTTCGAGCGCGTGCGTCGCGTCTCGGTGCTCGGCGCTCGCGGCACGCGCGGTGGCCTCGACGTCTTCTTGCGACCGTGACCGCTCTTCGCCGGCGGCGGCTTCGAGCTCGGCCCGAAACGCGGCGACGCGTTCTTCGGCCGCTTCGACCTCGGCGCGTGTGGGCGCGAGCGATGCGAAGTCGGCATCGACCTCGGCCAGCTCGATGCGGAGCGCGGCCGCGTCGGCGACGAGCGTCTCGACGACGCCTTCGTCGGCCACCGCGGCCAGCTCACGCTCGAACGCGCGTTGGCGAGCGGACACAAGCGCGACAAGACCACGCGCGCGTTCGCGGAGCGCCTCGGTGCGAGCCAGCACGTCGGCGAGATCGTCGTCGCCGGGGCGCGCCAACGCCTTCTCCGCGTCGAGCACCGACGCGTCGAGCGCGCGCAGGCGGACGCGCACATCGTGTTCCTGCGTCGTGAGCTCCGCGCGGGATGCGCGACGGCGCGTCTGGCGCAGCCGCAACTGCTCTATCTCGCGGCCGGACAGGTGGAGACGCACGGAGCGCAACTCCGCTACCAGACCGTCGTGGCGGCGAGCGGCGTCGGCCTGGCGTTCGAGCGGCCGCAGCTGGCGGCGCACTTCCCGCAACAGGTCGGTGAGGCGCAGGAGGTTGCCTTCGGTTGCGTCGAGCCGCCGCTCGGCCTTTTCCTTCCGCTTGCGGTACTTGAGGACGCCGGCCGCTTCCTCGATCACGGCGCGGCGATCCTCGGAGCGCGCGTTCAAGACCGCGTCGAGCTGGCCCTGTCCGACGATCACGTGTTGTTGGCGGCCGATTCCGGAGTCGGAGAGGAGGTCTTGCACGTCGAGCAACCGGCACGGCACGCCGTTGATTTGGTACTCCGACTCGCCGGTGCGGAACAACGTGCGCGTGATCGTCACTTCCGAGAACTCGATCGGGAGGAGTCCGGCCGCGTTGTCGATCGTGAGGGCCACTTCGGCGCGCCCGAGCGCGGGACGATCCGAGGTGCCGGCGAAGATGACGTCGTCCATCTTCCCGCCCCGCAACGCTCGTGCGCCCTGCGCGCCGAGCACCCATGCCACCGCGTCGACGAGGTTCGACTTGCCCGAGCCGTTCGGGCCGACGACGACCGTGACGCCCTGCTCGAACTCGAGCGTCGTCTTGTCGGCGAACGATTTGAAGCCCCGTAGGGTCAACGCCTTCAGGAACATGGGCCCCCTCTCCGGCGAGGATCGTAGGGTGCAGGGTGGGCGAAACGGCGGACCAGGGCCCGACTAGCGAATCCGGAACCCGGCTTCCCCGATCGGAGCTTCAGGATGTACGTCGATGTCGTCCACGCGGGCGCGGGGCGGACCGTGGCGACACCATGTCACCATCCGTTCGAGCGCGGCCGGGGGACCCTCGAATGCCGCTTCGACGCTGCCGTCGATCCGGTTGCTCACCCACCCCGACACGCCCGCCGCCTTCGCTTCCTCCCGACACGCGTCGCGGAAGAACACACCCTGGACCCGGCCCCGCACCACCACCCGCACCCGTGCGAGCGCTAGATCTGGCATGCCTCGCAAAAGAACGTCGACCGGTTGCTGTAGCGGGCGCGCACGAGGGTGCGGTAACAGCGCGGGCACGACTTCCCCTCGCGGTCGTACACCTGGTGACGGTCCTGGAACCCGCCCGGCTGGCCGAACAGGTCGACGTACTGCTCGTCGGCGAGAGACGAGCCCCGGTACTTCACCGCTTCGTTCAGCGTCTCGATGATCGCACGCGACAGACGGCGTATCTCCTCCGCCGAGAGCGAGTCCGCGGTGCGGTCCCAACGCAATCCGGCGGCGAACAGAATCTCGTCGCTGTAGATGTTGCCGATTCCGGCGACGAACTTTTGGTCCATCAGCAGCGTCTTCAACTTGGTGTGACGCGACGTGATGAGGCGCCCAAACGTCTCCCACGACATCGCCTCGTCGAGCGGGTCGACGCCGAGGTGGGCAAGTTCGGTGACCTCGTCTTCGATTTCGAGGTACGACGTCACGAACATCTCCCCGAACGTGCGCGGGTCGACGAAACGCAGCTGACTGTTGTCGCTGAACGTGAACACCACGTGTAGGTGTTTCGGCGACGGTACCTTCGCGTTCTTCGCCCGTAGCAGTCGGCCCGACATGCCGAGATGCGCGACCAGCGCGGTGTCTCCGTCGAGTCGCATCACGATGTACTTGCCTCGACGGGTCACCGATTTGATCGTGTGACCCTCGACCGCGCTGATGAACGCCTTCTTGCTCTTGTGGCGGCGGATCGAACGCAAGCCGGTGGCCTCGACTGCCTTGATCTTCTTGCCCGCGACTTCGCGATCGAGGTCGCGTCGGATCACTTCCACCTCAGGCAGTTCCGGCATCCGCGCCTTCCTGCAGGTGGCTGTACGCGACCCACGCCGCGGCCTGCTCGGCCTGCTTCTTCGAACGTCCTTCGCCTTCGCCGAACGGCTCGTCGCGCACCATCACGGTGGCGTAGAAATGCTTGGCGTGATCGGGACCTTCGGAACGCACGACGTAGCGGGGTCGCCCGAGCGACCGCTGCGCGGTGAGTTCTTGTAAACGGGTCTTGTAGTCGCGGCCGCCGGGGCCGGCCGCGGCCTCGGCGATACGGTCGCCGAACTGGCCGAGCACGAAGTCGCGGGCGGCCGCGAACCCCGCGTCGAGGAACACTGCCGCGATAAGCGCTTCGAGCGCGTCGGCGAGGATCGACTGTTTCGCACGGCCGCCCGCACCGTCTTCGCCTTTGCCGAGCAACAGGGAATCACCGAGCGCCAAATCGGCGGCGACTTCGGCGAGCACGCGCGCGTTCACCACGCCGGCGCGCACTTCCGACAGTTGCCCTTCGGGCAGGTGCGGGAAGTGTTCGAACACGTAGTGCGACACGACCAGGCCGAGCACAGAATCGCCGAGGAACTCGAGCCGTTCGTTGGAGTCTTCGTCGCCGTTCTCGGCACACCACGAACGATGCGCGAGCGCGCGCAGCAACACTTCTCGGTCGTTGAACCGATGGCCGATGTTGGTTTCGAGCGCTTCGAGCGCCTCGGTGTTCAATCCGTTCCGGGCGCTCGTGTGGGTCACTGCGCCTGCTCCGATTCGAGCCGTGCGCACACGCAGTCGACGGCGTCGCGCACGGTGACGAGTTCCGCGAGGTCGTCGTCGTCGATGCGGAGGCCGATGCTGCGTTCGCCGATCTCGGCCTCGACCGCCTCGACGAGATCGATCAGCGCGTAGTCGTCGACGTCGAGATCTTCACGCAGCCGCGCGTCCATCACGATCATGTCGTCGTCGATGCTGAGCACATCGGCGAGACGCTCACAAACGATGAGCGCGACATCAGCGCGGCTCAGGGGTTGGTGGTGGCTATGAGTCTCAGCCGGCATCACGCATCCCGCTTTCCGCAACCGAGGCAGTCAACCGTTCGACGATGCCAGCCTCGACGCAGTCGCGCGCGACGCGCACCGCGTTCACGATCGCTGCGGCCGACGACGAGCCGTGCGAGATGATGCATATGCCCTTCACACCGAGCAGCAACGCGCCACCCGTGTTGTCGGGCAGCAGATCGGCGGCCGCTTCGAGCATCCGGACCTTGAGGCGCGGGCCCATCTCGCCCCATTCGGGTTCGTCGAGCACCGAGAACACGAGGCCGGCCAAGGCGAGCATCGCCCCTTCGATGGTCTTCAGGGCGACGTTCCCGGTGAAGCCGTCGGTGAGGATCACGTCGGCCGACGGCCGGGCGAGGTCGCCACCCTCGACATTGCCAACGAACCCCTTGATCTCCGAGAGCAACGCGAATGCTTCCTTGCGGAGCGCGTCGCCCTTGCCCGCTTCCTCGCCGTTCGAGAGCAGTCCGATACTCGGGTCCTCGACCCCCAAGCGGAACCGCGCGTACTCGCGAGCGAGCAACGCCCATTGCACCAACCACGCCGGTTCGGGATCGACCGTCGCGCCCGCGTCGACGAGGAGCTGGCGCCGGTTCGCGCCCGGGATCGGGATCGGCACCGCGATCGCAGGCCGCGCGACCCCGCGGACGCGGCCGAAGCGCAACAGCGCGGCCGCCATGGTCGCTCCGGTATTGCCCGCACCGACCATCGCCGACGCGCGCCCGTCGCGCACCGCTTCGGCGCAACGCACAATCGACGAGTCGCGCTTCGAGCGCACGGCCGCGGCCGGCTCGTCGTGCATCGCGATCACTTCGGATGTTGGCAACACTTCGATCCCGCGGGCACCCGGCGGCACGAGCGGGTCGATCGCTTCCGGGCTCCCAACGAGCAAGATGTCGACGTCGAGCTCGTCGACGGCCCGCAGCGCGCCCGCGACGATCTCCTGGGGCGCGCGGTCGCCACCCATCGCGTCCAGCGCGATCACTGGGCGTCCAGGTGGCTGCACAGCGCGACGTCCTTCTACTCGACCTCGATGACCTGGCGGCCGCGGTACCAACCGCAGTTACCGCACACGGTGTGGGGAAGCCGGGAGGCACCGCAGTTGGGGCACAGCGAATGCGGTGGCCGCGTGAGTCGCATGTTCGCCGACTTGCGCGAGCGCGTCGCCGAGCGGCTCGTCTTTCGTTTCGGTACGGCCATTCCTGTACTCCTATTCCAAACTCAGAGGTCGAGCGAGCGCAGCGCGGCCCAGCGAGGATCGGGCTCGTCGGTCCCACAATCGCAGGTTCCACGGTTGCGATCCGTACCACACATCGGGCACAGGCCGCGGCAATCGGGGTCGCACAGAGGGGCGTGGGGCAGCTCGAGGGCGAGCGCGTCGCGCACCAGCGGTTCGAGATCGATGACGTCCGAGGCGAGGCGGTAGGTCTCGCCGTCGATCGGCTCGGTCTCGAACAACTCGTCGGCGTGCACGATGACGTCGTTTCCCACCGGCTGCAGGCAGCGGCTGCACAGGCCGCGCCACGCGCTCGAGATCTCGCCGCGAGCGACAACACCTTCGGAGAGCCGTTCCAGGTGGAGACGGACGCGAACGGGCTGGTCAGCGGGTACTTCGACCGCTTCAGCCGGCAGCCCGACCCCGGTCGCGACAACCTCGACGTCACGCGTCGCACCGGGACGGCGCAAATCGGCGACGCTCACCCTCAGGGCGTTCGGCTGGGACATCGTGGTGGCCTTTCCGGCGAATCTGTTCTTGCCGGCGTCGGGCCCGAAGGGCGCGGCGGCAGCGTCGCGCCGCGGCCAGCCCAATTGGCGGCGAATCGATCCCCGAGGTTACTCGTCCTGGTCGAAGAAGGCCGGACCGATCGTCATGTCCTCTTCCTCGTCCGGGTTCGGCGTCACGTGCACCTGGAGCCGTTCGCGGCCTTTTTGCACCGTTTGCATCACCCGGTCGAGCACGACCTCGAACGAGGCGAGTTTGCGGTCGACGTAGTCCTCCGCCTCGTTCCGCATCTGCCCGGCGCGCCGCTCGGCGTCCTCGACGATCTCCTCGGCCGTGCGGCGAGCCTCACGCACCACCTCGGTGCGCTCGACCATCCGTTCGGCCCGCACCCGCGCCGCCTCGATGATGCGCTCCGCTTCGCGGCGCGCCCGCTCGATCACTTCGTCACGTTCTTTGAGCAACCAGCGTGCCTCGCGCAGCTCTTCGGGGAGCCCGTCGATGGCGTCCGCCAGCATGTCGCCGAACTCTTCTCGGTTCACCATCACCGATGCCGACAGCGGCATCGCCCGCGCGTTCTCCAGCAACTCCTGCAACCGGTTGAGCAGGGTTCGCGTGTCGTGCGACGAAGGCGGCGTTCCTTGGCTGTCGTCGGTCACGATGTCACCGTCCGTCATGGCGTTCCACCCTCGTCGGCGAAACGTTCGCTCAAGCGAGCGAGCACCGACTTCGGCACCATGCTCGACACGTCACCGCCGAAGCGCGCGACCTCGCGAACAAGGCTCGACGACAGGAACGAATGTTGCGGGCTCGTCGACAGGAAGAACGTGTCGACCCCGGACAACCGTTGGTTCATCTGCGCCATCTGCAACTCGTAGTCGAAGTCTGAGACGGCACGTAGACCCTTCACGATCGCGCTCGCGCCACGATCACGCGCGAAGTCGACGAGGAGGCCCTTGAAGAAGTCGATGCTCACGTTGTCGAGGTGCGCAGTCTCCTCGCGCAACATCTCTTGGCGTTCCTCGAGGCTGAACAACGACTGTGACTTCTGTGGATTGCGGATGACCGCCACGATCACACCCTCGAAGTGGCGCGCCGCGCGCTCGATGATGTCGAGGTGTCCGTAGGTAACCGGGTCGAACGAACCCGGGCATAAGGCAGTGGCCAACGAGAGCGCCTCTCACGGTGCAAGGAACGTGACGAGCGTATCGCCGAAGGCCCGCTCCCACATGACTCGCAACCCGGGCGGCGGCTCGACGCTCGCCCTCTGTGCACGCTCGACCACCACCATCGCGTCGGGCGCGAGCCAGTGGGTGGAGGCAATCGACGCGAGCACGTCGGACAAGTCGGCGGCGGGGAAGTCGTATGGGGGATCACACAGCACGAGATCGAAGGGCGCGTCGCGCGCAGGGGTAGCGAGGAAGGCTTCGACCGCGCGCGGTTCGACGCGAGCGCGGTCGCGGAAGCCGCAGGCTTCGAGGTTGGTATCGATCGCGGCGATGGCATCACGTGACCGTTCAACCAACACCGCGCGCGCGGCGCCGCGCGACAGTGCCTCGATCGCGAGCGCACCGGTTCCGGCGTAGAGGTCGAGCACACTCGCATCCGCGATCGCGCCACGCGCGTCGAGCGCGGAGAACATCGCTTCGCGGACGCGGTCTTGCGTCGGCCGCACGTCGGTGCCCGGCGGTACGACCAGCCGGCGCCCGCGCACGGACCCCGCAATCACCCGGATGCCCCCTTTGCGAGGCATATCAGCTCTTGAAGAGGAACTCGACCGAGTCGCCGAGAAGGTCCTCGACTTCTTCTCTCAGCTGTACGTGCGCGGCGAGATCGGTGTCGGCATCGAGGAGCGCTTCGGCGACGCGACGCGTCTCGATCACCGCGTCCTCGTCGCGCGGGATACGACCGAGCTTCAGGTCGCTGAACCCAGACTGGCGCTCGCCGAACACCTCGCCTGCGCCCCGGATCTCCAAGTCTTTCTCCGCCAGGAAGAAGCCGTCGGTTGACGCGGCCATGGCGGCCATCCGTTCCTTCGCATCGTCGGTCTGTGGGTCCGTGAGCAGGAAACAGCGGGACGCGTGCTCGCCGCGACCGACACGACCACGGAGTTGATGCAGTTGCGACAACCCGAAGCGATCTGCGTCCTCGATCATCATCACGGCGGCGTTCGCTACGTCGACACCCACCTCGATCACGGTCGTGGCGACGAGCACGTCGAGTTCGTGGTCGCGAAACGCGGCCATCACAGCTTCCTTCTCCTTCGACGGCATCTGGCCGTGCAACAACCCGAGGCGGAGGCCGGCGAGGTCTTCGTGTTGCAACCGTTCGTACTCCTCGGTGGCCGCCTTCGCTTCCACCTTCCCGCTGCCCTCCACCAGCGGGCACACCACATACGCCTGCCGGCCCTCCCCCACTTCTTGGCGCAACACCTCGTACGCGCGGGCGCGTTCGAGGGGGTTCGGCCCGATCACCTCGGTGGTGATCGGCGTTCGCCCGGGCGGCATCTCTCGCAACTCCGACTTGTCGAGGTCGCCGTACACGAGCATCGCTGCCGTGCGCGGGATCGGCGTCGCGGTCATCACGAGCACGTCGGGTACGGCGTCGCGGTTCTTGTCGCGCAGCAGGCTGCGTTGCTCGACGCCGAAGCGATGTTGTTCGTCGATAACGGCCAGCCCGAGTCGCGAGAACGGCGCGTCGCCGTAGAGCAGCGCGTGCGTACCCACCACGATGTCGACCTCACCGCCGTTGAGCCCGCTCGCGATTCGGCGGCGATCCGCCGCGCTCGTACGATTGGTGAGCAGCTCGACACGTACCGGTCGATCACCGAGCAGTGAGCCGTGTGCCGGCACCGTGAGCCCTTCGAGCAGCCGCAACGACGTGAGGTGGTGCTGCTCGGCAAGCACTTCGGTCGGCGCCATGAACGCGCCTTGATGACCGCCCTGCACCGCGACGAGCAACGCGCTCAGCGCCACCACGGTCTTTCCGGAACCGACGTCACCTTGCAGTAACCGGTGCATCGGCGCCGCGCTCGACATGTCTTGTGTGATCTCGTCGATCGCGCGCTGCTGGTCGTCGGTGAGCGGAAAGGGCAAGCGACCATGGAACGCGCTGACGAGCGCGCGGGATGCGTCGTGGTGGATGCCGAGCTGGGTGGCTTCGATCGCGCGCTTGCGGGCAACGAGGCCGGTCTGCATACGGAGAAACTCGTCGAAGATGAGGCGTCGTCGCGCGGTTTGCTGTTCGGCCATCGTCTCGGGTTGGTGGATTCCTTTGTACGCGGCGGTGCGGTCGACGAGCTTGTGCGCTTCGAGCACCGCGGCGTCGAGCGGTTCGGCGAGGCCGCGCCGCTGACAGCGTCGCAACGCTTCGGCTACGACCTTTCGCAGTTGCCACGTGTACACCTCGGCCTTGCCCGACTGCGGGTAGATCGGCACGATGACCCCCGTCTTCTCGCCGCCGTCGGCCACGTTGCCGACGACGTCGACGACGGGGTTCGTCATCTGCCGCTTGCCGCGGTACACGTCGACCTTTCCGAAGAATGCCGCCTCGGTGCCGACGCCCAACTGCTTCTCGCGCCAGCCCTGGTTGAAGAACGTGAGGTTCAGCAACGACGTGCCGTCGTGTACGACCACCTCGACGAGCGCACGACCCTGGCGCGTACGACGCCCGTGGACGCGTCGCACCTCGCCGAAAACGGTTGCCTCCTCGCCGATCTTCAACTCGGCGATGTCGGCTCGCTTGGTGCGGTCGACCCAGCGGCGCGGATAGTGCTGCAACACGTCGAGAACGGTGCACAAGCCCATGTCGGCCAGGCGTTCTTCGAGCTTCGGACCGACCGAGTCGAGGTCGCCCACCGGCCGGCCGGCGAGCTCCCGCAGGGTGATGCCGCCCTCTTCCGTTGCGGCCATTACTTCACGCCTACTCCACGCCGAGGAGGTACGGGTAGAGCGGCTGGCCGCCGTCGTGGAACTCCACCTCCACGTGCGGATACGCGAACTCGAGGTGTTCTTTGATCCGAGCGGTGTCGTTCGCCTTCGCGTCCTGGCCGATCAGCACCGTGACGATCTCACTGTCGTCGTCGACGAGATCGGAGAGCAACGCTTTCATCGCGTCGACCGCAGAACTGGCCGACGCCCGGATGCCGTCGCGCGACAACGCGATCCAGTCGCCCTCGGTGATGCGGCTGCCGTCGGCGGCCGAGTCGCGAACCGCCTGCGTCACCTCACCGCTGCGGACGCGCGACATCGATTCGGTCATCGCTTCGACGTTTCGGTCGATGTCGGCGTCGGGGTCGTAGCCGACCAAGGCGGCCAGCGCCTCGGTGACGCTCGTTGTGGGCACCACCACGACCTTGCGGTCGGTGAGGCTGTCGACCTGGCGCGCGACCGGCACGATGTTCTTGTTGTTCGGGAGCACGATCACCGCTTCCGACGTACATGCCTCGACCGCTTCGAGGATCTGTGCCGTCGACGGATTCATCGATTGCCCACCCGCAACGACTTGCTGCACCCCGAGGCTCGTGAGCAACCGCCGCACGCCGTCGCCGACCGCGACTGCGACCACCGCGCTTTCGAGCGTTCGGCCTGCCGTCGCCGCCGACGCGCCGCCGACGCCCCCGTCGCGCACCCACTGCTCTTCTTCCACCTGCTCGAAGAGGTCGGTGACGCGCACGCTGCGCGGCCGGCCCGCTTCGATGCCGGCTTCGACCGAGGCGCCGATGTCGTTCGTGTGGATGTGGCAGTTCCACAACCCCTCACCGCCTACGACCACGATCGAATCGCCCACCGCGTCCCACGCCTGTTTGAACGCAGGGATGGTGTCGTCTTCGGCTTCGAGGAGGTACATCACTTCGTAGCGCAGCCCGGCGACGTCGTCGCCTCGGAGATGCGCTTCGACGATTCTCGGCGTGGTCACCACTTCCGGCTCCGGAATGGGACGGCCGTCGACAATCTCCAACAACGCGTCGAGCAGGAGCGTGAAACCCTTCCCGCCCGCGTCAACCACACCCGCGTCCTTGAGTACGGGCAACAGGTCCGGGGTGCGTTCGACCGCGTCGCACGCCGCGTTCGAGGCGTGCTCGAGGAGTGTGACGAGACCGTCGCCCTCGTGTCGTTCCGACGCCTCGGCGGCCGCGCGCACGACCGTGAGGATCGTGCCCTCCACGGGGCGCATCACGGCCTGATACGCCGCGTCGGACGCTCGCCGCAGGCCCGACGCGAGCGCCGCAGCGTCGATCGCCTCGAGGGGCGAGAACTCGTCGGCGAACCCACGGAGGATCTGCGACAAGATCACGCCCGAGTTGCCGCGGGCGCCCATGAGGGAGCCCCGGCTGATCGCGTGGCATACCTCTTCCATGGATTCGGCGGTGTCGAGCTCGGCACTCACCGACTCGAGGGTCAGCGCCATGTTGGTGCCCGTGTCGCCGTCGGGGACGGGGTACACATTGAGCCGGTTCAGTTCCTCCTGGTGCGCGCGGAGCGCGTCACGGAACCGCAGCACCGCACGCCGCAGGTCGGGCGCGGCAAGGCGCGAGAGCGTGGGCACGGCCGCCAGAGTAGTGATGCCGCTGCAGCCCGGCTGCTATCTTCGTTCGGTTCTTCGGCCGCAGTAATTCGAGAGGTTCCTTTATGTCAGCCGTCTGCGATCTCTGCGGCAAGAGCCCGATCTTCGGTATGCGCCTGAGCCACTCGCACCGGCGCACCAAACGGCGCTGGAACCCGAACGTGCAGAAGGTGCGGGCCGTCGTGAACGGGTCGCCGAAGCGCATCCACGTGTGCACCTCGTGCCTGAAGGCCGGCAAAGTGGTGAAGCCCTGATGCAGGGAGTCGTGAAGGTGTACGACCCCCTCACTCGAGAGGGCATCATCGTCACCGACACCGACCGCACCGAGTACGTGCTGTCGGTACATGCGCTCGACGGGTCGCTGTTCCGGCTGCTCCGGCAAGGCCAGCGGGTCGTGTTCGACCTCGACGAGTCGGGCCACGCGATGCAGGTTCGCACCGGCGCCGAGCCCGACATGGGTCTCCCCACCGCCCAAATATGACGCGCGTCTGCGTCGCGGCAGCGACGCGGTTCAGGAGCGGCGTGACCGGTCGGTAACCAGGCCGACCGCGAGCAGCAGCACGACGGCGCCGACGAAGGCGACGAACATCGACCACAGGCCGAACTCGCCGATGCCCTTCGCGCCGGCCAGGTTGAACAGCGCTCCGCCGATCAGGCCACCAAGCACACCGATCACGATCGTGCCGAGGCACCCCGTGCGCCGGGTACCGGTGACACCGCGCGCCAACGCCCCGGCCACGAACCCCACGACGATCCAGCCGAGAACGCCCATGTTCCCCCTGCCCCGCGCCGCTAGTTCGAGAGGCGCTTTTGCAGTTCTTCGAGTTCGTCGTTGAGCTGCGACGGCAGGCGGTCGCCGAAGATCGCGTAGTGCTCCTCGATGAGCGGCACTTCGGCTCGCCATGCGTCTTCGTCGACGCGCAGCAGTTCCGCCAACGCTTCCGGCGCGACACCGAGCCCCTCCGTGGGGAGCCCACCCGTCTCGGGGAGCCGACCGATCGGCGAGTCGACCGCGGCGGCACGGCCGGCGCAACGTTCGAACACCCACGCGAGCACCCGGCTGTTCTCACCGAAACCGGGCCACAGGAACTTGCCGCCGGCGTCCTTGCGGAACCAGTTCACGTAGTAGAGACGCGGCAGCTTCTCGGCGTCGTGGGTTTCGCCGACCTGGAGCCAGTGCGCGAAGTAGTCGGCCATGTTGTAGCCGCAGAATGGCAGCATCGCGAACGGGTCGCGCCGCAGGTTGCCGACCGCGCCGGTGGCGGCCGCCGTGGTTTCCGAACCCATGATCGAGCCCATGAACACGCCGTGTTGCCAGTCGAACGCTTCGGTCACGAGCGGCACCGTGGTGGCGCGCCGACCGCCGAAGAGGATCGCTGATATCGGCACACCGGCGGGGTCTTCCCATTCGGGCGCGACCGACGGCACCTGCCCGAGCGGAGCGGTGAACCGGCTGTTCGGGTGGGCAGCCGGCTTCTCGGACGCCGGCGTCCAGTCGTTGCCCAACCAGTCGGAGCAGTGCTCGGGCGGCGCCTTGGTGAGCCCCTCCCACCACACGTCGCCGTCGTCGGTGAGCGCGGTGTTCGTGAACACCGTGTTCTTCGTCAGCGCCTTGATCGCGTTCGGGTTGGTGTCGGGGCCGGTGCCCGGCGCGACACCGAACAACCCATACTCGGGATTGATTGCGTAGAGGCGGCCGTCGGGGCCGAACTTCATCCATGCGATGTCGTCGCCGACGGTCTGCGCGGTCCAGCCCGGCACTGTCGGCTCGATCATCGCGAGGTTCGTCTTGCCGCACTGCGACGGGAACGCGGCGGCGATGTAACGGCTCTCGCCTGCAGGGTTGGTGAGCTTCAGAATCAGCATGTGCTCGGCGAGCCAACCGTGGTCGCGCGCCATCGTCGATGCAATGCGCAGTGCAAAACACTTCTTGCCGAGCAAGGCGTTGCCGCCGTAGCCCGAGCCATACGACCAGATCTCGCGGCTTTCGGGGAAGTGCACGATGTACTTGTTCTCGGCGTTGCACGGCCACGGAACGTCGGCTTCACCGGGTTCGAGCGGCGAGCCGATCGAATGGACACACGGCACGAACGCGCCGTCGGCGCCGAGCACCGCAAGCGCGCCTTCACCCATGCGGGTCATCGTCCGCATGCTCGCGGCGACGTACGCGGAGTCGGTGAGCTGCACGCCGATGTGCGCGATGTGGGAACCGAGCGGGCCCATCGAGAACGGCACGACGTACATCGTGCGGCCTCGCATCGCACCGTCGAAGAGGCTCGTCATCTGGCGCCGCATGTCGTCCGGAGCCCGCCAGTTGTTGGTGGGGCCTGCGTCTTCCTGGCGCTCGGAGCAGATGAACGTGCGGTCCTCGACCCGGGCGACGTCGCCGGGATCACTACGCGCATAGAAGCTGTTCGGGCGCTTCGCCGGGTCGAGTTCCGTGAACGTGCCGGTGGCGACCAGGCGCTGGCAGAGCCGGGCGTACTCCTCGTCCGAACCGTCGCACCACTCCACGTGGTCGGGCTGGAGGATCTGGGCCCAATGCTCGACCCAGTCCAGAAGCTTGCGATTGGTCGTCGGGGCTGTCGTCGCAGTCATGCGGGTCCTCGCGTACGCCTACCGGTTGCCTGCAATCGGGGAGTGCGCCAGTCTACGCATCGACCCCTCGAACCCTGAAAGGTTCGAACGGGCTCGTACCCGACGACCCGGTCGATGAACCCGGTCGATCGACCCCGCACCGGGAGGCCGCGATGGCAGTAAGCGCGTACATCCTGATCCAGACGGAAGTGGGCAAAGCGTCCTCGGTCGCTCAGGCCGTCCACGATCTGCCCGGTGTCGTGCAGGCCGACGACGTCACCGGTCCCTACGACGTCATTCTGCGCGCCGAGGCGGAGTCGATCGACGAACTCGGCCGCATGGTCGTGTCACAGATCCAACTGGTCGACGGCATTACGCGCACGCTCACGTGCCCCGTCGTGCATCTGTAGCGGCGCGGGCTCGTTCTAGCGCCGCAGCTCGCGCTGGCGTCCGGCCCGCCGCGCGCGGCGTTCGTGGCGTTCCAGCGCGAGCTCGATGAGCCGGTCGATCAGCTTCGGGTACGGCAGGCCCGACACCTCCCATAGGCGCGGGTACATCGAGATCGGCGTGAACCCCGGGATCGTGTTGAGTTCGTTCACCAGGAAGCCCCGGCCTCCTTCCTCGAAGAAGAAGTCGACGCGGGCCATCGCGTCGCAGCGGCAGGCCTCGAAGGCACGCACCGCGAGCGAGCGCGCCTCGGCCACTTGGGCGTCGGTGAGCGGTGCCGGCGCGAGCAGCTGGGCGTCGCCGTTCTCGTACTTGTCGGCGTAGTCGTAGAACTCGGCCCCGGGCACGACCTCGCCCGGCAGCGACGCCTCCGGCGGGTCGTCGCCGAGCACGGCGACCTCGATCTCGCGACCGACGATCGCTTCTTCCACCACCGCCCACTCGTCGTACGAGTGCGCGAGCGCGAGCGCGGCGCCGAGCTCAGCGGGGTCGTGCGCTTTCGACACGCCCACCGACGAACCCATGTTGGCCGGCTTGACGAAGCACGGGAACCCGAATTCGGCGGCGACGCGATCGGCGAATGCGCCAGCGTCCGCTCCGTCGCGTAGCGCGTCGTAACGCGTTTGGGGCAAGCCGCACGCGGCGAACGCGCGTTTCATCATCACCTTGTCCATGCCCACCGCGGAGCCGAGCACGCCCGAACCGACATAGGGCAGCCCGGCCAGGTCGAGCAGCCCTTGCACGGTGCCGTCTTCGCCGTACGGACCGTGCAGCAGCGGCAGCACGACGTCGATCGACACGCGTTGCTCGCCGTTCACCGCAACAAGGTCGGCGCTGCTCGGATCCGTCGGCGCTTGGACCGGCTCACCTGCGACTTCGAACGCGGCCGGCAACGCGTCGCGTCCCTTGTCGAGGAGCGCCTGCGCTTCGCCGGCGAGCAGCCACCTACCGTCGGTGGTGATGCCGACCGGCACGACCTCGTACCGCTCGGGGTCGAGCGCGCGGGCGACCGCTACCGCAGTCACACAGGACACGTCGTGTTCGGCCGAGCGCCCACCGAACAACAACAACACCCGCAGCTTGCGCCCCGAGGTCACGCGCGCACCGTAGCCCGCCGGCTCCCCCGCACTAGCCGACCTTGAGAAGCGCGCGGATCCCGACGCCCATCAGGAACAGGCCGACGAGACCGTAGAGCAACTCGACCCGCCCGCGCATCTGGTAGCGGTACGAGTACGCGAGACCAACCGTGATGAACGCGACGAAGCCGTAGAACATGTGGAAGCGAGATGCGACGTAGTCGTGGCTCGACACGAGGATCACACCGGTGAGGACCTGCAGCATGATCGCCGCCTCGGCTGCGATCGTCGTGGCCCACACCCACTTGCCCCGCAACCGCGGCCAGCGCCATGCGGCGAGCGCGATGATCCCGGCAACCGCGTTGAAGACGATCGCGACGTAACCCCAGTCGCCGTGGAACCGGCGCAGCGCGCTCAAGGGTTAGAGCGCCTGGTCGTCGGATGCGGCAACGAACGACGAATCCCCGCCGCGCAACAAGTTCTTCAGCACCTTGCCGGCCGGATTGCGCGGCAACGGCTCGTCGCGAATGTCGATGTGGGCCGGCACCTTGAAGTCGGCGAGGTGCTCCTTGCAGAACGCTCGGATGCCGTCGACGGTCGCACTCGAGCCCGCCCGCAACTGCACGACGGCTTTCACTTCCTCGCCGAGCTCCTTGTGCGGCACGCCCACCACCGCGGCATCGATCACATCGGGATGATCGAACAGCACGTGTTCCACCTCGACGCAGTACACGTTCTCGCCGGCGCGGATGATCATGTCCGTCGCGCGATCGACGAGATAGAGGTAACCGTCTTCGTCGACGTAACCGATGTCGCCGGTGTGGAACCAGCCATCCGTGAGTGCGGCTGCGTTCGCGTCGGGCCGGCGCCAGTAGCCGTGCGACATCACCGTCGGGCCTTTGAGCCACACCTCACCATTCGTGCCGGGCGCGACGTCGAGGCCGGTGTCGTCGACGATCCGCAACTCCACGGTGGGAACTGCACGCCCGACCGAACCCGGATGCGCGAAGTAGTCCTCGCCGCCGATCGCCGTCGCGACCGACGCGGTCTCGGTGAGCCCGTACGCAGTGGTCAACGTCTTGCGCAGATTCGGGAACACCTGCTCGATCCGTTCGATCAGCTCGGGCGCGGCCGGCGCGCCGCCGTAACTCGCGCGCTGCACCGACGAGAGGTCGAACTTCTCGAGGTTCGGCGACTCCACGATGCGCCACATGATCGTGGGCACGCCACCGAACGAGGTGACCTTCTCGCGCTCGATGATCTCGAGCGCGGCGTCGGGTTCGAAGCGCCCGACCGGCATCAGTACGACCTTGCCGCCCGTCGCGTAGTTGAGCGTCATCGTCGCGAGGCAACCGGTGACATGGAAGAGCGGGACCACGAGCAACGATGCCGACTGCACACCGGAGCCGGCCGCCTCGGGTGGAGTGTCGCCCTTCATCGCGCTCACGAACCCGGAACAGATGATGTTCTGCAGATTCGCGATCACCTGCCGCTGCGAAACGGTTGCACCTTTCGGCTGGCCGGTGGTGCCCGACGTGTAGAGGATGGCGAGGATGTCGTCTTCGTCGACGGGGCTGTCGGGCATCGGCGCGTCGGCGCCACCAGCAGCATCGAGCAGTTCGTCGAACGACCGCACCGCACCCTCCGCGGCGCCGCCGATCACGAACGCGTGCTCCAGTTCGCGCAACTCAGTCAGGCGCGGCGCCACGATCGACATACGACGCGCGTCGGCGATCAACACCTTCGACCCCGAATCGATCAAACCGAACTCGAGCTCCTCGGCCTTCCACCACGCGTTGAGGGGAACCAGAACCGCACCGAGAATGGCACACGCCCAGAAAGTGACGACCCATTCCGGATTGTTCGCCGCCACGAGCGCCACTCGATCGCCGCGCTCCACGCCAAGCTCGCCGAGCCGTGACGCGACGATGCGAGCCGCGGCGTCGTGCTGCCCGAACGTGTAGCGCCGGTCGCCTTGCACCAGCCATGGCACGTCGGGGCGGGCGGCGTTCTGCGCCATCAACTCGCGCAGCGACCGCATCCGTTGCTTATAGACCTGCGTCGGGACGCCACGGACGTCCTCCACGACGATTTCGAAGGGGCCGCCAGGGCCGGTGAGCTGCTCGAGGATGGGATCGGGTTGGGCCACGAGCCGCACATTACCTACGAGGTCGCGCCGGCTTCCTCGTGCTGCACGACGTCGAACGACCACAGTTCGCTCGCCGACGACACCGGGCCTTGCGTGTTGTGCGCGCGATGGCCCTGCTGGAACGCCTGGCTGTTGGCCCAGTTGTCGAAGTCTTCCTGCGTGCTCCATCGCGTATAGACGAGGAACACGTCCCGGTCGTCGCTCGGCCGCAACAGTTCGAAGGCTTCGAACCCCGGACTCTTCGACACTTCACCGGCCCGGGCCGCGAACCGACCGACCAACTCGTCGGCGCGCTCGCGCGGCACCGTGATCGCGTTAATCCGAACAATGCTCATTCGCGCGAGAGTAGGGGTCAGGCGGTGTCTTTTTCACACCGCAGACGGGCCCACGCTCGCGTCGCCATCTCGGCCTCGAACATCACGACCGACCCGCGCCTCGAACGCTTGGCCTCGCTCATTGCGGTATCGGCATCGCGAAGCAGGTCCGCCGCGCTCGTGGTGCCGTCGCCGAACGCGAGTCCGACGCTCACACTCAACATGATGCTCTGGCCCGCCACCGCGACCGGTACGGCAACCGCCCCGACAATGCGCGCCGCGACTTCGAGCGCGTCCTCGTCGTCGTCGATCTCGTCGATCAGCACAGTGAACTCGTCGCCCGCGAGCCGACCGGCGGTATCGCTCGGTCGTAGTGCGGCGCGCACCCGATGTGCAATCGCGACGAGCACATCGTCACCGGCCTCGTGGCCGAGCGTGTCGTTGATTGCCTTGAACCCGTCGAGGTCGAGGTAGAGCACCGCGACTCGCTCGCCGCTGCGGGCGGCCGCCACCAACGCGCGCTCGAGGCGATCGACGAACTCAACCCGGTTCGGCAGCCCGGTGAGGTCGTCGCGCGACGCCCGACGCACGAGTTGGCGTTCCAGGTTGCGTTGGGTCGTCACGTTGCGCGTGTTCACCACGACGCCCCGCACGACCTCGTCGTCGAGGAGGTTGGTGCACAGCACTTCTACCTGTACCAGATCGCCGGTGGCGTGCTGCAACATCGCGTCGAGGCGCATCTGGCCGCCAGGGCGCGCCAACAGGTCGAGCCACAGGGGCACGAAACGTCCGACGTCGTCGCTGCGTAGGAATCTCGCAAGGTCGCGGTCGACCACCTGCTCGTTGTCCACCCCGAGCATGTCGCCACCACCGGGGGCGAGGAAGCGCACGATTCCCTCGGCGTCGAGCACGGCAGTGAAATCACCGGACCGCTCAACCAACGCTCGGAACCAACGCGCACTCGCGTCGGCCTCGGCTCGTTGCGATCGCGACCAGCGCCGGTCGGCCCACCACCACGCACCGCCGATGGCAAGCAGCAGGGCGAGCGTTGCGAGCAGCGTGGCGTTCGCTGCCGACGCGGAGCGGTCCTCGGCCGCCCGGCCCAGTCCGGCCAACAGCGAGTGTTCACGTCTGAGGGTGGCGTCGAGTTTCGCATCGGCGCCGATGAAGGTCGCCGCGACTCGAATCGCGCCCGCGGCGTCGCCGCGTCGAGCAAACGCCATTGCCGACGCCGCGGCGTCCGCGGCATCACCAACCTGGTTGACGATCGCGTGCGCCAAGGCGTCGGTTCGAGTCGCGGCGCCCTCCGGAAAAACGTGTGCGACCGCGCGCAAGAGCTGACGGCGGACCCGAGCCTCGTCGGCGACGATCGGTCCCATGCGGGACCCGGCGACGAGCGCCAGGCCGAGCCGCCCGTGTACCACGGCCAGATCGTCGACCAGGCTGACAATCGTCCCGACCGCGGCCGTGCGTTTCTCTGCTACCCGTTCGGCGTGATGCCGCCGATCGAGGATGCCGATGCCGCCCAACCCCACCAGCGTCGCGAGCGCGAACGCGATGCAACGGCCCCACCAGCGCGGGCGCGCAGAGACCTTCGGCGGTGATGCAGCGGACATTGTTCGTAGCGTCGACGCGGAACGCCATCCCAATGACTGCTCACACCACTCGCGCTGAATTTCAGAGAAGTCCCCCGTGGTCGTCCGCGGTGGGCTGGCTCGTGAGCACGACGGTGAACACCGGACGAGGACCGGCGTGCGAAAGGACGAGCCGGCCCCCTTCCGCTTCCGCGAGCGACCGCGCGAGCGCCAGGCCAATTCCTCGACGGCCCTCCTTGGCGGAGCGCCGGCGGAAGATCTCCGCCGGGTCGTCCACCACACCCGGGCCTTCGTCGGAGACGTCGATCGCCACGCCGCCCCGCACTGAGCGCGCCCGAACCGTGATCGCACCCCGGCCGTGCTCTTCGGCGTTCCCGACGAGCACGTCGAGCACCTGCCGTACTGCCGTTGGCGTCGCATGGAGTGAATCGGTGTCGTCGTCGATCGCGATCCGAAGCGGCCGACCCGCCGCCGCCAGCCGCCCATGCCACTGCTCGCGCAGATCGTCGAGCAGCGGTCCGACCGGGACCGGCTCCGGCCCGGAGTGCGTATCTCGCGCCAGCGCGAGAAGTTCCTCGATCGTCGCGTCCAACCGCTCGGTCTGGGTGATGGCCGACTCGAGATGCGGGCCTCCGCCGTCGAGCTGCGCGTTCTCGAGCGCGACGCGCAGCGCCGTGAGCGGAGTACGAAGTTGGTGCGACGCGTCCGCGCTGAACTGCCGCTCGCGTGTGAGCGCACCGTCGATGCGCGTCGCCGCGGCGTCGAGCGCGCTCGCGATCGCGTCGATCTCGTCGATGCCGGCCCGCGGCGCAGGAGTCGTGAAGTCGCCCGCGCCCACCCGGCGCGCCGCGTCGGCGAGGCGGCCGAGCGGCGCAGCAATACGGCGAGCTTGGGAACGGGCGAGCAACGCCGCGATACCGAACGCAGCGGCGGCCGACGCTCCGATCAGCAGCCAATACCGACCGACGCGTCCGGTGACCTGGCTGCCGGACGTGTCGGCGAACAGGATCCCCATCACTCGTTCGTTGCGCGTTACCGGGACCGCAACCGCGAGACGCTTTCCGCGATGTTGCACGACGCGACCCTGTCGAGCGCCTTGCAGCGCCGGCTCGAGGTGCAGCGGAACTGCACCCGCGCGACGAATGCCATTCGCGTCGTAGAAGCCGAGCCGCACACCCGCGTCGGTACGAGGGAATTCGATCGCGTCGGCACCTTGCAACGAAGCCGCGCCGACGTTCTGTTCGACGCGCGTGGCAAGGCGCTCGAGCTCGTCGAGCTCGTCGGCGATCACGAGGTTGCGAACCGCTACCGCGAGCGGGATCGCGAAGAGCACGAACGCGGCGGCCGCCACCGCCAGCGTCGCAACGAGAATGCGACGCCTCACGGATCGAACCTGTAGCCGACGTGGCGGAGCGTCGCAATGCGCGTTCCCTCGGGCCCCAGTTTCTTGCGCAACGACGACACATGCATATCGAGAGTCTTCGTGGAGCCAAACCAGTGTTCGTCCCACACGAGTTCCATGATTCGCTCACGCGTCAGCGCATTGCCGGCGTGCGACACGAGTACCGCCAACAGGTCGAACTCCTTGGGACGTAAGTCGAGTTCCGCGCCCGCGACGTACGCGCGCCGAGCCAGAATGTCGACGCTGATATCGCCGTACTCGACGCGCCCCGACGACGCTGACGATGGGTCCTCAACCCCCTGCACCGCTCGGAGTTGCGCTCGCACGCGAGCGAGAAGCTCCGCGAGCCGAAAAGGCTTCGCGATGTAATCGTTCGCGCCGGCGTCGAGCCCCACGACGAAGTCGGCTTCTTCGCGACGCGCCGTCAACATGATGATCGGAGCGGTGCACCCTTCAGCGCGGACCTGCCGGCAGAGGTCGACGCCGTCTCCATCAGGCAACGCGAGATCGAGGATCACCAGCGATACGTCGTGAAGTCGCAGACAATCGAGTGCCGTCGCGGCATTTGGCGCGACCTCGACCGAGTAGCCCTCGCGCTCGAGCGCTGCCGCAAGGCCACGAGCGATCGCGTCGTCGTCCTCGACGACGAGTACATGCAGTCGCTCCATCGTGGCAAGGAGCGTAGGAGCCGCAGCGTCGCTCCGGGGCGCGTTGTCGCGCTTTTACCACCCGCATACCTCCGCGAGAGCAGCGGCACACCGGCGACTCCATACGTTCGCACCCTCAACGGAGGTTTGATACATGCGGAACGCACGAGGCGCGGCGGGGATCGCGGCGCTCATGGTGATATTGCTCGCGGCGTGCGGCAGCTCGTCGCATTCGGGAGCATCCGGAGCGGCGGCGTCGAGTACAACGCCGAGCACGGTCAAGCCGGGCACCCCGGAACCGAGCCCTTCCGGCGACATTCCCGACAACCAGGCGTACGTCGCGTACACGATGCCTACGCACGCCTTCGTCGTGAAAGTGCCGGAAGGATGGTCGAGGCGCGAGGTGAACGGGGTCGTGAGCTTCACCGACAAGCTGAACACGATCACCCTGCAAACCGCGCACCAAGCGGCCGCGCCGACCATTGCATCGGTCACGAGCAATGAGCTTCCGGCGATCGCACGGTCAAGCCCGCAATACGTCGCCGGCAAGATGTCGGTCGTCACTCGCCATGCGGGTTCTGCCGTACTCGCGACCTACCACGCCGACGGTACGCCGAACGCGTTGACCGGCAAGACGGTCAAGCTCGCGGTCGAGCGTTACGCGTTCTGGCGCAACGGCACCGAGGCCGTTCTCACGCTCTCGGGACCCGTCACGGCCGACAACGTCGACCCATGGAAGCTCGTTACCAACAGCTTCGCGTGGGCGTAACGCGAGATGGCGACCACAACCGACAGCAGCACCGCGGTCGACAACTCGACCGCCACGCCCATCGAAGCGATCGACCTCTATCGCTTCTACCACGCCGAAAGTGACGAGACCTTCGCGCTGCGGGGCGTCTCGATGGAAGTCGCCGCCGGTGAGATCGTCGCGGTCACCGGCCCGTCCGGGTCGGGAAAGTCGACGCTCGTCGCGTGTCTCGCCGGTCTGGATGATCCCGACGGCGGCATCGTACGAGTGCGCGGACGCCAGATCAGCCGTCGCCCTGAACCGGTGCGCGCCCGCATGCGGGCCGAAGAGATCGGCGTGCTGTTCCAAGCCGGCAACCTGATCGGCCATCTCGACGTGCGCGCCAACATCCGCTTCGCCCAACGGCTGGCCGGTCGCGTGCATGACGAACGAACCGCCGCCCTGCTCGACGAGCTCGGCATCGCCCACCGCGCTCACGCCTTTCCGTCGCAGCTATCGGGCGGGGAGGCCGCACGCGCGGGGATCGCGGTCGCGATGGCCAACGAACCCGCGGTGCTGATCGCCGACGAACCGACCGGTGAGCTCGATTCCGCATCCGCCGCGCTCGTCGTTTCGGCGCTGGTTCGACAGGCCGAACGAGGAACCGCCGTGGTGGTTGTCACGCACAGCGACCCGTTGGCGCGCCGGGCCCACCGGGTGCTGCACATCGAAGATGGAAGGTTCGTATGAGTCAGGCGCAGGTCGCAAGCGCGGGCGAGCAGACGCTCGCCCGGTGTGAAGGAGTGGCGCGTACCTTCGGGCACGGCACGTCTGCGGTTGTCGCCGCCCACGACGTGAACTGCGAAGTGCGCGGTTGCACGTCGATCGCCTTGCTCGGCCGTTCCGGTTCCGGGAAGTCCACCCTGCTGCACCTCCTCGCCGGCGTCGACAGCCCCACGATGGGTGAAGTCACGTGGCCCGCGCTCGGCGAACGGGCGACGTTGCGGCCACGTCTCGTCGGCATCGTGTTCCAGCAGGCGAACCTCCTCGCGCCGCTCGACGCGATGGAAAACGTCGCGCTTCCCCTCTTGCTCGCCGGCCACGACCCGGCGAGCGCGCGAGATGCCGCGCGGAGCGCGCTCACACAACTCGGCCTCGACGAGGTCGCGAACAAGTTGCCCGAAGAAATGTCGGGCGGTCAGGCGCAGCGGGTCTCGATCGCGCGGGCGTTCGTCATCCGACCGAAGCTGTTGCTGGCCGACGAACCGACGGGGCAACTCGACCACCAGTCGGCCACGACCGTGATCACGGCGCTGCTCGACGTTGCGCGCGCAGCGGGGGCGTCGGTCGTTGTCGCGACCCACGACGAAAGCGTCGCATCCCGCTTCGATGAAACGTGGACGATGGTCGACGGCCGCCTCACGATCCCGGGGGCGTTGGCATGCTCGGCTTGACGTGGCTCAGCGGTGTGGTCCGGCGCGCGTGGGGCCGCTTCATTGCGGTGACCGTCGGCATCGCGCTTGCGGTCGCGTTGTTCGCATCAATCGCATCATTCGTCGCGCACGCCAAGAGCGCGATGACGAAGGAAGCCACGGCCGGCACTTCGCTCGACTGGCAGGTGGAAGGTCAGCCGGGCAGCAGTGTGAACGGCCTACTGCGCACGGTGGCTCGCCAACCGGGCACCGTCGCCGCGTTGCCGGTGGGGTTCGCCCATGTGCCCGGTTTCGTCGCGACGACGGCCGGGTCGACCCAGACAACCGGTGCCGGCATCGTCGTCGGACTGCCGTCGAACTACCGAACGACGTTCCCCGACATCATCCGTGATCTCGCCGGCAGCCATAACGGCGTGCTGATCGCGCAGCAAACTGCCGCCAACCTCCAGGTCGCCCCGGGCGATTCGGTACGCATCACGCGGGTTGGCGCGCCGCCGGCGATCGTTCGCGTCGACGGCGTGGTCGACGTTCCTCGCGCGGATTCGCTGTTCCAGGTCGTGGGTGCGCCCGCAGACGCGCAACCACTCGCGCCGCCCGACAACGTGATCTTCGTCCCCCAGACGAGCTGGCACACCCTGTTCGACGGCATGGCGCGCGCCCGACCCGACCTCGTGCGATCCCAGGTCCACGTGAAGCGCGATCGCGTGCTGCCCCGCGATCCGTCTGCCGCGTACTCGCACGAACTTGCGAGCGCGAAGAACTTCGAGCTCCAACTCGCGGGGGCCGTCAAGGTTGGGAACAACCTCGCCGCAACGCTCGCGAGCGCTCGTTCAGACGCGCTCTACGCGCAGATCCTCTTCTTGTTCCTCGGCCTTCCCGGTGTCGCATGCGCCGGACTCATCACCGCCATGGTGGCGGGCGCGGGTCGCGATCGCCGCCGGGGTGAACAGGCGTTGCTCAGGGCACGCGGCGCGACGACGCGTCAACTCGTCGGCTTGGCCACCATCGAAGCCGCCGCGGTCGCGATCGTCGGTGGCGCCGTCGGGCTCGGGCTCGCCGCAATCGTCGGAAGGGCGATGTTCGGCGCTGCGAGTTTCGGTGCGTCGCAACGCGACGCGATCGTGTTCGGCCTGTCGGCGGTGTTGGTGGGCGGCGCCATCGCGGTGCTCTCCATCGCGCTGCCGGCCCTGCGCGACGCCCGCGGGCTCACCGTCGCCCGGGCGAGACTCACCGTCGGCACACGGAGCTTGCCGATATGGGAACGCGCCGGACTCGACCTCATCCTGCTGGCTGCAGGTGGTCTGGTGTTCTGGTTGGCCGCCCGCTCCGGCTATCACCTCGTGCTCGCTCCTGAAGGCGTGCCCACCATTTCGGTGAGCTACTGGACGCTCGCGGGCCCCGCGCTCGTGTGGGCCGGCGGCGCACTCTTCATCTGGCGGGTCACCGAATGGCTCCTCCGGCGCGGGCGGGGCGTGCTCACCGGCGCGACCAGGCCGGTCGCCGGTCCCCTCGCCGGCACCGTTGCCGCCACGATGCAGCGCGAGCGCCCGCGCGTTTCACGCGCCGTCGTCCTCGTCGCGCTGAGCTGTGCGTTCGCTGCCTCGACCGCCGTGTTCAACTCCACGTACCGTCAGCAAGGTCGCGTCGACGCGCTCCTCACGAACGGCGCCGACGTCACCGTGAAGATGCCGCCCGGGGCCGACCGGCCGGCGATCGCGTCGCAACTCGCCGCGATCCACGGCGTGCGCCACGTCGAACCGGTGCAGCACCGCTTCGTATACGTCGGCGCCGACCTGCAGGACTTGTACGGCGTCAACCCCACGACGGTGGTGGGCTCCACCAAGCTCCAAGACTCGTACTTCTCCGGAGCGAGCGCTCGCACGCTCATGCAGCGCCTCGCGCAACAACCCGATGCTGCGCTCGTGTCGGCCGAGACCGCGAAAGACTTCCAGCTCACCCTCGGCGACCGCATCACGCTCCGACTCTTCGATGCGTCGAAGAAGTCGTACGTAGGCGTGCCGTTCCACTACGCGGGCGTTGCTCGCGAGTTCCCAACCGCCCCCTCGGACAGCTTCGTCCTCGCGAACCAGAACTACATCTCGCGGGTCACGCACGACCCGAGTACGGGCACCTATCTCGTCGATACCGCCGGCACGCACACCGGGACGGTCGCAGCGCGCGCCCGACCCGTCGCCGGACAGCTCGCGACGATCACCGAGCTGGGCCAAACCCGTCGAGTCATTTCGTCGGCGCTGACCGCGGTCGACCTCGCCGGCTTGACCAAGATCGAACTCGGGTTCGCGCTCGTCCTGGCCGCATCATCGACCGGTCTCGCGCTCTGGCTCGGGTTCGCGGAACGACGTCGTACGTTCGCAATCGCGTCCGCGCTCGGTGCCAAACGGGGCCAGGTCGGCGCGTTCGTGTGGGCGGAATCTGCCTTCGTGACGATCGGCGGCGCGTTCGCCGGCGCGATCGGCGCGGCGTTGTTGGCCAACATGTTGGTGAAGGTGTTGACCGGCGTGTTCGACCCCGCTCCAAGCACGCTCGTCGTGCCCTGGCTCTACATGCTCGTCGCGGGAACCATCGCGCTCGCCGCCGCCGGGACCGCTTCGGTCGCTGCCATCCGAGCGGCCGGGCGGGCGGAGGTCGCGGTGCTGCGGGAGAGCTGATCCGCTCAGACGCCCGCGGCGATCACCACCATGTCGGTCGCGAAACCGACGATGAGACCGATCAACACGCCCCACATGAGCACTTCGGTGTGGCCGGAACGTGCGGCGACGTTCAAGAGTTGGATCACCACGTAGAGGATTGATCCCGCGGCGAGCGTCAGGAACGCGACGTACATCGCTTCGTTCACGAACGACTGCCCGACGAGGGTGCCGAGGAACGTCGGTGCGCCGCCGATCAACCCCATCAAGAGCAGGAACGCCCACGAAGGTCGGGTCGTCTCGCCCGCGAGGGGTGCGACGATGCCGAACCCTTCGGTCGCGTTGTGCAGACCGAAGCCGATGATCAGCAAGAGGGCGAGGCTCACTTCGCCCTTGGCCGCCGATTGCCCGATCGCGAGGCCCTCGGCGAAGTTGTGCAGGCCAATACCGAGCGCGATGAACAGCGCGAGCCGGTAGGCCTGGTTCGTGCGCACCATCGTGGCCGCGGACCGTTCCACGGGCTGCGTCACCGGAGCGGCCGCGGCACCGAGGGAGCGGGGTTCACGCCCGCCGCGTTTGCGCATCATCGCGTCGAAGTAGACGAGGCCGAGGAGCCCCAAACCGAGTCCGAGCACGAACACCGAAGAGAGGCCGGTGAGGCGCCACCACGTTCCTGAACCGTCCTGGGCTTTGCCGAGTGCGATCTCGAGTGCATTGAACGCGCCTGCGAGTACGTCCCAGAGCAGGAAGATCAGGATGCCGATGGTGAGTGCGTTCAGTGCGGCGCGAAGGCGCGGCGCCGAACGCTGCATCCGGCCCACCGGCAGGCCGAGGAAGATCGTGCCTCCGGCGATGGCGCCCAGCAGTACGACTCGGGCAGTGGACAAGTGACCTTCCCCCGGCACGGACACGGTTGTTAGGTAAGGGCACCCTAACATGCTCGCCCGGGCGCATGGAACTCGGAGATGTTCGATGCGGGGACGATGCGGGGACGGTGCGGGAACGGTGCGGGGACTCAGTCCTGGTCGGGGTTCGAGCGAAGGAAGCGTTCGATCTCGCTGACGAGCTCGTCGGCCGACGGCATTTCGCCCTGGTTCTCGGTCTCGGCCTCCAACCGGCGCACCAACTCGCCGACGTCGGGACGCTGCGAGAGCCCTTCGTCGACCTTCTCGACGTACGCGTCGCAGCGCGAGTCGAGGACGCTGAGGTCGAGGTCCAGGTGGAACAGTTCGGCGAGGCGGCCGAGCATCGCCCTCACCGCCGGCGGTGACGGCGAACCCGACACGTATTGCGGCACCTGCGCCCACAGGCCGATGCACGGAATGCCGGCGAGCCCCAGCGCGTGCTGCAGCACCGTCTGCATGCCGGTGGGGCCGGAGTAGTCGGGTCGCAAAGGGGCGATTTCCTGCGCGAGCCCGCGGCTGGTGGCGGTGGCCAGCACCGGCACCGCGCGGCGGTGCGACGCGAGTGCCGGCATCCCCGCCACCGTGACCGCTTGGGTCACGCCAAGGCGTTCCGCGGCGTCCACCAACTCGGCGGCCGTCGCCGGCCATCTGATCGATGGTTCCGGCCCGGAAAGGAGCACGACGTCGCGGCCGACTCGCCCGGAGACGAGGGTGATGCGCGGCCATTCGATGACGCGCAAGCCGCCGGAAACGAAGCGAGCCGTCGGACGGGTCTGTTGCAGGTCGAGCAGGTCGGTGAGATCGAGCGTCGCGAACTCTTCCGCTCCGTCGAGCTGCGCCGCGAGCGCCTCCATCGTGCCCGTGCCCGCAAAGCCGGCATCGACCCAGCCGGTGAGCGCGACGACAAGCAGCGGCTCGCGCAACGGGGGCCAGCGCTCGACAGTCAGCACCCCGCCAGCGTAGGGGCAGCCGGGCGGTAGGGTCCGCGCCCGTGCTGCTGCGTATTTTCACCGAACCCCAGCAAGGCGCGAGCTACGACCAGCTGCTCGCGGTCGCACGGCTGAGCGAGGAGCTCGGTTTCGATGCCTTCTTCCGGTCCGATCACTACATGCGGATCGGTGAAGGGAACGGGCTGCCCGGCTCCACCGACGCGTGGGTGACCCTCGGCGCGCTGGCGCGAGAGACTTCGACGATCCGGCTCGGCACGCTCGTGACGCCGGCGACGTTCCGGTACCCCGGTCCGCTCGCGATCACCGTTGCGCAGGTCGACGCGATGAGCGGCGGACGGGTCGAACTCGGACTCGGCGCCGGTTGGTACGACGCCGAGCACGCGGCCTACGGCATCCCGTTCCCGTCAACTCGCGAGCGCTTCGAACGCCTCGAAGAGCAACTCGCGATCATCACCGGCTTGTGGTCGACACCGGTTGGCAAGACCTTCGACTACGACGGCCACCACTACCACGTCGCGAATTCACCCGCGCTGCCGAAGCCGGTGCAACAACCCCACCCGCCCATCGTGATCGGCGGCTGGGGAACCAAACGCACCCCTCGCCTCGCGGCCACCTACGCGAACGAGTTCAACGTGCCGTTCCCGCCGCTCGACTACTACCGCACTGCGTGCGATCACATTCGCGCTGCGTGCGACGACATCGGCCGCGACCCCACGTCGATGCGTTACACCGTTGCGCTCGTCGCATGTGTCGGTGAAACCGAAGCCGAGTTCCGTCGCCGGGCCGAACGCATCGGCCAGGACGCCGACGGGCTACGCCAGAACGCCGCCGGTGGCACCGTCGCCGAAGTAATCGAACGGCTCAACGCGTTCGCGGCCGCGGGTGCCGAAACGGCGTACCTGCAAATTCTCGATCTCGACGACCTCGATCACATCCGCTTGATCGCGTCCGCCGTCGCTCCGGAGGTGGTGTCAGCATGACGGTCCAATTTGGTGTCCACACCGGCTTGCAGAACACGTCAATCGACGAACTACGCAGCCTCTGGCGACGCATTGAAGATCTCGGCTTCGACTGGATCTCGATTTGGGACCACTTCTACGCCGCGGACGCGACGGGAAACCCGCACTGTCTCGAGGCGGTGGCGTCGCACGCGGCACTTGCCGCGACGACGCAGCGGGTGAAGTGCGGATCACTCGTGTACTCCGCGGGATATCGCCACCCCGCCGTGCTCGCCAACGCGATGGCGACGCTCGATCAGATCGCCGACGGTCGCATCGTGTTCGGCCTCGGCGGCGGTTGGGCCAAAGAGGAATACGACGTGCACGGGATCCCGTTCGGCACCGCCGGCGAACGACTGCGCATGCTCGAAGAATCGATTCAATGCGTGCGCTTGCTGCTCACCGAAGACGTCGCCAATTTCAAAGGCGAGTACTTCAACCTCTCCGGCGCACAATGCGAACCCAAACCGGTGCAGGAACGACTGCCGATCTGGGTGGGTGGTGGCGGCGAGAAGGTCACCCTTCGTATCGCGGCCGCGCACGCCGACGGCTGGAACGTGCCGTTCGTCGCGCCGGACGCGTGGGCGCACAAGGCAGCGGTGCTCGACGAGCACTGCGAACGATTGGGTCGCGACCCCGCGACGATCACGAAGTCGGTGAACGTCGGCATGGCGTTCACCGACGAGGAACTGCGCGCCCAGTTCGGCGCGATGGCCGAGTACGTGCGCCCCGGTGTGCTCACCGGCAGCGTTTCGGAAATGGTCGACAAGGTCGGCGCCTACGCGGCGGCGGGCGCGTCGTGGGTGATCCTCGCGATGCGCGCACCATTCGACCGCGACGGCCTCGAGCGTTTCGCCACCGAGGTGCTTCCCGCGCTTCGGAAATAGTTTCCGCTCTCCGCTACCTCGGGTCGCGCCACATCGACCACATGCGGGGACCGCCCTCGGGCAGGTCGATCGTGCCCGTAACCCGCCAACCGTGCCGTTCGTAGAACGCGACGTTGCGTTCCTTCGTGCTCTCGAGGTACGCGGCCGTTCCCTCGTCGTCGCAACGGGCGAGAACCGGTTCGAGTACCGCCGACGCAAGTCCCTGGCGTTGACGCGCCGGCTCGGTACCGAGGCCCTGAAGGTACCAATGAGGTTCCTCGGGGTGCACCGCGTGCATCGCGTTCATGGCCAAGCCGAATCGAGCCAGGCCTTCGGCGAGGATGTCTCGCAGCGGGACCAATTGCGCGAGCACGTCCGACGTCGGCTGCCACGCGCGGGGCGGCGCCCAGAAGCACGCCACCGAACAGGACTCGTCGGTGTAGCACTCCCCCACCGGCAAGGACGCGACGCGGGTCTGCAACGTAAACATCGCTTCGAGCTTCGCAAGACGCGTCGAATCGTCGGGCAGCGCCCACGCCTGCAAGGGATCGTCGAAAAACGCCCGCGCGCTGACGGCCGCGACGGAAGGAATGTCCGCGTCAGTCATCTTCCGGATCACGTAGCCCACCCTGTCAGTATTGCCCCATGACCGACCGGCCGGAGTTGCGCCTCGACCCGCTCACGCGCGACTGGGTGAACATCGTCGGGCACCGCCAGTCGAGACCGAACCTACCGAGCGACGACTGCCCGTTCTGCCCGGGCGGCCTCGAAGCACCCGAGCCCTACGACGTGCGGTGGTTCACCAACCGTTGGCCCGCGTTCTCTCCGGGCGGTCCGCTCGATCTCGCCGCCGCGGAAGCCGCCGGCGCCACGTGTCTGGCCGCTATCGGCGCGTGCGAAGTGGTGTTGTTCTCGCCCGAACATGATCAGTCACTCGCCGGCCTCGGAACTTCGGGGGTTCGCAAGGTCGTCGACGTGTGGGCGGAGCGCACCACTGCGCTGCTCGCCCGACCCGACATCGAATATGTACTCGTGTTCGAGAATCGCGGCCGCGAGGTGGGTGCGACGATCGACCATCCGCACGGTCAGATCTACGGGT
>JAODBJ010000295.1 GCA_025463905.1 Actinomycetes bacterium
TTATACGTGGGAGCACGACATGCACCTCTACGTGAAGCGCATGAAACAAGGTGAGCCGCTCTTCGGCACGAGTGCCTGGCACCGCGCCCGCATTGCCCGCCTGCTCGGCGTGTAACCCCGCAGAGGCGCAGAGGCCCTCGCCTCGAGGCTTAGAACAGGATCTCGGTGAGGATGTAGAAGATCGCGATCAGCCCGACACCGGTCCAGATCGCGTTCTGGTGCGTGTCGTAGATGACGTTCGTGCCGCCCTGACCGAAGCCGCCGATCAGGCCGAGTGCGTTCGCTTCGAGCCCGGCCCAGATGATCAACGAGATGAGCATCCAGATCACGCGGTGACTGCTCGACGGTTGGGCAACGAACCCGGCGCTCTCCCAGAAGTGGCTCGTGCCGACCATGAAGACGAGGAGCGGCAGGGAGAAGATCGTGTTCTGGCGCGACGCCAGTGCACCTTTACGCGCCGCGGTCGCCGCGGCGGGATCGGCTTGGCCACCTGCCAGCACGTTGCGCGCGTTGGCGATGACGATCTGCTGGTTCGGCCAGATGATGAGCCACACGTTCAAGAACATGGTGAGGCCGAACAGGATGCCGATCGACAGCACCAGGCCGCCCGGGCTCTTCCAGAAGATGCTGCCGTAGGCGTCGGCATGGCCGAACCCGCCGACGAGCAGGATCAAGATGCCCGACGCAACGGTGGCCGCGGCTGCCCATCGGAACCACCACAACGCGCGCCACGTGAGCTTGTCGAACGCTTCGTTCCGCGCCTGCGGGTCCATCTGGGCGTACGCAGGCGTTTGGACGAAGTTGAAGAACCACAGGAGTCCGATCCACATGACCCCGACGATCACGTGGAGCATGCGCGAAGCGCCGAAGAGACCACCTCGATGAAACAGCCAGATTGCTTCCACTCATACCCCCGGCGCTCAAGCGCTTGATTTGAAGCGGGAACGTACCAAACCGCGGCGCTTTCGTCAGCGATCCTCTACAGATCAGGCGCGCGGTGATCGGTATGCGTGAACGGCCGCAACGCCTGGCGCAGCGGCACCACCATCGCCGCGAAGTCGGCAAACGCGATGGTGTTGCCCAACTCGTCGGTCACCCGGCACTCCACCACGATCAGCTGCCGCCCGGCCTTCATCACCCGCGCGTCGGCCCGCACGATCTCGCCCTTCGGGCGCCCGAGGTACCGAACGTGCAGGTCGGCGGTCACGAGCGTGTTCTCACCCGGCCGGAATTGTCCCGCCCGCGCCGCGGCAGAACCCGACGCAACGTCGACAAGCGTCGCGATCGCCCCGCCGTGCAGGTTCCCGGAACCGTTGAACGCGCCCGGCGCCACGGGCATCTCCACCACCACGCCTCCGGTTTCCGCGGCGACGAAGCGCAGCCCCAGCACCTGGTGCAACGGCGTCTGCTCATGCGCCCGCCGCAGGTGCTCGATGATGTCGGGCGGGAAGCCTTCGTACGGATGCTCGGATTGGCCGTCGTCGCTCATGATGCCGTCCTACCTACTCTTTGACACTATTTGACACACTTTCACGCTGTCTCATACGGTTCTTCGCATGCATACCTCTCCTGCTAGTCCCCTCGCCCGCCTCCTCGTCGTGGAGTCTGCCGCCCTCGCGGCGCTGGCGGTGCTCGTCCACCCGCTCGGTGCGGCCGACGCCGCGCAACGATCGTGGTGGGTCAACGCACCCGTCCCCAGCCTCGCGGGGACGCTCGGCTGGTGGATCGCCTTCGCACTGGCCTCGTGGTGCGCAATCACGACGATCACGTGCGTCGCGAGCCGAGCATTCCCCGCTTTGCGTGCCCTGCGCGTGCTCGATGTCTGCACCGCGCCCGCAGTGCGCCGGGCGGTCGACCGTGCGCTCGCCTTGTCCCTGGCGTTAGGCACCATCTCCACTGTCGCGGTCGCGGGCGCCGCGATGCCGGCCTCTGCCACCACGACCACGACGATGGCAGAACGGCGCCCGCCCGTGGTGGTGCGCGTCACTCCCGACGGCAAGATCGTCGTCGAGCCGGGTTCCAAGCCGAGCGCGACGACGGCCACCACCGCGCCGACACCGACGACAACCAGCAGACTCACGACGAACATGCCGCCGGCAACGCATCGTCGCCCCGCATCCGAACCACGCCCACCGAAACCGCCCGAACCTGCCGCCACGGCTGGGCGCCGCGTCCGCACACCGGCCCGCCCCGACCTCTACACCGTGGTGCCCGGCGACAACCTCTGGCACATCGCGGCGGCCCGCCTCGCTGCCGCCAACCGCCGCGTTCCGACCGACGAAGAGATTGCGCCCTACTGGCAACGCGTCGTCGCCGCGAACCGCTCGACGCTCCGGTCCGGCGACCCGAACCTCATCTTCGCGGGCGAATTGGTGACCCTGCCGCCCCTCGCTTGACCTGACGGCGACGTCAGGTGCGAGACTCCGTCTCCGTTTCGCGCGCAGGTGGATCAGGAGACGTCAATGGGGGCACTCGAGGGCAAGGTCGCGATCGTCACCGGTGCCGGCCGCGGCATCGGGCGGGGCGAAGCGCTCTTGCTCGCACAGGAAGGTGCGAGCGTCGTCGTCAACGACCTCGGTGCCGGCGACCAGGGAGACGGCGCCGACGCCGACCCCGCCCAGCAAGTGGTCGACGAGATCCGCGCCGCCGGCGGCAACGCGGTCGCGAACCACGACAACGTCGCCACGTGGGAAGGCGCGGAGAAGTTGGTGGCTCAGGCCGTTGACGAGTTTCGCCACCTCGACGTACTCGTGAACAACGCCGGGATTCTTCGCGACGCCATGAGCTTCAACATGACCGAAGCGGAATGGGACTCCGTCATCACGGTGCACCTGAAAGGCCACTTCGCGCCATGCCACTTCGCGGCGCGCCACTGGCGCGACCGCGCGAAGGCGGGCGACGACGTCAGCGGGCGCATCATCAACACCGCGAGTGAGTCCGGCCTCTTCGGCAACGTCGGGCAGTCGAACTACGCGGCAGCGAAAGCCGGCATCGCGTCGATGACGATCGTGCTTGCGCGCGAACTGAAGAAGTACGGCGTCACCGTGAACGCGATCGCGCCCCGAGCCCGCACCCGGCTCACCGCGACCGTGGCCGGCGCCGAGGACTACATGGCGGGTCCCGAGTGGGACCCGGAAAACATCGCGCCGACCGTCGGCTTCCTCGCCAGCGACGCGGCGGCCGACGTGTCGGGTCAGGTGTTCGTGGTGTGGGGGCCGCGCCTCCACCTGATGCGCGGCTGGTCGCAAGTAACAACACTGGATCGCGTCGAAGGACGCTGGAGTGTCGACGAACTCGTCGCCCGCAAAGAAGAGTTGTTCCTGCAGGCGCCGAGCAAGATCCCGCCCATGGGTTTCGGGCTCTGACCGGCATGGGCGACGACGCGCCGCGCGGCCCGCTGCTCGTCGACCAGCTTCGCTTCATGGCGCGTCGCTGGGCCGACGAGATTGCCTATCGCGACCTCGATGCCGGCGAGGCCATCACTTTTCGGGAGTGGGACGACACCTCGAACCGTGTCGCGCGTTTCTTGATCGATCGTGGCGTGCGCAAGGGCGACCGCGTCGCGATTCACCTGCCGAGCGACCATTGCCTGCAGTGGATCGCGTCGTACGCCGCAATCCATAAGGCGGGCGCGGTCATGGTGCCGGTGAACACGCGCCTTTCGGAGAACGAAGTCGTCGCAATCCTGCGTCACGCGGAACCGACGGCGATCGTCACTTGCGACGCGCTCGCGTCGATGGCGACTGTCGTTGCCGAGAAGGTAGACGCGCTCGCCACCGTGCTGAACGCGGACGGCCCGCGTGATGCCACCGACACGTGGGCGCAGACGGACTCGTTCGACGCGAGCGAGATCCAGGTGCCGCTCGACGAAGACGACATGGCCGACATCATGTATACGTCGGGCACGACGGGTCTTCCGAAGGGCGTGCTGGTGCGCCATCGCAACGTCGGGATGATCCCGAACTCAGTCCCCCACTGGTCGAAGACCGGATGGCTGCACGGCGCCCCGCTCTTCACGTTCGCCGGGATGAGCTTCATCTACAACCCGATGAAGATGGGGCTCTTCGGCCTCTACATGCCGAAGTTCGACGTCGACCATTGGTTCGACGTCGTCGAGCGCGACCACCCGATGATGGTGTTCCTCGTCCCCGCGATGGCGGAGTTGATCACCGCGAGTCCGCGCTTCGAGTCAGCCGATCTGTCGTCGCCCCTCGCGGTTTCGATCGGGAGCGCACCGCTCGCGCCCGCGACGTTGTTGCGGATGCAAGACCGGATGCCGCAAGCATCGGTATCGAATTCGTACGGGCTCACCGAGGCCGGCCCCGCATACATCGTCATGCCGAAGGAAGAGATCCGCAATCGGGTCGGTTCCGTCGGCAAACCCATCCCGCCCGCCGAAGCGAAGGTCGTCGATCCCGACACCGACGAAGTGCTTGCGCCGCGCGCCGTCGGCGAGTTGCTGGTGCGGCTTCCAGGCAAGCGTCGCGAGTATTACAAGGACGAAGACGCGACGACGCGCACGTGGACCGAAGACGGTTGGCTTCGCAGCGGCGACCTCGCGTACGTCGACGAAGACGGCTTCATCTACATCTCCGGTCGGATGAAAGACATGATCATCCGCGGTGGCAACAACATCTACGCCACCGACGTTGAAGCCGTCATCCTCGAGCACGCCGCGGTGCAGGAAGCGGCCGTCGCCGGTGTTCCCCACCCAGTGCTCGGCGAAGACGTCGGCGCCTGGGTGGTCGTGAAGCCAGGCTGTGAACTCACACGCGACGAGCTGGCCGCGTTCTGCAGCGAACGTTTGGCCGACTACAAGCGACCGCGCGTGTTGCACTTCGTCGACGAGCTACCTCGCAATGCGACCGGCAAGGTGATGAAACACAAGCTGCCGGGCCGCGAATCGCAATAACTACAGATAGCTCGCCGCGAGCCGCCGCACTTCCTCGCGCCAGTACACCTCCCAGTACGCGCCATCCGAGTTGAGCAGCAACGTCGCCAGCTTCTCGATGAGGTACGGCGAGTACTTCGGGTTCAGGTTGCGCGACTCGAACGGCGCCAACCCATCCACGGGGGTCACCACCGAAAGGGTTTCGTTCGGGTCCCAGCACATCTCCTCATACCGGATCAGATCGTGACCGCGGTACCGCTCGAAAAACCACGAGAGAAGTTCCATCTGCCGGCGGTAGCGATTCTTGATCGCGTCCAACCGTGGCCCGAGGGTTGGATCGATCCGTTCGGCAACGCGAGCACGGCCGTCGCGCTTGAAGTCGACCGTGTTCCACGACGCGAGCGTCGCCAGTGGATTTCGTACGAGCGCCACGCACCGAAACCGCGCCGCGAGTTGCGGTAAGGCCGCGGTGAACGCGGCCGGCTGTTTCACCACCAACGTGAATGGCTCGTCGACCGGGGCGGCAAGGCGCAGCCAACCCATCCGATCGGTCGTCTGCCGGGCGCCCCACCGGTTGAACAACTGATCGCCGAACCGGCCCGGGATCCGCTGGAGGACCGGGGCGAGCTTCGGGACCTTCCCGGCATGGTCGCCATCCGACACTTGTGCCCGCGCCCGTCCTTCATCCACGAGCGAGCGCCGTTGGGTGTCGATGAACTGCGCGAGCGCATCCGGAATCGACTCACGCGGAGAGAACAGCGAAACCGGGCACGGCTCGTCGAGCGCAACCACACCGGGTACCTGATTGAGCAACGCGCAGGCGAGCGTGGTGCCAGAGCGGTGCGGTCCCGCAAGAAGAACGTTCACAGCGCGCGCACCGTGCACGCGCCAGCATGACAACGTCGTGAGTCGCCGGGCGGTCAGCCTTGCTCGGCGGCGCGGGTCAGCAAGCCGCCGAGGTGGGCGTGGTAGCCGGCCTTCGTCAAACCGAGACGGTCGCCGGCGCGCACCACGAGCTCACGGGCGCACAGCGACGCGACGGCTGCCTCACAAGTGGACAGGTCGTCCTTCGTCATGTTCGCGATAGCTCTCACCGAGTCGGTGTTCGGCAACAGGCCGAGCACCAGCAAGGTGTTCGATTCGATTGGCGTGAGGTCCACGAAGCCGCCCCTGGTCGTGCCACGTTCTTGTCGGCTCACGACTGGCAAGCTTTAGCAGGACCTAACGCGAAGTGGCCTCCGGACAAGTCCGGAGGCCACCCCTTGCGTTCGACCAGCCGTGCTAGTCGTCGTCGACGATGTGACCGACACCGACACCGGCGAAGCCGCCGATGCTCGCGTTCGTCGGGTTCGACAAGAACACCAGGAAGCTGTCCCCACCGACTTCCCTCACGGTGTCGCCCTTGATCGTGACCGCAACATTGAGCTCGGTCACGCCCGGTGCGAATGTGAGCGTGCCGCTCGCCGCGTCGTAGTCCTGCGGCATCGCTGCGATGAAGCTCGGTGCCCAGTTGCCGGTCGTGTAGTGCACCGTGATCGGCACCGTGCTCGGCTTGCTCAGGACCACCGGCACGTTGAGGATGCGGGTGCCGCTGTTCCCTTCAACGGCGGAGCCCGTCGTCGGGTACACCGACGGCACGCCCGGCATCACCACGTTCGACGCGACGCTCGTCACACCGGGGACGCCGTTCTGCACCGGCTGGACGGTGAACGTGTAGTTGGCACTGTTACTCACCGGCACGGTGGCTGTGCGGCTACCCGCCGGTACGGTCACTGACGCGCCGCCCGGATTTGCGGTGACGGTGTACGCGGTGATCGCCGCGCCGTAGTCGTACCCCGGCGGGTCCCACGAGACCGTGGCGTTCCCGGTCCCGGGTTGCGCAGCTACGTGCTGCGGTGCACGCAGTGCTTGCACGATCCGCGTGTAGCCCGCCTTCGGCGTGCCGTCGACGTGCATGATCCCGAAGTTCTGGTAGTGGTCAGCGAGGTTCGTGCCTTCGTCGCGTACCGAGTAGATGAACATCGGGCCGTGGAAGCTGAACGCCGTCCACGCTTCGAGCGACTCGGCGTACAGCTTTCCTTCGTTCAGTTCGCTCACTGCGCGATTGTCGGTGCCCGTCGGGAAACCGATCTCGGTCGCCCAGATCTTCTTCGCACCGTCGCCCTGCGAAACCATGTAGCTGTAGATGAGCTTCGACTGCTGGAACGAGCTCCAGTCGGCCACGAGGTTCGAGGAGTACGGGTACGTCGAGGGGTGGTGCCCAACGGCGTCGAAGTAGCCCTTGCCGCCGTTGGCGTAGATGCCCTTCAAGAACGTGAGGGGAAGGTATTGCGACCCGTCGGGCGCGTCCCATGCCGGCGATGTGCCACCGGTGAGCACGGTTGCACTCGAGTCGATCGCGTGGATCCTCGGATATGCAGCCTTGAGCAACGACGTGTACTTGGCGATGTCGGGCTTCGGCGACCACATCGTGAACAGGTTCGGCTCGTTCCAGATCTCCCACGTGTGCACACCGAGCGGGGCGTAGCGCGCCGTCGCCGCGGCGAGGAAGTCGCCGTAGTCATTCGAGTTCGTCGGCGGCGCGATGTCGTTCGAGCCTCCGGGCCGGGCCCAGAACGGTGCGTACGACACGACGGCGTCGATCTTCAAGCCGCGTGCATTCGCCGCGCTCACCAATGCGTCGGACGGGCCCCAGTTGAACTGGCCCTTGCCGTGCATCTCGAGGGTCGACCAGTTGAACGCGAGGCGCACCCATGTGGCACCGGTCGCCTTCGCGCGATCAAAGTCGGCATTCACATCGGCTCGCGGGTTGGCGAGGATGCCCCCGTAAAAGGAGAAGCCCACCTCCCGGCCATCGGCGACGACCGCACCGGCCGTCGACGTTCCGTCGCGCAGCAGCGCAGGGAGGAACGTGATAGCGGGGGCCACACCTAAGACCGCGGTGATGGCAGACGCGATAATCCTGTTTCGAGTCGCACGGCGCACGAACAGTCACCCTTTCCAGGAGCTTCAAGCGTTCAGAACGACACGCAAGCCGGGACGAATAGTTCAGAAGTGAAGTACGACACTTGAATCGGCTTTTCGGCCGACCAAACTGAAGTACCAAACCCGACAAAGTGTCTTCCTGAAACACAGCGCGGCCGCGCAGACGGCATGGTCGCTGGCACGTGCTCTTGTGATCTGGCGAAGAGTTGCGCCGGGATCGCCGAGTAAGGTGCGCGCACCTGACACACGTGTCACAGCAACAACACGAACTCACGCAGGAGGAACCGGTGGCACTCACCGAGCTGAAGGGGCGTCAACTCGGCGCACAGAAGGTCGTGATCGAACGCGGACCTGTGCGCGTCTTCGCCCAGGCGCTGCTCGACAACGACCCCGTGTACTCGAGCGACGCGGCGCCGGCGCCGCCCACATTCCCGTTCGTGATGCCCTATTGGGGATCGATGGGCCAAGGGGGTGCGGCCGGACTCCCGATCGAGAATCTCCGTGGCAAGGGCCGCGCCATCCTGCACGGTGAGCAGGAGTTCGTGTTCCACGACGGCCGCTGGCCTCACGTCGGCGACGTGCTCGTCGGCGACGGCGTCATCTCGGACGTCTACGAGAAGGAAAAGTCAGACGGCGGCAAGCTCGAGTTCTACGTGACCGAGACGACGTGGAAGAGCGAGAGCACCGGCGATCCCGTTGTGACCACCAAGTTCACGCTGGCGATCAACTGCAAGCCCGGCGCGGCCGAACCGACACCACTGTCGTGAGTGAGATAGAGGACCAATTCGCAATCCAGGCGCTTCTGGTTCGTTACGCGTGGGCGATTGACGAAAAGGATTGGGACACCCTCGACTCGGTGTTCCTGTCCGACGCGTACCTCGACTACTCGTCGAATCCGGGCGGCGTGCAGGGCCCGTACCCCGAGATCCGCGCGTGGCTCGAGAAGTCTCTGGCGCCATTCCCGGTGACCCAGCACCTCGTCACCAACATCGAAGCGCGTGTCGACGGCGACCGGGCGACCGCACGGACGATGGTCTACAACCCCATGGGCGCCGCGACGCGCGAGGGGCCGTTGCATTACTTCTTCCTCGGCGGCCGCTACGACGACGAACTCGTGCGCACATCCGAGGGCTGGCGGATCGCCAAGCGCGTCGAGAAATTGCTGTGGTTCCAGGGGAAGTTGCCGAAGGAACTCATCGTCCCTGAGTAACCGGCGTGCCGTAGAGCGCGTCGATGCTGACTTCGCGGCGGTCGCGGATTGCGATCACCAACCCGGCGACCGACGGCTCGTCGAGCATGTTGTTCGTGACGATCTCGATTGGGATCCACGGACCGTCGATGTGTTGCACACGGAACGCGAGTGGCAGTTTCACGCCCGGGGTCGCGACCGTCGACACGTAGGCGTCCAGGACGCCGGCCATGTCGTCCGGGTGTACGAGGTCGAACACGTTCCGGCCGATGAGATCTGCGACGTCATAGCCGATGAGCCGCCTCGTCGCCTCGTTCGCATAGAGCAGGAGCCCGTCGGCGCCCACGAGAATGACGGCGTCGGCAGTGTGGTCGAGCAACGCTCTTGACGGTGGGTCGGACGCGGCCGGAGCCGGGGATTCATCTCGCGCCGGTGCGGGACCGCCCGCTGGTTCCAACGGGACCACGGGCCGGGCGGCGATGAACGCTTCGAACTCGTCGGCGGGCAGCGGCCGGGCGATCAGGTAACCCTGCCCCATGCGGCAACCGAGCGTGCGCAACAAATCCAGCTGCTCGGCGTCCTCGATTCCCTCGGCGACGGTCGTGAGTTCGAGCATCCGGCCCAACTCGATGATCGTCTTGGCCAAGGTTGCGTCGGCTTGGCGCGTCGTGATGTTCGCGACGAACGACCGGTCGATCTTCAGCACGTCGATCGGGAACTGGCGCAAATACGCGAGCGACGAGTAACCGGTGCCGAAGTCGTCGACGGCGAGTCGTACTCCGAGAGCCTTGAGCGCGTTGAGACGATCCAGTAAATCCTCGCCGCTGGCGATCATGCTCTCCGTCAGTTCGAGCACGAGGGACGTAGGGTCGAGACCAGTCTGTTCGAGCGCGTACTGAACGTCGGAGACGACACCCTCGCGTTCCAGCTGACACGCCGACAGGTTCACGGCCACCGTCAACGCGCCGTAGCGATCGGGGTCGATGCGCTGCCAATCCCGCAGTTGGGAGCACGCTCGCCGCAACACCCACCGACCGAGCGGCACGATGATGCCCGTTTCCTCCGCGAGCGGAATGAATTTCACGGGCGGCATCATCCCGAGCTCGGGGTGATTCCAGCGGACCAGCGCTTCGAACCCGGTGACGCGACCCGAGTTGAGATCGATGACCGGTTGGTAGTGCAGCACGAGTTCGTCGCGCCGCACGGCGTTGCGCAAGTCGCGTTCCATGCTGGCGCGTTCGATCGCATTCGAGTGCATCTCACGCTGGAACACTTCGCAACGCCGTTTGCCGGCCCGCTTGGCCGCGTACATCGCGAGGTCGGCGTTGCGCAGCAAGTCGGCGGAAGTCACGTCACCATCGTGCATCGTCACGATGCCGATGCTCGCTTGCGCGCGCACTTCCGAGCCCTCGATCTCGCACGACTCGGCGATCGCGCGGCGAACGCGGTCGGCGACGGCAATGGCCTCGGCGTCATCCTCCAGGTTCTCGAGCAGTAACGCGAACTCGTCGCCGCCGATGCGAGCGGCGGTGTCGATGTCGCGCAGCTCGATCTGCAAGCGTTGCGCGATGAGCACGAGCAGGGAGTCGCCCGCCGGGTGGCCCATCGTGTCGTTCACCACTTTGAAATCGTCCAGATCCACCAGCAGGAGCGCCCCGGTGCCGTGCCGCTGACCGAGGCGCCGGTTGAGCTGATCGATGCGGTCGAGTAGCAAGGTCCGGTTCGGTAAGCCCGTCAACTCGTCGTGCAGCGCGCGATATTCGAGTTCACCGTGCGCGGTTCGCAGGTCTCGCGCCATCGCGTCGATCGAATCGGAGAGATCGCCGAACTCGTCGCGGCGCACCAACGCGATCGGGCTGGTGAGATCGCCATCGCTGATCCGTTGCACGCCGGCGCGCAACCGCCAGATTGGACGCAGCACGAGGCGCGCGAGCGCCAACGCGATCGCGAACCCACCGACCACTGCTGCGAGCGCCAGCGCCGCGTACGACCATGCGACCTCGCGTGCGAGACGCCGCGCGGCCGCGGTCTCGCGGCGAACGGCTCGCACCGCGTCGGTCTGCGCGGCGGCCAGGTGACGATCGACGACGGCCAGGCGCGTTGACAGTTCCGATGACAGTTCCGATGACAGTTTCGCCGAGGTCGGCCGATGCGCATCGAGGACTCGATCGAACGTCGCGACGTACGTGACCCATGCCGCTCGCGCCTCCTCGAGATCTCCTCGCGACTCGGCGATCTCGGCGCCGGCGACGAGCTGGCTCAGCCGCCTTGTGATGACACCGGCATGACGCCGGAACTCGGCACGGTTCTCGAGGCCGACCATCACCTCGTACCTACTCGATGACGCCGGTCCGAGCTGTACCCGAACGTCGCTGATCGGGACGACCTCTGTCAGCGCCTGGCCGCTGGCGTCGTCGAAGCGCAGCGCCATCCGGTGGAGAGCAAACGCGCCACCGCCTACCGCGATCGCGAGCGGCAGGAGCATCGAAGCAACCCCCGCGCCGATGCGCGTCGCGATGCGATGCCGGCCGCTGGGCGCCGGGCGCGCGGAGTCCATGTTGGCTGCATCGGGCCGAGCGCTCTGCGAGTTGACCCGTCGTTGTAATGCTTGGCAGGCCGTGACGGAGTGTCGTGGGGCGAAAGCCCGTTACCAGCCGACCTCGCTGAAAAATGTAGAAACCAGCGTGACAGTCGTCTCGGGGTTGTCGCCCGCCGCGTGATGACCGGCGCTGCCGATCGTCGCCAACCGCGCGTTCGGAATGAGGTTCGTCGCCTCCTGCGCGCCCTCGTCGGAGAGCACGTCGCTCTTGGCGCCGCGCAACACGAGCACCGGGCATTCGATGTGTGCGAGTTCGGCATCCATGCCCGCGGTGAGCGCACGCCAGTTACCGGGTTCGAAGCTCGGCTCGCCACCGGAGGCACCTTCGCCTTGCCGTGCGGAGGCATCTCGCAGCTGACGCCCGAGCGCGTGCTTCCATTCCCACCTGCCGTCGGCGCGCTGACGCAGGTTGCGACGCAGCCGGTCGGGCGACGACGGCGCGCTGCGGTTCGGCAGGTATTCGCCCACCGCGACGGCGGCGTCTTCGAGCGACGCGAACGACTCGTGCTTGGTCATGAACTCGACGATGCGTTTCACACCCTCGTCTTCGAGGCGATGGCCGATGTCGACGAGCGCGATCGCGCTGACCCGCGTGGGGCTCTGACTCGCGATCGTGAGCGATGTGATCCCACCGAGCGATGCGCCGACGAACGCCGCCGTATCGATGCCAATGTGATCGAGTGCCTGCTCGACGCTGTCGGCGAGGGCACGGCGGTCGATTCCGGCGGTCGTGCCGGCAACCGACAAGTCGACATCGGAGTCGCCGTGGCCGGGCAGATCGGGTGCGAACACGAAGTATCGGTCGGCCAGCGCCGCACCGAGCGTCTCCCACATGTACGCGGTCTGCGCGCCGCCGTGGAGGCATACCACCGCGGGCGCGTCGCGCCGGCCCCACCAGAGATAGTGCAGTTGGCGGTCATCGACGATGGTGAACGCGCTATGACCCCGCGTCGGCACATCGTGACGCGGCGGACCCGACCGCGCCGGCTCCTCCGACTCCAGTGGTTGCGCTTCGATGGTGCTACCTCCGCAACAGGAACTCGACGTTCGAGTGGAACAATCCCGGGCGCGCCGCCGGCTCGACGCCGTGGCGTTCGGGCGCAACGTAGTCGTCGAGTGGCGTCGCCGTACCTTCCGAGTGCGGGTAGTCGCTGCAGCACATGTAGACGTCGCCGGTCTGTTTGATCAGTCGCTCGGGCAGCTCGTACGCGAACGACGACACGCGGAACTGCTCGAGGAAGTACTCACTCGGTCGTTTGCTCAGCGGCGCGATCGGTCGCCCGTTCAGGCGCGCGGTGAAGTCGTAACCGCCGTCGAGCATCATCAGGAACATCGGCACCCAGACCGCCGACAGCTCCACGATCCCGATGCGCAGGTCGGGAAAACGTTCGAACGTGCCGTTGAGGATGAGGTCGGTTGCGGCCAGCGCGGCCGGCGTCCAGAGGAACACCGACTCGAGCGGTGCGACGAACGAATCGTCGGGTTCCGTGTACCAACCGTCGCCGAAGGGGCGACGCTGGTCGGCGACGTGGAACACCGGCGTGATGCCGTGCTCGACGAACGCGCGCCATATCGGGACGTGCTGAGGGTGTGAGAGCGCGCGACCGTCCACCAACGCGGGCGCCACCATCGCGAGTTTCACGCCCGCGCGCGCGAGCGACGCAAGCTCGGCATGTAGCCAGTCGGCGTCGCGCAGCGTGACGTGCGCGACGGGATGTACGCGTCCTCGTCCGTCGGTGACCACGCTTGCGCACCAGCGGTTCCATGCCGTCATATTCGCGGTGAGCGCCGGCAACGACGCGTCGAGGGTGCGCTCCCAGAGCAACCCGAAGTTGGGGAACACCACTGCCTCGGCGAGGCCCATCGTCGTGAGTTGTTCGGCGCGCGCTGCGGGATCCCAATAGTTGCGCGGCAACACGTCGTCGTACCGTTCGGCCGGCGGCAAGCCGTTACGGATCCGTTCGCGCCAGTTCCCGATTTCTGCCGTCTGGCCCGGGCGCTGCACGTCGACCGGCTGCAGGTGGCGACCGCGCCAGGTGAGCCACGGATATCCGAGCTCGTCGTCTTCGATCGTGAGCGCGTCCGCGCGCGCCGCGGGATCGATGTGATCGAGCCAGCACGTACGGGTTTCGAACAGGTGTTGATCCGAGTCGATCACCGCGGCCATCGACTGCTCCCTTCCGGCGAGGTTTCCGGTCGCACTCGCTGCGCTCGCCGCTCCTGCATTCTTCCCCAAACCTGACAAGAGCGTCACACCCGTATCATCGGTGGGTGGAACCCGACTTCGACCTTACGGCCGATGCGTACCGCCGCCGCATCCTGGTGACGGCTACCGCTTCGGGAGAAGTGGTGTCGGATCTCGAAGACGACTTTCACCATTTCCGGGTGACGCTGCGGCACGACGGCGAGCGGATCGTGGGCGTGGAATGCGAATCGTTCCGGTGGCCGTGGTCGACGTGCCCGGCGGCGGCCGATTCACTGCGCGCGCTGGCCGGGATGCCACTCTCGACGCGCTTCACGGCCGCCGGGCAGTGGACCGATCCGAAACAGAATTGCACCCACCAGTTCGACGCCGCCTGCCACGCGATCACGCACGCCGCGAGTGAACGCGACCGCCGCCGCTACGACGTGGAAGTGCCGTCGCGCGACGCGAACGGTGAAACGCGCGTGCGGTTATGGGTCGACGGCGCCGCAAGCCTCGAATGGCGCCTTACCTGGGGAGGCATCGTCGACCCGGTCGCACCGTTCGACGATGCGCCGTGGAAGGGTGGGTTCATGCGTTGGGCCGACGCCACGCTCGAACCCGACCACGCCGAACGCGCGATCATCTTGCGCCGCGCTTCCGACATCGGTATGGGCCGCGGCATGGACCTCGACGGCGTGCCCGTCGCCGATCAACTGCCCGCCAACATGAGCGGCGTTTGCTACACGATGCAACCCGCGGTCGTGCACTTCGCGGACCGGCACGTCGGCAGCATCCGCGACTTCAGCGCCGAACCAGAGCGTTTCGGAAACGCCGACTAGCGGTTACTCGCGGGAGGCTAGAAGCAGCGCTAGAAGCAGCGCTAGAAGTAGGTATCGGCGAAGCGGCGCATGCCGTCGATCGCTTCCTTCGACCGGCGCCACGGCGCGAACACCATGCGGGTCACGCCGATCTCCTCCCACCGCTTCACGTCGTCCGCAGACGTGATCGGGCTGCCGAGGCAGTATTCGAACGCGGCCGGATCGCGGCCCGCTTCTTCGAGGAGCGTACGCAACGTTTTGATCTGCGCGGCACCCGACTCGAATGTGTGATCCATACCGATCCAACCGTCGCAATGCTTCGCGGCGCGGCGCAACGCGGCGCGCGACTCGCCACCGACGAGGATCGGCGGGTACGGCCGCGACTTCGGTTTCGGTTCGAACACAACTCGGTCGAACGAGAAGAACTCACCGTGATGGGTCACTTCGGGTTCGGTCCACAGCCGTTTGCACACCGCGATCGCTTCGTCGACGCGGCGGCCGCGCGTTGCGAAGTCGAGCTGCGCGGCGACCCATTCCTCTTCGAGCCAGGACGCGCCGATCCCGAAGATGAATCGACCGTTCGACACGAGGTCGACCGTCTGCACACCGCGTGCGGTGGTGAACGGATGGCGGAGCCCGATGTTGAACACGTGGGTGCCGAGCTTCACTCGCTCGGTCTGGCCCGCCAGGAACGCGAGATACACGAAGGCGTCGTACACCGGCGTCTCGGGCGGCACCGGCGGATGTTCTTCACCCGGGTGCGGCGACCGGCTCATCTCACGGGTGAACACCATGTGCTCGGGCAGCCACACCGACTCGAATCCGAGCCGCTCGGCTTCGAGCGCGGCTTCGAGGAAAAATCCGGGGTGCAACCGGCCGAACGTGATCCCGAATTCCAACGTCAAGCTCCAGTGCCGTAGGTGCCGTCTTCGTTGCGGATCCAACCGGCCGCGGCGAGGTTGCCGCCGTCGACATGGATGGTCGTGCCGGTCACGAAACGCGACAGTTCGCTCGCCAGGAACACCGCGGCACCCGCGCAATCGTCGACATGGCCCGCGATCGGTATCGGTGTGCGCTCGCCGAAGTCGGTACCGATACCGGGCGTAGGGATCACGTCGGGGGCGATGCAGTTGACTCGCACCATCCGCGGACCAAGCTCGAGCGCGAGGGTCTTGGTGAGTCCCATCACCGCGGTCTTCATCGCGCCGTACACCGCGAAGCCGGGCGCGGCACGATGCGCTTCGATCGACGTGACGTTGATGATCGAACCGCCGGCCGGGTCGGGCATGAGCGGAACGCACGCCCGGATGAAGTTGGTGACGCTCGTGAAGTTCTCCCGCACGAGGGCGTCCTGGCCCTTGTCGTTCACGTCGAGAAACGGTGCCTGGAACCCACCGCCCGCGTTGTTCACCAACACATCGACCCGGTGGAACTCGAAGTCGACGTCGGCCACGAACTGTTGCACCGGCTCGCCGGCGCGCACGTCGAGCACACCGGTGACCACCCGGCGGCCGAGACCTTCGATCTCGGTGGCCAGCTCGTCGAGATGCTCTTGGTCGCGGTCGCAGATGGCAAGGTCGGCACCGAAACGGGCGTACGCGAGCGCAATGGCGCGGCCGATGCCTACCGCCGCGCCAGTCACGACTGCGACGCGATCGGTGAGAAGAACGGAACTCGGCTCGAGCGGCACGGCGCGAAGCTACAGCACCTGACATCGACGTCAGCTACGTCGTAGGGTCGTGGCGTGGCGTACTCACTCGCAGGTAAAAACGTTCTCGTGACCGGCGCGTCGTCGGGCATCGGCGCCGGAGTCGCGGTCGGACTCGCGCAGCGCGGCGCGACCGTCGGCATCTGCGCCCGGCGCGGCGACAAACTGGCCGAAGTGTTGGCGCAGGTGCAAGAGCACGCCCCGGCATCGAAGTCGTGGGTGGTCGACCTCGCCGACCTCGACGTGCTCGCGGGCTTCGCGAAGGAAGCCGACGACGCGCTCGGCGGGATCGACGTGTTGGTGAACAACGCCGGCATCCCGAAGCGCCGCACCGTGTTCGACCTCACGCCCGAAGTCGTCGAAGACACGATGCGCATCAACTACTTCTCTCCTGTGCGCCTCACGCTCGCGTTGCGCGACCGGCTCGTCGAACGCGGCGGCCGGATCGTGAACATCTCCTCGGTCGCGGCGCGCCTTTCGCCGCCGGCCGAAGCGGCGTACGCGGCGACGAAGGCCGCGTTGTCGGCCTGGTCGGAGTCGATGCAGGTCGACCTGCGCGACACCGACGTGAAGATCCACGTCGTCTACCCGGGCATCATCGACACCGAGTTGTTCCACCTCCCCGACAACGACGCGCCGATGATGGCGATCGACGCGTTGCCCGTCGAAGCGATCGTCGAACCGATCTTGCGGATGGTCGAGGACGGCACGTTCGAGATCTCCGTCCCCGAGTGGTTCGGCGGCCTCTTCGCCGGCAAGTACAACGACGTCGGCGCCTTCCTCGAAGGCACCGTCACCTGGCTCCGCAGCCAATAACCCCCGCCCCCTCAGGGGCGCGCTAGCCGGGGACGCCGACGGTTTTGGTCTCGAGGTATTCCTCGAAGCCGAGCACGCCGTGCTCGCGGCCGGAGCCGCTCTCCTTGTACCCACCGAACGGCGAGTCGGGGCCGAACCACTGGCCACCGTTCACCGCGATCGTGCCGGTGCGAATCCGCCTCGCCATCGACAGCGCCCGGTCGAGCGACCCGCCGTTGATGGCGCCCGACAAGCCGTAGCGCGAATCGTTGGCGATGCGCACCGCGTCGTCGTCGTTCTCGTAGGGAATCGCCACGAGCACCGGGCCGAAGATCTCTTCACGGGCGATCGTCGAGTCGGGGTCGACGTCTGCGAACAGCGTGGGCTGCACGAAGTACCCCTTGTCGAACTGGGTCGCGGGGCCGCCACCGACCAGGCAGCGCGCGCCTTCGGCTTTGCCCTTCTCGATGTACCCGAGCACTCGCTCGTATTGCTTCTTGTTCACGAGCGGACCGGCCATGTTGTTGAAGTCCATAGGGTCGCCGTACGGGAACGTTTCGAACGCGGCCTTCACGATCTCGACGCCTTCGTCGTAACGCGACCGCGGCAGCAGCAGGCGCGTCGTGATCGCGCAGCCTTGCCCGGAATGCATGCAGGTCATGTTGGTGCTGGGCAACACGGCTGCGAAGTCGGCGTCGTCGAGCACGATGTTCGCGGACTTGCCACCAAGTTCGAGGAACACGCGCTTCAGCGTGTCGGAGGCGCGCGCCGCGATGCGTTTCCCGACCGCGGTGGATCCGGTGAAGGAAATCATGTCGACGCGCGGGTCGCTGGTGAGCAACTCGCCGACCGCCGCAGGGTCGGCCGACGGCACGACGTTCAAGACCCCCGGCGGGATGTCGGTTTCCTCGGCGACGATCTTGCCGATGAACGTGGCGCTGTACGGCGTGTCGGGCGCGGGCTTCAGGATCACGGTGCACCCGGCCGCGAGCGCGGGACCGACCTTGCTGAGGTTGAGCATGAACGGGAAGTTCCACGGCGTGATCGCGCCGACCACCCCGATCGCTTCCTTCCACACGAGGCGGTTGGAGCGCAGACCGAAGAACTCATGGACGCCGAGTTCGCTCTCCCAGTCGTAGCTGTCGATGACGTCGATGTCCCACTGCAGGTCGTCGATGCACGAGTCCTGCTGGATGGCGAACGTGAGTCCGATCGGGCATCCGACCTCGCCGACGATCTGCGGCCGCAAGTCTTCTTTGTGCTTCTCGAGGCCGTCTTTCAACTGCTGCAGACAGGCTTTGCGGAAGGCGCGGTTGGTCGACCAGTCGGTTTCGTCGAACGCCCGACGGGCGGCGCCGATCGCGCGGCCCATGTCGTCGACGGTGCCGTCGGCGACGACGCCAATCGACTCTTCCGTCGCCGGATTGATGTTGTCGAAGGTTGCACCGCCGGTGGCGTCGACGAGCTTTCCGTCGATCAGCATCCGCGTTTCACCGTTCACGTTCGTCATCGTTTCCTCCCGGCGTCTGGTGCCACCCTACCTGCGCACCTGACGGCGTCGTCAGGCCCGGTTACCGGTTCCGCTCCGGCGGCGCCGGTAAGTTGACCACGCCATGCGGCTCGCGGCCATCGACCTCGGCAGCAACTCATTCCACCTGCTCGTCGCCGACGTGCACCCTGACGGGACGTTCGAGTCGATCACGCGCGAGAAGGAGATGCTCCGTCTCGGCGACGAGGTGAGCCGGTACGGCCGCATCACCGACCGGGCGATCGAGCGGGCCGTGGACACGGTGCGCCGGTTCCAACGCATCGCCGAGGCCGACGGTGCGCGCGACGTGATCGCGAAGGCGACCAGCGCGATCCGAAGCGCCGCGAACGGCAGCGAAGTGGTCGACCTCCTCGAAGAAGCAGCCGGCGTCGACATCGAAGTCATCAGCGGCCTCGAAGAGGCGCGGCTGATCTTTCAGGCGGTGCGGGCAAGCGTGGTGCTCGATCCGCCGCCGGCGCTGTGCATCGACATCGGCGGCGGCAGTGTCGAGTTCATGGTCGGCGACCCGGGCGGCTTGCGTTGGGCCGCGAGCGAGCACCTCGGCGTCGGTCGCCTCACGGCCGAACTCGTCGAGAACGACCCGCCGAGCAAGACCGACCGCAAACGCCTCGAGGACCGCATTCGCTCCACCCTCGAACCCCTCGAGCCCGACGTCGCCGCCTTCGCGCCCCAATCGGCGGTGGGAAGCAGTGGCACCTTGAACGACCTCGCCCGCATGGTCACCGCGGCGCGCACCGGAGAGGTCCCGGCCACTTCGAACGGCTTGCGGATCTCCCGCGCCGACTTCTTGCCGCTCCACGAGCGGATCATGAAATCGAAGACGTCGGAGCGCCGCCGGATGCCCGGCCTCGAAGAGCAACGGGCCGACCTGCTTCCGGCCGGTTCGACGCTGCTCGCGGCGGCCATGGAGGTGTTCGGTTTCGACGAACTCACCACGAGCGACTGGGCGCTTCGAGAAGGGATCGTTCTCGACGTCGTCCGCACGCACGATCCCGACGACTGGTCGGACGACCCCCGTGCCTTGCGACGCGCCGCCGTGGCCGGCCTCGCCCGCCGCTGCAACTCGGCCCCGGACCACACCCGCCATGTGATGCGGCTCGCGCTGAGCCTCTTCGACCAGACGGCCTCACTGCACGAACTCGGGGCCGCCGACCGCGAGATGCTCGAGTACACGGTGATGCTGCACGACATCGGACAGCACGTGTCACGCAAAGGCCACCACCGCCACGCCGCCTACCTGGTGGAGAACGCCCAGCTGCGCGGCTTCTCTCCCGACGAGGTCGCGCTGCTCGCCGCCCTCGTGCGCCACCACCGCCGGGGCGACCCGAAATCGTCCGAGGCGAGGATGGCGGCGCTGAGCCCCGAGGACCGCGAGCGGGTGCGCAAGATCGACGCCATCCTGCGGGTCGCCGACGGTCTCGACCGCGGCCGGCGCGGCGTCGTCGAACGGCTGGATGTAGAGATCCATCCGCAACTTGTCCTGCTTCGGATGTATTCGCGTGGGGACGCCGAGCTGGAATGTTGGGGGGCTCGGCGGAAGCGGGAGCTGTTCGAGAAGGTCTTCGGGAGGGAACTCGAGCTCATCGTCGCGTCGCCCGCGACGATGATCTCGCCGGCCTCGGTGGAGTGACCAACGCCACTCCACCGAACAAAATCTGACAAGACGGTCGGTATGGTGCGAATATGTCGCTAGCCGGTATGGGCGGAATATGCCGGGTGCACGGGGCGGTGCACTATGAGCCCGAGTCGTCGGGAACTAGTTGAAGCGACACATGCGCGTATCCTCGCGGCAGCAGCCCTGCTGTCTCGGGAGCGGGGTGTGGGGCGTTTCAGTATGGATGAGCTGGCCAAGACGGCCGGTGTCGCACGCGCGACCGTCTACGAGCATTTTCGCTCGAAGCGGGCCGTGCTCGACGAGCTGACCTCGCGCACGGCGCGTGACGTGTCACCAGGCGACGTCACCGAAGGCGCACCGGGTGAGCCACTCGCGATCTTGCGCAGCGCGCTGCGCGGTGCGTGCCGGCACTGGGCCGGTAACGAAGAGGCGGCGCGGGAGGCACGCACGCTGGGAGCAATCACTGGCGCGCAACGCAGCGGCGATCTCGTGCCATTGGGGCTCAACAAGGTTGTCGACGCGCTCGCCGCGACCGGCCACCTGCGCTCCCATTGGACACGCGAAGAAGCCGTAGCGGCGCTCCAGGTGCTCACTTCGTTCGACACCTACGACCGCTTGCGGGCCGGAGGCACGCGCTCGACGATCGAAGTCGAGGCGATCCTGACGAAGCTCGCAATCGCGGTGATCGCACCGGCGAACTCGCACGCGAGCAACGCCGCCAGCGCGTAACGCCCGCGGCGAACGCACCTAGGTGGTCGGTGCCTTCGAGGTGACATGCCGCAGTGCGGTGAACTGGGCCTCGATCCGGTTCAGCCAGATGCGTGGGCACGGCGTAGGTCGTCAGAGCTTTCGTGCCGAATTCCCGGCGGAGATGTCGAGAATTCGGGACCTGCTCCGTCCCAGGGTGCATCCGGCCGCCAGGGCCGACGTCACACAGGGAGAACACCATGGCCAAGTACCTGTTTCTCAAGCACTACCGAGGCGCGCCGTCACCCGTCAACGATGTCCCGATGGCCCAGTGGAAGCCCGACGAGGTCGAGGCACACATCCGGTACATGAACGACTTCGCAGCTCGGCTCGAGAGCAGCGGCGAGTTCATCGACGCACAGGCGCTGTCGCCCGACGGCGTGTGGGTCCACTACGACGGCGAGGGGCGGCCGCCGGTGACCGACGGCCCGTTCGCCGAGACGAAGGACTTGATCGCGGGATGGATGGTGATCGACGTCGACAGCTACGAGCGAGCGATCGAGCTCGCCGGTGAGCTGTCGGCAGCACCTGGGGCCGGCGGCGAACCGATCCACGAATGGCTGGAGGTCCGACCCTTCCTGGCCGCGCCGCCCACCGTCACCCAGTGACCGTGGAAGCCCCGTGAACGACGTCGAGCTACGCGAGCTCGTCCCGCGGGTCTTGAGCGTCCTCGTCTGTCGCGGTGCCGACTTCGCGACAGCCGAGGACGCCGTACAAGAGGCGCTCATCCGGGCGCTCTCCGCGTGGGGGGACGAGTTGCCCGCCGACCCCGCGGGGTGGCTCATCACGGTCGCTTGGAGAGCCTTCGTCGACATGACGCGGTCAGACGCCGCGCGCCGCGACCGAGAGCTCCGAGTCGACACCGAACCGCCGGCCGGCGCGATCCCGAGCGCCGACGACACGCTGCGCCTCTACTTCCTGTGCGCGCACCCCGACATGTCCCCCACGTCGGCGGTTGCGTTGACCCTCCGGGCCGTCGGTGGCCTCACCACACGCCAGATCGCTCGGGCATACCTCGTGCCCGAGCCCACCATGGCGCAGCGCATCAGCCGCGCCAAGCGCATGGTCAGTCGGGCCGGTGTCGATCGTCCCGGCGACGTGCGCACGGTGATGCGCGTGCTGTACCTCGTCTTCAACGAGGGCTATTCCGGCGACGTCGATCTCGCGGCCGAGGCGATCCGACTGACCCGGCAGCTGGCGGCCTTGGTGGACAACCCCGAGGTCCACGGGTTGCTCGCCCTGATGCTCCTCCACCATGCCCGCCGCCGCAGCCGCAACCAATCGGACGGAAGCATCGTGCCTCTCGCCGATCAGGACCGCAGCCAGTGGGACACCGGACTCATCGCCGAGGGAATCGACATCGCACAAGCGGCGCTCGCGCGCGATCAGCTCGGCGAATACCAGGCGCAAGCGGCGATCGCCGCGCTCCATGCCGACGCGCCGCATGTCGAGGAGACCGACTGGCGCCAGATCGTGGAGTGGTACGACGAGCTACTCCGGTTCGCCGACACTCCGATCGTCCGGCTCAACCGTGCGGTCGCAGTCGGCGAGGCCGCCGGCGCGCCAACAGGACTCGCGGCACTGGCCGAGGTCGACGATGACGTCCCGCGGCGCGAAGCGGTCGCCGCGTACCTCCACGAAAAGAACGGCGATCTCGAACTCGCGGCCCGCCTTTACGCCAACGCAGCTCGCAACGCACCCAACCTCGCAGAACGTGACCATCAGACGCGCCAAGCCGCGCGACTCAACCAGCACCTGCAACACCACAGATGACCTCGGCGCGGGCGTGAAGATGACCGCCGACTTGCTTGGCGACGGCTCGCTCGGCCGGTGCGCGCCTTGAAGATCGGCCGACCGAGCCGAACGTCGCCCGACGCGGCGCTAGTTCACGTACTTCAGCTGCCGGTCACCGTTTGGTGGAGCATCCGCGCGGTCGTTTCGACGAGGTCGGCGCGTGGCACGCCGAACGGTTCGAGATCGTGGTGGAACGCGGCCATGCGCTCGATCAGCGCGACGAGCG
>JAODBJ010000320.1 GCA_025463905.1 Actinomycetes bacterium
GTTGGTTGCACTCACGTTCCAGGGCGAGCATGCGAACACCGACGACGAGCGGATCTACGCCGGGAGCGCCGACGTCGGCGACACGTTCGACGCCTCGCAGCACACCATTGAGATCACACATCGCTACCGCTACGAGAGCGCGATCGAGCATGCCCGGCGCGACGGCGTCGACGCATCGACGTATCTCGCTCGCCGTCGAACGATTCGCGAGATCGTGCGCGCATATGCATACGAACGCATCGCTCGTCACCTTGTGGAGACCGCGCAGTGGGATCGCGTCCGCGCGCTCAAACATCTCGAGCAGGCGCGCGCGCACTGGAATCAAGCAGCCCGGCACGCCGGACCGAGCCGACGAACAAAGATCGAGCGCCACATTGTTCGCCTAGAGAACGCATCCGACGAGAACCTCGAAGCCGTCGTCAGCGCGCTCCAGCAACCGTTCCTCATCGAGAAAGCGATGGGCACATTGAGCCCACCGCCGTGACCACCCGGTTCGGCGATCCACTTCTTCCGCAACGGGATTCGATCGTGCGCGCGGTCGACACCTGGGTGCGGCATCCCACGCTGTCGGACCTCGCGACATCGTTCGGATTCGAGGAGCCGCGGGGCGCGCTGCCCGACCTCCTCCGCGCCCTCGACGACTGGTCGCTCGAACACTGGGACTCGCGGCGAGGCGGCGAACGCCAAACCGCGACTGACACGCGCATGTACACGCCGCAGCAGCTCGCGCTCATCAGCCGGGCCGAGCAAGACTTGGGCATGCAAGGCGGATCCCAACCCACGGCGGGGGTGTACGACCTCGTCGCGGTGCTCGGTGGTGCGTGGCTCGCGCCGCTGCGTCGTTGCGAATACGCGCGCGATGCGCTCGATGGTCGGAACGCCGAACACGTCGCGCTGCTCGGCAGCGGACGCGCCCTCCTCGACGGCGAAGCCGAGGTCGTCGCCGCCTATGCACGCCACGCCACGAACGAGTTCGACCTCATAGTTGCCGCCGCCGCGGCAACGTTCGGCATCGACACCGGTCGCGAACTCTCCGAGTTCAGCACCGACGATCCGGATCCGCGCAATCGGTCCTTGGTCCGGCAGTTTCACTCACCACGACTTGGCGTTCCGATAGCGGCGCTCTGGGCGCCGACGAGCCGGCCCGGACACCGCGCCAACACCGCGGACACTGTCCGTTTTCTGGCGCGCGTGCACACACCGGCGCCCGGCAGTCGCGTCCTCGTAGTGACGTCACCGCATTTCGTTACGTTCCAACACGCCGATGTCGTGCGCGACTACGGGTTGGCGCACTGTGCGATCGTCGAAACGATCGGTTTCCCCACGACCTGGCACGAGCGGCCGGTACCGCCACACCACACGCTGCAGGAGATCCGGTCCGCGGTTCGATCGATGCGCAACCTCGTCGAAGTGGTCGCGTGCCGATGACGACGTTCGACGACATCGAACCGCGGCCACAACGCGTCGGTGAGGCCGAAGTGCTCGCGCGCCTCGCGGCCGTGCAACGCGGCGACGTATATACATGGAGCATCGACGACCTCTTCGCGGCGGCCGATGTCTGTGACCACCAGGACATCGAACGGGTGCGCCGCGACGATGCGCTCGACGACGAACTTTGCGCGTACACCGTCCGCTTCGTTGCCGACCAACTCGCCGCGAACTGGCCGCGCTACCGTGTGCATGCGTGGGATCTGGGTGCGATACTGCTGCGCATCTCGTGGGCGGCGTGCCAGGCGTCGATGCGGGAGACGCACGATCACGCGAGCCTGGCACGGGCGATGATCTTTCCCGAGCGCGGCGCATACGGCATCGTCGCGCTCCGCTCCGAAGCGCTGCTGTACTCGAAACGCGACGAGTATCCCGAGGCGCGGCTCACGCTCGCGGAAGCGCTCGAACGGTTGCGGCGATTCCGCGCCGAGCTCCCGGCGGCCGCGCCCGGTGACATCGAGGACGACCTGCGCAAGCTCGCGCTGCGCAGCATCGCCGAAGCCGAGGAGCAGGTGTACCTCGCGCGCAGCGGCACCATGGCACGCATCGGCGAGAACCTCTTGTTCCGGTGGGGCACGGGCCCGGCCTTTGAGCGCGCCGCAGCACGCGGCCGCTCGACCGAGCGCGTCGAGCGCGATCGCTACCGCGCTACGTATACCGCGCTGCTCGATGGCGCGCACAGCGGTGAAGAAGCGATGGAACGCATTCGCGCGATCCGACAGTACGGAGAACAACCCGTCGAACGGACGCGCATGTCGATTGTCACTGTGATCTGGCCACGCCAACCCAACATCATGGCAGCACGATCGCGACTTCTGCTTATCCCGCTGTGCACGATCCTCGAACGCCGCGGCTTCCGCCCGCTCGCCGCGCCGACGTGGCAAGCGGAGCGCGAGGTGCATGTCACGCGGTTTCGCGAGTCGTACGCAGCCGCCGCGGAATCATTCAGCGAGGACGTGCGCGCTGGTTTCGCGGAGAAGTCGTGGTATTCACGCGAGCACCTGACCTCGCTCGTTCAGCTCCGCCTGCACTACGCGTTGCTCGCCCTCGGCGACGCGTTGCCCGTCCTCGCGGAACACAAGTCGGTCCCACCCGTCCTCCGTTCACCGACCCTGTCGGTATACGAGCTCACGCGGGCGTTGGTCGAAGGCAACAACGACGGCAACCTGATCGCCGACGCCCGGGCCCGTGACTACATCAATGCTGTCAACGAATGTTGGGATGGATACGAACCCTGGCTGCAGGCGCATCGAGTGCTCCTGCGCCGAGGCGACGAAGGTGTCGCCGCCCGCGCTGCTGCGAGGCCTTGGAGCGTGCACGTCGAGGATTGTGTGTGGTGTCAGGACGCGACGATGCACTGAGGCGCGGCGTACCGCGCCAGTACGCCGGTCGGGTGGTCCTCGAGCCAGTCACGCTGGACGCGCGAGAGCGCTTCATGGGGCGCAACGCCTTCACCGTCGAGCAGCGCCAGAAACCGCGCATGGATCTCACTCGTCGGGCGATCTTTCGCTTCGTGCAGGCTGGCGACCACGCATTTCGCACCGGCAACGAGGCATGAGATCGCG
>JAODBJ010000005.1 GCA_025463905.1 Actinomycetes bacterium
CCACCACGGAGACCGGGACGCAATCAGCGGACCCGGTCTCTCTGCATCTAGGGGAACCGGCGCGCCCTCTCCGCCCAACCCAACGTAGACACCCAATGCAGAGAGAGAGACCAGAGACAACATGACCGGAGACCACTAGCCGGTAAGGGGACAGGGACAGTCCGATCAGCTAGTCGGACGAACAACAGCGGACGGAACACCGTGCAGCTACTACCACGCGCGCACGGTCGGCGCCGGTAGCTGGACGACGCAGCCCACGACAACAACGCCAGGCACGTCGCATGGATCGGCGATCCGTCGACCGGCGATCCCGGATCGCAGCCCACGCCACCAGGTCGGACGTATCGACGTACGTCCGACACCCTGCACCCTCCGGAGAAGCGAGCCCGCAGGACGCACGTAGAGACCCCGTCCCGAGCGCTGAGACGGGGGGCCGGGTTTCAGTGGCACTTCCGGCCATTTTCGCCACGCCGGCACCACAAGGTGCTCTCACGCAACAGAAAATCCGTACAGTCGATTCGATCATCTGTGGGGGGGGGGAGTTGTTTTGATCCGTCTGTTCGAGCTCGTCGGATCTCGCGTACCGCGGTCGTCCGATCGGCGGCACCGGCCGGCCGGTCCGGACCCCTTCGCGCTGACTCTGGATTGCAAAGTGATCGGGGACCGCCTGCCGACCACCCCATCGGTCATACGACCGACAGCCAGTTGAGCGGATTGGTTCAAAGGAGTCAATCCGGGTGCCTAGAAAGGCGCCTGACCTCCGGGGGGACTTTAGTCGACCTGTCCGACCCCGGAGGTCCCTAGAACGCGTCCACCGGCCCCTATCGGGCCAAAGAGAGGATCCTCGTGAAGATCGAGCAGCTCACCCAGACCCGCGTCGTCAGCCTGTCGTTCGAGCTCAACCCGAGCCTGCACCCCACCTGGGGGCATTTCGTCACCGACTGCACCCGCAAGACCGATCTGGCCCTCCAGGCGCTGGACGCCCTCAACACCGACACCTACCAGATCGCCCATATCGACTGCCAGTGGATCTTCAACCCCGGCGTCGGCGCGGCGGCGATGATCTCGTATCGCGAGCACGGCGTGAAGATCGGCGAGAACGTCATCGCGCAAACGATGCGCGAGAGCTTCCCGCAGTCCGAGGAAGCCCAGGACCGCGTCCTCGAAGCCGCGACCGCCGCGCCGGCGAACGGCTACATCGCGCGGGTCTGATGCTCGCCCGCAAGGGCTTCCTCGCAGCACTGGGGGCGTCGGCGATCGTGCCGGCGCTCCCGCTGTCTGCCGGTGCCCATTTGATTCCGGTGCCGGCCCGGCCGCGGTTCGTCTACTCGGTCACCAAACTACGCCGGTACTCCGAGCCTGGACCGGATCACGTCCACATCCTGCGGGCCGACGAGTATCCGGGCCTCTACTACGCCGCCATGCTGCCGCTCACGCCAGGGCCACAACACCGGGAACTCGTCGCCGTCGATCTGGGCTTCGCCGCCGTCATCCCGGATACGGTGCGCGTTGGACTCGAAACCCACGCCGTCTGTTGGTGCCTGCTCGGCCAGAACGCGCAGCAGATCTACATCGACAACTTCCACCGCGGTAGCACGATTCGTCACTCGCCGCTTTGTTCCACAGGGGTGCTATGTCACGTTTCCTCTTGAGCGCCGTCGCCGTTATGGTCGACGCGTGTTTCGCTTTCGTTCGATCGGTGATCGCCGGTCCCCAACCCGCTGAGCCGGTAACCGCGCCGGTGCGCCTGCGCCTCTACGTCGCCGGGATGCAGCCGTGCATCGACATGACGTGCGAGACCCGACGTGATCCCGGTCGTGGCGGCATCATCGTCAGCCACGACCACTACCGGCGTAAGCTCATCGCAACCGGCTTGACGGCGCCGGCGGATTTCAGATCCAGCGTCGATCGGTTCAACGTCACGAAACTCGCTATGTCGATTGCGGCCACGTGCTTCGACGATCCGGTGCTGCGGCATCTCCACTACGACGAGCACCTGGACCGCATCGAGCTGCACGACCAGTACGGCACCGTCTACCAGGCCGGTCTCTATCCGCGTCGCGGACTGCCGATCGGATGGGACCGCGATGCCGCCGGCTGGCTGCGTCAACCGGGCGAGGCGCCGTCGATCTGGAAAGCGGACCGCTCAGTGTGGCCGCTATGGCGGAGCGCGCCGCAGCCGATGCTGTGCCGGGAGGAAGTCGCCGCGGCGCTCGACCAGTATCGCGGAATCCGCAAAGTGTCGGTATCGTGAAGCGCACCGGATTCATCACCGCGCTGGGCGCGCTGTTCATCGTGCCGTCGATTCCGATCGCCGCGCCGGCGAACACGTTGCTCAACCCGTGCGCCGAGATCTTCTACGAGACGCCGCCCCGCTACTGGGCTACCTTGCGGTGGCCCAACATGGGAGCGATCAAGAACTACACGATGATGGGTAGTCGCGAGAATGTCGCCCGCTCCATCAAGCACAAGATGGAGACCGAGACCGAGTACCAGATTTTTATCTACACGCAGGATCCGCGTGGTCTCACGCCGGTCGAGAGGGTCGGCGCAGAGATCGGTGGTGTGTGCTTCTTCCTCGAATATGGAACGACGGTCTGGTGCCAGAAGATCGAGTTCAACGCGTTCCTCGATCCCTCACGCGAGTTTCCGAGCGACTGGCAGACGAAGTCGACGGCGGTCGCGTGAACGCGTGCCGCGACATTCATGGAGGTTCTGCAAACACCGCGTATTCGAGCGCGAGCGCGGCGGTATGATCCTTTGTCGCGGACGCGTCTACGCCGGATGCCTGGGATGCGGGATCTCGATGTGCCGGCGATGCTTCGTGCAGCACCCGTGCCCTAGTAGCTATTCGCAACGGAGGTCCGATGAACAGAACACGCGACCGTCATGCACCGTTGTGCCTCCAGAAGTGCGACCCGCTGGCGGAACGACATACGCGGTTCTGCATCAGCCAGTCGTCCGAAGTGTTCCCCGACGATTTCCACTGCGTTGATCGTCCTCACGGCTACTGCCCGATGCCAGACGGACGGTGCGAGTTCTGCCGACACCCGCTAAGCGCCGCCGTTCACGATCCCGACAACATCACGCCACCTCTTCGACCGTAGGAGCACTAGAATGGCCGATCAGACCCTGACCCGCGTCACCCTTATCGTCGATGTCGCGTCGACGGTCACTCCCGACTACGCCGCGCAGGTGCTGACCGACGTTGTGCGCCGTCAAGTCGGTGTGCGGAACACGCCGCTCATCGTGAAGAGCGTCGTGGCGTCATACCGTGACATCACGAAGCGCGAAGAGACCGGCATGGATAGTGGCCGAGATCTCGCGGAAAACCCTGCGTAACGCCGTCGACGGTATGTATATGGCTGAGAATCTACATCCAGAGACGCCGGCATCGTCCGAAATGCCGCGATTCGCCCGCGACGGCTCGCCGATCGCGACGCTGGAAGAGTGGGCAGACCTATATCGTGACCCCGCATACCGCATGATCGCCGCCGACACCGTCGAGGGCACCGACCAAGGAGTGAGAACGTGCTGGATTGGATTCGACGTCTTCAAGCACACGCCGCCGCGTATTTTCGAGACGCAGGTGTTCAAGGGATCACAGGCGTGGGTGGTCGAGAGCTACGCGACCGAGGAACAAGCTCGCGCCGGCCACCGCCAGAGGCTTTCGGACCTGCGGTCGATGCTCGCATCCTCCACCAAGTCTTGAGCCGCACCTGGCACGGGTATTTTGAGTCGTATGCGTCGATGGGTTTCGTCCCGCGACCGCGCGAGTTTCCGAACGGCAGTCCATGCAGCGAGTGCCCGGCGTTGTGCATGACGCGAGAGATCTACTACGCGCTCGCCAAAGAGTCGCGCGAGATGCAAGAGGCAGTGCTCGGACAAGGATTCTGCCACAATGACAGTCGACGTCGCTGCCGCGGCGCCGAATACGTCACCTACACCACCGCCCAAAGAGAGGACGCCAAGCGCGCCGCCATGACCGAGACCACCGTACCAATCAAAGTCGCTGACGAGGTCGCCTCGATGGCCGCGCACATGCGTCACCGCAGAGCTATGTGGAAGCCGACCTGCCCGCACTGCGGCCCGATGCCCCGAGTCTTCTTCGTCGTCTGGAGACTGCTCGGCGGACCACCGACCGTTCTGTACTTCAATCGCCCGAGTGCCGAGTACGCGAAGCGTCAACTCGCGAAGGCAAACCCCCACACGACGTTCTGCGTTCTCAAGTCGAAGTCGTCGACCGTCTTCGAGAAGCGCGACGACGGCATGGCGGAGCGTACGCGCTACTACGGCAAGTGGCGCCCCGACTACCGTCGCCCGCGGCGCCAGCAATCACAGGCCGAGGGGATCCCGGTGAAGATCGAGTTCGCGGGCGGCATGATCGAACATACGCCAAGGTCTGACATCGTCGCGTCGATCATGGCGCGCAGCGAATCACTGATCGGCGAATCGCAGTACTCGTTCGGGCTCGTCAACACGCATCGCGCGATATTCTGACCGCACGGTCGCCCTGCCCCTTAGAAGAGGATCTCGCTCGACGCGGGGTCCTCTTTCGCTTCTGGCCGATTGACGGATTTCACTCAATCCCTTACGGTGACGGCGTCGACGCTGAGTCGACCGCCCCTAGAAGAGAATCCGTGAATCTGACCCCCAACCTGCATCAGAACCCCGAGATCCTCGCGCAGCTCGTCGCAAGCGTGTTTGCAAAACAAGTACAGCCGTTCCTCGACGCGATCGTTCGCGGCGTAGTCGGCATCGCACGCGAGGGCTATACGTGCTCGAAGGCCGGCTGCAACGACAGCGCTCAGTTCGTGCGGCGCACACGGTTCGCTCCATTCCACGCCTGCGGGGCGCACTTCTACATGCTCGTGGCCGACATCGTCCACGAACACACGGTAAAACCGACGTGACATCTGTTGCGACGCCGCCATCGAGCGTCGACGCCGCCCTGGCGCTACTGATTCAGATCGCCGATCCCAACGACGTCGAGTTCTCAACGTCGGTCTGGAATCGAATCGAGGCGGTGCGCTACTTCCCGCTTGTCGCGGATTGCAAGATCGACTTCACGGATCTCGACGCCGGCGTGCAAAGCGCGCTGCGCGAGATGCGCTACGAGCTCGACCCCATCTCCGACATCATGTTCGAGGCTGTCGCGATAACGCGACGCTACGCCGCTACGATCGAGGACATCGAACGTCAGCGTGCGATCGACGAAGCCCGCTCACGCACGTAAAGGACTACTATGGCCGACCTGACTCCGGTGATCGCCTATGATCCCGACAAGTTTTACACGCCCGAGGAACAAGCGGAGAACCGCATCGAGCTCTGCCGAGCACTCGAATCCGGCGACTACCATCACGGCAAGGGCGCGCTCAAGAACGAGGACGGTACGATGTGCTGCCTCGGCGTGTCGCTTGATCTGATCGACCCCAACGGGTGGCTGCCGGTCTCGGTAGACGAAACCAGACATCAACATCGGCTCGGTGCGGAACGTAGCAGAAACTTCACTTACATGGATGAGGAAGAGCGCACGATATACCCGGATTTCGTCGTTCTGCAACAGGTCTACGGAATCGACGAATTATTCGCTCAGCGCCGCCTGGCGGACACAAACGACGCGGAAGATACGACGTCGTACGCACCCGTCATCTCGCTGATCGCAGGGTACCGCAGTGCCGCGTAACACGCAGTCGACGAGCGCCGAATCGTATCGGCAGATCAAACCGCAGCTCGGACCGCTGCAAGAACGTGTGCTGGAGGTTCTCCGTGAGATCGGACCGGCGACCGACCAGGAGATCCAGCGGGTGACCGGACTGCACTCGCAGACCGAGATGCCGCGGCGCAACGAGCTCGTGCAGCTCGATCTCGTCCGCAACACCGGCCGCAAGAAACTCAACCCCGAGACGCAGCGTAAGGCGATCGTCTGGGAGATCACGGAGAAGGCGGCGTGAAACTCATCTCGATCAGCGAGAACGTGATCGGCGTCGAGTTGTCGCAGACCAATCTCCGCCAGCTCCAGGAGCAGGCTGATCGAGATGACGGCAACGGCTGCATCAGTCGGCGCTGCGACGGCAAAACGCTGATGGTGTTCGTGGCACCGGACCACTTGCACTACGCAGATCGCGCCGCGGATAAAAACGGCTGGCTACCTCCGCAATGACGCGCAAGGTCGAATCCATATTCGCCCTGCGACCCTCGTGGCGCGATCGACTGCGGCTGATCGCCGGCATCCCGGTGTACTGCAAGCTGTCGTTCTATGCGACGCCGGGCGTTACCGCACAGCTCGTCTTCGCTGCCAGCGGCGTTCAAATCGAGAAGGTTGAGACGTGACGGTCACCCATATCAGTCCTGACTGCAAGTCGATCCCGCGCTCGGACAATAAGCGCAAGAATCGCGAGCACGGTGTTGCCGAAGAAGGCATCGAACCGTCGTGCCTGCGGTGCCTAAGCGCGAAGTATCCGCCGGCGGTCCACTACCACGCCACGAGCTGCGCGGCGCTGCTTCGCGGGGAGCGCGCCGGCGACATCACGACCGCCGTCTGGCTCGACGTCACGTGCGCGTGGTGTCTCACTGTCGGGCGTACGTCTGAGTGTCAGCATCCGTTTTCAGCTCTCGGGATCTGGGACTTCATCGGAGAAGATCAAGAGATGTGCTTCTTGTGCGGCGAGAAGCTGACGCGACAACAAATTGCAGCGATCGAGAGACGGCACACGCAGTGAAGCAGATCGTACACGTCATGCACGGCGTGCCGTATGACTTCTACGGCGGCCGTCCGCATCCGAAAGTCCACGTCGACGCGGTAGAGGGATGGGGCAACCCGTTCCCCATCACGGTCAACGAGGCTCTCTTTCGCAACTCTGCGCGTGGATCAACGCTCGCCGACTACGTGTTGTGGTTGATCCAGGCGCGGCCCGACATCATCGCCGCGGCGAAGATCATCCACCTGCACGAACAGGTTGGAGCATGTTGGTGCGCCGGCCGCGAAGGACTTGCGATCGACGACCCTCTGCGCTGCCATCTCCAGGTGTTGATGCGAGCTGCACGTGGAGATTACGATGACTGGCTCGGTCGGCTGTGAAGGCGTCCGTCCGCGCGTTATTGCGCGACGTCCCGCCGATCAACTTCCGGTTCGTTGGACCGACGTTCGAGACGACCATCTGGCTCAGCGATTGGCGCACCGATATGCCGCCGGCTTTTGAGTGCCCAACGAAGTGGATCCAACACATCATGCTGCCGGTCGAACTCGACACGTGGGCGCGGTACCGCGAGATCATGGACGAGATCGTGACTCGCGTCCTCGGCCATCCTGCCGGCGCTGTCGCACGCGCGCAGACGCGTACATACATGCGCGCGGGCGCGGTATAGAGATCATATAGCAGGACTATCTCTTTGCTAGTAGGCTGGGAGCCCTCACGGGCATCCCAGCCAGAACTAGACCCTGTCGTTCGAGATCCAGGCAAGACCCCGCGCACGAGCGCGCGAGAGGCCGGCCGAAAAATCTTTGGGAGCCGTGTCTACTTCCTGGCTTTCCCACGCCGGATAAGGGTGGAGGGGTCTGGAGCCGGCGGCGGTTCCGTGATGGTCCGCGGCGTGGCTGCGAGCTCGGCCCCTCCACCCGATGTCTCCCCGGGGAAAGCCCGGACAGTTTCAAGCAATCCGCCCGCCAGACGCGACGTCCGGTGGGCTCTTTTCGATACGGGAGTCCACCATGAGAACCACCCTCGGTTTCCACCAGTCCCTCGCCGGCGGCGCGTCGCAGAACATCGTCATCCCGACGACCCAGAGCATCCACAACCTGTCGGCGCTCGTCTCCGCCATGTTCGGCAGCGCGGTCGCAGGCACGAACGGCATCCAGCTCAAGTTCCAGCAAAGCGGCGACGGCGGCACAACGTACCAGGACGTCCCGGGTGTCACGGTGACGATCCCCGGCGTCATCAGCACGCAGGCGAGCGCGAAGCTCCAGAACGACTGGCAGCTCCGTGATCTGTCGGGTCCGGTCGATCACGTGAAGATCGTCGTGACGAATCTCGACGCAACGAACGCCGTGAACGTCGTCTGCGCGTACGAGCCCGGCAAGTACTAAGACCCCACCAAACAGCGGCGTCTGACACTGCGTAGCGGTGTTGGAGAACTCGGGGATATGTGTCCGTTGCAACGGCGTCGACTTTGATCGGCGCGACCGCAGCGTAGACCCGCCGCTCCGTTTCTGATTTTCAAACAAGGACCAACGG
>JAODBJ010000027.1 GCA_025463905.1 Actinomycetes bacterium
GCGAAGCTCTGAACCTAAGCCCCGGTAAACGGCGGCCGTAACTATAACGGTCCTAAGGTAGCGAAATTCCTTGTCGGGTAAGTTCCGACCTGCACGAATGGCGTAACGACTTGGCTACTGTCTCAACCAGAGACCCGGCGAAATTGCACGACGAGTAAAGATGCTCGTTACCCGCGGAAGGACGGAAAGACCCCGTGGACCTTTACTACAACTTGGTATTGGGTTTCGGTATTTGTTGTGTAGGATAGGTGGGAGACTGGGAAGCTGGGGCGTCAGCCTCGGTGGAGTCAACGTTGAAATACCACCCTGCAGATATTGGAGCTCTAACTTAGGTCCGTTATCCGGATCGAGGACAGTGACAGGTGGGTAGTTTGACTGGGGCGGTCGCCTCCTAAAGTGTAACGGAGGCGCCCAAAGGTTCCCTCAGCCTGGTTGGCCATCAGGCGTCGAGTGCAAAGACACAAGGGAGCTTGACTGCGAGACCAACAAGTCGAGCAGGTGCGAAAGCAGGGCTTAGTGACCCGGCCATGGCATGTGGAAGCGTGGTCGATCAACGGATAAAAGGTACCCCGGGGATAACAGGCTTATCTTGCCCAAGAGTCCACATCGACGGCAAGGTTTGGCACCTCGATGTCGGCTCGTCGCATCCTGGGGCCGCAGCAGGTCCCAAGGGTTGGGCTGTTCGCCCATTAAAGCGGTACGCGAGCTGGGTTTAGAACGTCGCGAGACAGTTCGGTCCCTATCCTCCGTGGGCGTAGGAGATTTGAGGGGAGCTGTCCCTAGTACGAGAGGACCGGGACGGACGCAGCTCTCGTGTGCCAGTTGTTCCGCCAGGAGCATGGCTGGTTAGCGACCTGCGGAAGAGATAAGCGCTGAAAGCATCTAAGCGCGAAACTCGCCTCGAGATGAGATCTCCCACCGGGTTAACCGGGTAAGGCCCCTGGTAGACGACCAGGTTGATAGGCCGGAAGTGTACGCACGGCAACGTGTTCAGCTGACCGGTACTAATCGGCCGAGGGCTTGAGTTGCAGTTTTGATGTTCGTGCTCGCTATGGAGTTCTTAAAGACGGGTTTGACAATAGATTTCCGGTGGCCATGGCGGCGGGGAAACACCCGTTCCCATTCCGAACACGGCAGTTAAGCCCGCCCGCGCCGATGGTACTTGGGGGTAGACTCCCTGGGAGAGTAGGTCGCCGCCGGGATTTCTTCGACTGGTCGCCCGCCGTTTTTCGGCGGGCGCCGTCGCGTCTGGCGGCATTGGCCCTACGAACATGCGTCAAACAACCACATCGGTAGGGTGCAGTAATGGCAGACGACGAACGCAACGAGCGGCCGCCGAGGCGGTCGGGACGTCCGTCGTCAGGGCGCGGAAGCGCGGCCGGCAGTAGCGGAAGCGGCGCCCGCGGCGCCCGTTCCGGCGGTGCCCGCGGGAGCAGCCGCGGGCGTGACAGCGGGTCTACGGGCGGAGGACGCGCCGGCGGCCGCGGTGGCGCAGGCGGTATGCGAAGCGGTTCGGGCGGGCGCGCGAGCGACGCCCGAGGACGTCCCGGCGCCGGCCGGCGAGACCGCGAGGACGAGTCAGGCCGCGATCAGCGACCCCGCGGTTCGGGTGGTCGACCCGGCACGGATCGTGGCGGGAACAGCGACCGGGGCCGAAGTGGCGGCGCGCGGACGTCCGGCAGTACGGCAAGGCCGGACCGCGGCGATCGCGATACGTCGCGCAGCGATCGGCCGGCGCGTTCGGGTCGCCCGGATGCCCGGGGCCGCGGCAGCGCCGGCGGGTTTGGCGCGGGGCGGGACCGTGGTCGTCCGGATGCGGGAGCTCGCGGTGGCGGCAGCCGGAGTTTCGGCGCGTCGCGTGACGAACGTGATCGTGGCGATCGGCCCGCGCGTTCGGGTCGTCCCGAGGGCGGCCGCGGTGGCGGCGCTAGGGGAGCCGGTGCGGGTCGTGATGACCGGCAGCGCTCAGGTCGTCCCGATGCGGGCGGTCGGAGTGGTGGCCGGGGTTTCGGCGCGGGCCGCGAGGACCGGGATCGTGGGGATCGACCGGCGCGTTCCGGTCGTCCTGACGCGCGCGGTCGCGGCAGCGCCGGCGGGAGTAGTTCGCGTGGCGGGCCGTCGCGTGATCGAGACCGCGACAGAGCGCGCGGGTCGGACCGCGACCGCGACGGTCGTGGTGGCGACCGCAGCCGGGGCGCGAGCCGCGGTCGAGACCGGCGGACGGAGGAGTTAGGTCGCGAACGCCGGCCGGGCCGCCAGTCGGCACCGATCCACGGGCGCACCGTCGACTACCCGTCCCCTCGTTACAAAGCCCGCGAAGAGGCGCCCGAACTCGAGCCGCGCCGATCATCGCTGCGAGCCGTGCGCGGCAGCGCGTCCGACGCCGCACGCTCCGACGCGAAGCCTCGTACTCGGCGAGCGAGCCCGGCACCCAAACCGGCACCGCGGAGACGACGCCAACGTCGCACTGAGGCCGGCGACGAACTCGCCCGGCTGGCCGGTCGCGACGCGAAGCGCGCGCAGACCACGCTCGACCGCGCCGCGGAGGCGTTCAACGAGGGCCGCGAACGTGACGCCGCGCGCGACCTTCGTGCCCTGCGCGACGCGTATCCCGACGCCGCGGGTGTTCGGGAACTGCTCGGCCTGGCCGATTATCGGCTCGGTCATTTCACCGCGGCGGCCAAGGAACTCGAGGCGTTCGTCGAGCTGACGGGATCGGTGGAGCAGCACCCCGTGCTGATGGACTGCATGCGCGCGCAGCGCCGCTACCGAGATGTCGACTCTCTGTGGCACGAGTTGTCGGAGGCGTCGCCGTCGGCGGCGTTGGTCGCAGAAGGCCGGATCGTCGCCGCGGGAGCGTTGGCGGACCAGGGCCACATCTCGGACGCGATCTCGCTGCTCGAACGCAAAGCCGCCGACAGCGCGCGGCCCCAGTCGCATCACTTACGCCTCTGGTACGCGCTCGGCGATCTCTACGAACGCGCCGGCGACCTGCCGCGTGCGCGCGACCTGTTCTTGCGCATCAAGAAGCGCGAGCCCGACTTTGTCGACGTCGCCGAACGGCTCTCGACGCTCGCGTAGCGCAGCAACACCGCGCACCCATGCTCTGATGACTGTCACACCCTCCGAGTAGCGTCCCGAACGGCGCTTCCCCCACCTTCCCCGGTTTCGCGTGCCGCGCTCGCGGCGCACGGTTCTTGGCGCAGGAAGGGACTTGCCGTGTCGTTCAATGTCGCTGTCATCCGTGGGAACTGCTCCAGCCCGCCGGAAGTGCGAACACTCGCATCTGGGAGCACGCTCGCAATCCTCCAGGTCACGTCGCGCTCCGACGACGGCGCCGCGACGTCAGTACCTGTGGTCTCGTGGGATCCGCCCGCGTGGGTCGAAGATCTCGACACGGGCGATGAGGTCATCGCGGTCGGACGCGTGCGTCGTCGCTTCTACCGTGCCGGCGCCGCCGCTGCATCGAAGGTCGAGCTCGAGGCCGACTACCTGGCGCCCGGCGGCGATCGCCGGCGAGTCAAGGTGGCCCTTCGGCGCGTACGTGAGGTGCTCGAGGGCCTCGACGGATGACTGTCAGTGCTCACCCGTACGCCGGTCGTGCGCACTTCGACGGTACAGTGACCCCCAAGCAGTGTTGCCGCAATGGACGCAACGGCGCGGGCCTCGGCAGCACGAGGAGAGTGGTCAACGGTGACCGTCAACACGACGTCTGCCCGGGACACGGAAACGCTGGACCGGGTCATCATCCGCTTCGCGGGCGATTCCGGCGACGGCATGCAGCTAGTGGGGGACCGTTTCACGGAGCTGTCCGCAGCGTTCGGCAACGACCTCGCGACGCTGCCGAACTTCCCGGCCGAGATCCGAGCCCCTGCCGGCACGATTGCCGGGGTCTCGTCATTCCAGGTCCACATCTCGGACCACGACATCGTGACCCCGGGCGACGCTCCGAACGTGCTGGTGGCGATGAACCCCGCTGCGCTCAAGGCGAACCTGCGCGACATGGTTCCCGGCACGACCCTGCTCGTGAACGTCGACACGTTCGACACGCGCAACCTCGACAAGGCCGGCTACGAGTCGAACCCACTCCGTGACCATTCGCTCGACGCCTACACCGTCTTCGAAGTACCGATGACCTCGATCACCGTCGAGGCGACCGGGCCGCTCGGCGTGAAGCCACGCGATGCCGAACGCTCGAAGAACTTCTTCGCACTCGGCCTCATCTGCTGGATGTACAGCCGGCCGACCCAAGGTGTTGCGGAGTGGATCGAGAAACGCTTCACGGGCAAGCAGCAGGTCCTCGACGCGAACCTTGCCGCGTTCAAGGCGGGGTATGCGTTCGGCGAGACGGCCGAACTGTTCGACCACCCGTTCGAAGTGCTTCCGGCGAAGCTGCCGCCCGGCACCTACCGAAACGTCACCGGGAACGTCGCCCTTGCTTACGGGCTGATCGCCGCGTCGCTGCAGGCGAAGCTGCCATTGCTGTACTCGTCGTACCCGATCACGCCCGCCTCCGACATCTTGCACGAACTGTCGAAGCACAAGAACTTCGGCATCAAAACGCTGCAAGCGGAAGACGAGATCGCAGCGGCCGGAGTTGCGATCGGCGCCGCGTTCGCCGGTTCGCTGGGCGTCACGGCCACGAGCGGACCCGGCGTCGACCTGAAGTCGGAAGCGATGGGCCTCGCGATCAGCCTCGAACTCCCGATGGTGCTGGTCGACGTCCAGCGCGGCGGCCCATCCACCGGTTTACCGACCAAGACCGAGCAGGCCGACCTCTTGCTCGCGATGTACGGCCGTCATGGCGAAGCGCCGTTGCCGATCGTCGCCGCCAAATCGCCGGCCGACTGTTTCGATGCCGCGTTCGAAGCCGTACGCATCGCGCTGAAGTACCGCACGCCCGTGATGCTGCTCACCGATGGTTACCTCGCGAATGGCGCGGAGCCGTGGGTCCTCCCGGACGTCGACGCGCTCCCCGACATCTCGGTGCCGTTCGCGACCAAGCCGAACCATGGCGACGCGTTCTGGCCGTACTTGCGCGATGCCGACACGCTCGCACGACCGTGGGCGATCCCGGGCACGCCGGGGCTCATGCATCGCGTCGGCGGACTCGAGAAGGAAGAGGGCACGGGCAACGTCAGCTACGAGCCGGAAAATCACGAGCGCATGGTTCATATCCGCGCGCAGAAGATTGCGGGTATCGCGCGCGACATCCCGCCGGTCGATCACGACCCGGACCCGGGGGCCGACGTTCTCGTCTTGTCGTGGGGGAGTGTCTGGGGTGTCGCAGAGTCAGCGGTGTCGCGCATTCGCGCCCGCGGCCGCCGCATCGGCCGTGCTCACCTTCGCCACCTCAACCCGTTCCCGGCCGATCTGGGTGACGTCCTGCGCTCGTACCGCATGATCGTCGTGCCCGAGATGAACCTCGGTCAGCTTTCGAAGTTGGTCCGAGCCGATTTCCTCGTCGATGCGCGAAGCATCACGAAGATGCAGGGCCTGCCGTTCGGAGCGGCGGAGCTCGAGCAGAAAATCCTGGAGATGATGGACTGATGACCACGAGCGACGACCAGGGCGTTGGCGTAAAGCTCGCCCGCAAAGACTTCCAGTCGGATCAGGAAGTGCGGTGGTGTCCCGGTTGTGGCGACTATGGGATCCTCGCCGCAATCCAGTTCCTGATGCCCGATCTCGGTGTGAAGCCCGAAGAGATGGTGTTCGTGTCGGGCATCGGCTGCGCCGCGCGCTTGCCGTACTACATGAACACGTACGGCATTCACTCGATCCATGGACGCGCCCCCGCGATCGCAACCGGCGTCGCGCTGGCCCGTCCCGACCTTCACGTGTGGGTGATCGGCGGCGACGGCGACATGCTGTCGATCGGCGGCAACCACCTCATCCACGCGCTGCGCCGCAACGTGAACCTCACGATCGTGATGTTCAACAACCAGATCTACGGCTTGACCAAAGGCCAGTACTCGCCGACGAGCGAGATGGGCAAGGTCACGAAGTCGACGCCGTTCGGTTCTCTCGACCACCCGTTCAACCCGATTTCGGTCGCGCTCGGTGCGGAGGCGTCGTTCGTCGCGCGCACCCACGACATGGACCGCAAGCACATGATGGAGATGTTCCGCCGCGCGCACGAGCACCGGGGCGGCGCCTTCGTCGAGGTGTACCAAAACTGCAACGTCTTCAACGACGGCGCCTTCGACACCATCCTCAACAAAGACGCCCGCGCGAACATGCTCATCGACTTGAAGCACGGCGAGCCGGTGCGCTTCGGTACCGAGCGCGAGCTCGGTGTGACGATGAACGAGTATGGCGAAGCGAAGATCGTGCGCATCGAAGAGGTGGGCGAGGACCGTCTCGTCGTACACGACGAGCACCGCCGCGACCCGAGCCTCGCGTTCTCGCTGTCGCGCATCGCCGACCATCCGAACATGCCGACGCCGGTCGGGATCTTCCGCGATGTCGAGCGCCCCACCTACGAAGGCGAGCTGCAAGCGCAGCTGGTGCACGCAGTCGAACGTTCTGGCCCCGGCGAACTCGCCGCGCTGCTTCGCTCGGCTCCCACCTGGGAAGTGAACTAGCTCAATCCAGGCTGCGGAACACCATGCCGGTGCGCGGCTTGGGGGAGAAGAACGTCGTCTTCTGCGGCATGCGCACGCCCGCGAGCGCGGCGGCGCGGGTCTGCGCGACCGACACGGGGTTGCAGAGGAACGCTGCGCTCGCCATGGCCTTCTCCACCAGCGCCGCGACCGCGGTGGCGTCGTGGCGGTACGCCCATGTCGAGTCGGGAAGACGCGGTACCACGACCGTTTCGACCAGGGCGGAGTCGGTAGCGCGTACGGGCTCAGGTTCCGATTCGAGCGCACGGTCTGTGATCTCGCGGCGCGGTGTCGCTAACGCGATGCCGTGCCGGTCGACCAGGCCGAGCGCGCCCGCGGCGCGCATCCGGGCCTCGATCTGTTCCACCACCTCGGGAGTGTTCGGCCCGACGGCGGCGATGTCGAACGCGTCGGCCAGCGCGGCGCGCACGTCGAGCCCGTCGGGGACGGCGACCAGCCGGTGGATCGGGTCGATGCAGAGCTCGTCTTCCGACAGCTCCACGACGAACGTCATGATCGAGTCCGCGCCGCCGACCGGCAGGCCGGCGTCGCGCAGTTCCTGGCGGTAGTTGCACGCCGTCTCGAAGCGGTGGTGGCCGTCGGCGAGCACCAGGGGCGTCGCTGCGATCGCGCGGTGGATCGCTTCGATCTGGGTCGGGTCGTCGATGCCGAAGAGCTCGTGCTCGTCGCCGGCGCCGGCGCCATCGGTGTCGATGGCGCGGCACAGCGGAACGGCCGGTTCGAGCAGGTCGGTGAGGCCCGGAGTGAGCGAGAGACCCCAGATCGGGTCCACGTTCACCCGCATCGCCGACAGCAGCGATAGACGGTCGCTCTTCGCCTTCGGAAGCGTGCGCTCGTGGGGGAGCACGCCGTTGGTGTCGCCCGGGTTGGGCAGGCGGAGTGCGCCGATCACGCCATGCGTATGGCGCGCGACCCCGTGGGCGTCGGTGAAGCGCATCCGGTAGCCGTAGTAACGAGGTGCCGGGTCGCGAACGAGCGTGCCGTCGGCGAGCCATCGACGAAAGGTCGCGGCGGCGCGCTCGTAGCGATCACCGTCGTTGGTCTCGTCGCGCGGAAGGATCAGTCGCACCGAATTGCGCTCGTGCGCCGACTCGAGCGACGCCTGCAGATCGTCGTCGACCACGTCGTAAGGTGGAGCGGCCAGGACCCCGAGATCGGCGCCTACGGCGTCGCAGTCGTAGCGGATGCCGGGAAAGGCAAGAACGTCGGGCACGGCTACTCCGGGAAGACAACGGTGTTGTCTGGTGTAGCACAGGGGTGCGCCGGTACCCCGGCCGACCGACGGAGAAGAGATGGAGCACGTGCGGAGGACGGACATGGATGACGCCGAGGCGTATGTCGCGTTCCAGGAAGGCGCTCGGCTGCTGGACACCGGCAACGCGCACGCCGCGGCGGTGGCGCTGGAGCGCGCCCGCGCGCTCGAGCCGGAGAAGGGCTCGGTGCGCGAGACACTTGCGCGCGCTTATTTCCGCAGCGGCCGCTTCGCCGCCGCCGAAGACGAGTTCCGTGCCGCGCTCGATCTCGATCCGGTGAACGACTACGCCCACTTCGGTGTGGGCCTGTGCCGGCTCCGTGTTGGCGACCGGTTGACGGCTCGCCGGCACCTGCGTCTCGCCACCGCGATGCGACCCGACAACGACGACTACCGGGAGGCGTTGGCGCAAACGGGGGTCGACCCCGGCCCGGCCGGCCGTTTGTGACGCTCCCGCGCGTCATTTGTTGCGACCTCGACGGGGTGATCTGGCGGGGCGACGAGCCCATCCCCGGCGGCGACGTCGCGGTCGCGCAGTTGCGAGCGGCGGGGTTTCGGGTCGCGTTCATGACCAACAACTCGAGCGGTCGCGTCGCCGACTATGTCGACAAACTCGCCGGCATGGGCATCCCCGCCGATCCCGACGATGTGATCACCAGCGCGCAAGCCGCGGCGGCGCTTCTGGCTGATACCGCGTCGCCTGGCGCGCGTGTACACATGCTCGCGGGTCCGGGCGTGGCGGAAGCACTCACAGCGGAGGGCTTCGAGCTCGTCGCCGATGCTCCCGCCGAAGCTGTGGTGGTGGGCTTCAGCCGCGATTTCGACTTCGATCGCCTCGCACGCGCGGCCGACATCGTCCGTGCGGGCGCGCGTCTCGTTGCCACCAACACCGATCCCACCTATCCGGCCGCGCACGGCCTGCTGCCGGGCGCCGGGTCGCTCGTCGCGGCGGTGTCGACCGCGTCGGGAGCGACGCCGGAAGTGGCCGGGAAACCGGCGCCTCCGACCGTCGCCCTTGTACGCGCCCGCCTCGGCAACGAAGGGATCGTGATCGGTGACCGGCCGTCGACCGACGGTGCGCTCGCCGCCGCGCTCGGCTGGCCGTTCGGGCTCGTGCTGAGCGGCATCGCCGGGACGCAGAACGAAGAAGCGATCCCCGATCCCCGTCCGGCGTTCGTCGCCGCCGACATCGCCAGCATCGTCCCGCAGCTCATTACTGCGCGCGATTAGGCGGGACTAGGTGCGGCCGGGATAACCGCCGCGGAAACCGCCACCCCAGTCGTCGCCGGGGATGGCCGCACGGGGTCGGCGGGGCCCGAAGAACGGTTTCAGCAGCAGCGCGATCAGCGCGCCGGCGAGGAAGCCCCCGACGTGCGCCTGCCACGCGACCCCTTCGTTGGGGTTCGTGAAGAACTGCAGAACGAACCACAACCCGAGCACGACGACCGCGGGGAGATACAGCGGGAAGAACCCGAGGATCGTCAGCACCCGCGCGCGCGGGAACCAGATGAGATACGCGCCCATCACGCCGGCGATCGCGCCCGACGCGCCGACGATCGGTGTCACTGAATGGAGGTTGAGCAGGATGAAGCTGAGCCCTGCGATCACCCCGGTGCCGAGATAGAAGATCAGGTAGAAGAACGGGCCCAGGCGATCTTCGACGTTGTTGCCGAAGACCCAGAGGAACAGCATGTTGCCGAGCACGTGCAGGATCGAGCCGTGGAGGAACATCGAGATCAGGATCGCCAGGTAGACGTTCTTGTGCGGAAACAGCGGGGTGCCCGGGACTTGTTGGGGACCCGTCGGCGTGTTGACGATCACGCTCTGGTTTATGTCGCACCGGCCGGTGGCGACGTCGGCCGCGGTCACGGGCTGGCGCGTCGACAGTTCGCACGGGATCGCCGCGTGCGCATAGAGATAGCTCTGCGCCGCGTCGGTGCCGTTGTGGGGCTGCACGACGAAGTACACGAAGATGTTGATCGCGATGAGCGCGATGGTCACGACCGCGGTACGGGACGTGGGATTGTCGTCCCGGAGCGGCAGGACCACGCGGGCACCCTACCCATCAGGCGGAAGGATTCAGCCGCCGACCCGATCTCGGCCCTAGGCTGATCGGCTAAGCCGAACCGGAGGAACGGAAATGGCGAAGGGCCCCGACTGGAAACAGCTGCTCGATGCGGGCGTGCAATTCACCGAGATGCAGCGCTCCCAAGCGAAGCGGATCGCGAAGGACCTCGTGTCCCAGGGTCACATCGCTCGCGATCAGGTGTCGAGCACGGTCGATGAGCTGGTCGAGATGAGCCGGCGCCGCACCGAAGACCTGACGCGCGTCGTCCGCAACGAGGTGCAACGCCAACTGGGGTCGCTCGGCCTGGCTACCAAGGAAGATCTCGCGCGCCTGGAACGGAAGGTGGCGGGAACGACCAAGACCGCGCCGGCCAAGAAGGCGCCGGCCAAGAAAGCGCCCGCCAAGAAGGCCGCGACCAAGGTAACGAAAGCAACGACCGGTTCGGGCGACGGCGCCCACTCGGGCCGAGCGGGCTGAAGCGACTCACCGAGCGGCCGTGCGGCGACGACTCGACACCGAGCTGGTGCGGCGAGGGTTGGTCGCGAGCCGAACCCGCGCGGTCGAGGCGGTAACGGAAGGCCGGGTTCGGGTGGGTGGCGCGCCTGCGGCCAGCCCGGCCCGCCAGGTCGACGCGTCGGAACCGATCACCGTGGTTGCGCTCCCTGACCAGTACGTGTCGCGCGGTGGGTACAAGTTGGCCGCCGCGCTCGATGCATTCGACATCGACGTGCGCGATCGGGTCGCGCTCGATGTGGGGGCGTCAACCGGTGGCTTCACCGATTGCCTGCTCCAACGAGGCGCGAAGCACGTGATCGCGCTCGACGTCGGCCGCGCCCAACTCGCGTGGTCGCTGCGCAACGACGCGCGCGTCACCGTGCGCGAACGCACCGACGTACGCAACTTCGCGGCCGAACCATTCGAACCGCTCGATGCGCGTCCGGAGGTCTGCGTCGTCGACGTGTCCTTCATCTCGCTACGGACGATCGCGCCCGCGCTGCTCAGCGCCACCGATCCGGATGCTGCATTCGTGTTACTCGTGAAGCCGCAGTTCGAGGCGGGCCGGGCGCGGGTAGGAAAACGTGGGGTGGTACGCGACGCGGAAGTGCACCGCGCGGTGTTGCGCGAAGTGATCGACGCCCTTGGCGCGCAGGGACTCGGAGCGCGCGCGCTCATCGCGTCACCTTTGCGCGGTGCCGACGGCAACGTCGAGTTCCTCGTTCACGCGCGGCGCGGTGCAATCGAAGTCACCCCCGACCGCATCGACGATGTCGTTGCCGGCGCGCACGAATCGGTAGGGACGTGAAGCGCGTCGGGTTGGTGCCGCACCGCGAACGGCCGGTCGCGCTCGCGCTCGCGCGTGAAGCGGCGGCGTGGCTGCGCGCCCACGAAGTGGAGGTGCGCCTGCCGGAAGCCGAGGCGTACGCCGCCGGGCTCGAGGAATACGCGTGCGACGTCAGCGCCTTCACCGATGGCCTCGATGTTGTGATCTCGCTCGGTGGCGACGGCACGATGTTGCACACGTTCCAGCTCGTGTACCCCGAACCGGTCGCGCTGCTCGGCGTGAACGTCGGCCAGCTCGGCTACTTGACCGCGCTCGAACCCGACGACCTTGCGATGGCACTCCCGCACATCGTTGCCGGCGACTATGCGGTGTCGGACCGGTCCGTGCTCGAAGTGCATGTGCACTCGGCCGGTCCCGCCGGGGGCACTTGGTTCGCGCTGAACGAGACCGTGCTCGAGAAGGTTCGGGCCGGCCACCTCGTTCGCCTCGAGGTGTCGATCAACGGCAGCCCGTTCACCACGTACGCAGCCGACGGCGTGATCGTGGCGACACCCACCGGCTCCACGGCCTATTCGTTCTCGGCCCGCGGGCCGATTGTCTCACCCGCCCTGCATTGTGTGCTTCTGACTCCCGTGTCACCACACATGCTGTTCGACCGCACGCTGCTGCTCGGCCCCGAAGAGGAGCTGGAATTCGTCGTCAGCGACGGCAGCATCGTCGCGCTCACGGTCGACGGTCGGGAAGTGGGGGAGTTGGTCGCGGGCAATCGGGTCACGAGCCGAGCCGCGGCGCGGCCGGCGCACGTCATCACCTTCGCACCGCGCGACTTCCACCAGATCCTGAAGGCCAAATTCGCGCTCCCCGACCGGTGAGGCGGCCGAGGTGAGATCTTGCTGAGCGAGCTGCGCGTCGAGAATCTCGGCATCGTGTCGGAAGTACTCATCACCCTCGGTCCGGGCATGACCGCGATCACCGGCGAAACCGGCGCGGGAAAGACGTTGCTCGTCGACGCGCTCGTGCTGTTGCTCGGCGGCCGCGCCGACCCCGCGCTCGTGCGCGACGGCGCGACCGAGGCGCGCGTCGAGGGGCGATTCCTCTCCGGTGACGACGAAGTGGTGCTCACGCGCGTCGTGCCGCGCGACGGGCGAAGCCGCGGCTACGTGAACGGGCGGCTCGCCACCGCGGCGGAACTCGCGGACCACGGCCGCGTGGTCGCGGACCTGCACGGGCAGCACGCCCACCAGTCATTGATCCACGCGCCGGAACAGCGCGCGCTGCTCGACACGTACACAGGTGCACCCGCCCGCAACGCGCTGGACCAGCTGCGCGCGGCGCGCGCGGAGGTGCGACGCATCGACGAAGATCTGGTGGCGCTCGGTGGCGACGAACGTGCTCGTGCGCGCGAAGCGGACCTGTTGCGCTACCAGCTCGCCGAGATCGACGCGGCCGCGCTCGCCGACCTCGACGAAGAGGCGCGCCTCGAACGCGAAGAGCGACTCCTCGCCGACGCCGACGCGTACGGAGAATCACTCGCGGACGCGCAACGCGAACTCAACGGTCCCGTGGAAGAGGCGCTGGGACACGTTGTCGCATCGCTCGGCGCCGAACCGTTCGCCGAGCTCGCGACGCGCGCGCACGCGCTGCAAGCCGAAGCAGCCGAGCTCGCGCACGACGTACGCGTCGTAAGCGAAACATTGATCGCCGACCCGGAACGCCTTGCCGCAGTACGGGAGCGTCGCCAACTCGTGCGCGACTTGTGCCGAAAGTACGGGGCGACGATCGCAGAGGTGCGCGAGTACGGCGCGGAGTCGCACGCGCGTCTGGCCGAGATCGAGAGCCACGAAGAGCGCGCCGCGGCACTCGAAGCGAAGAAATCGGTCGCGGAGTCGGACGCAACGACCGCCGCGACCGCGCTCACCCGGGCGCGCCGAGCAAGCGCCAAGCCGCTCGCCGAAGCAGTCACTGAGCGGCTCCGCGAGCTGGCGATGCCGAACGCGACCTTCACCGTGATGATCGAGGCCGCTCCACTCACCGACGACGGCGCCGACGACGTGAGCTTCTTGCTGGCCCCCAATCCGGGCGAGGCTGCCCGGCCACTCGCGCGGGCCGCCTCCGGTGGCGAGCTCAGTCGCGCGATGCTTGCGCTACGGGTCGTGCTCTCCGAGGCCCCGCCGACGCTCGTGTTCGATGAGGTCGACGCGGGCATCGGCGGCGAGGCAGGGGTAGCCGTAGGGCGTTCGATGGCGTCGTTGGGAGGGAAGCACCAGGTGTTGTGCGTCACGCACCTTGCCCAGGTCGCGGCCTTTGCGGACGCGCACATCGTCGTCGCCAAGCAGGAACTCGACGGGCGCACTGTCGCGAGCGCGGGCACGATCGACGGGCCCGATCGGGTTGCCGAGCTGTCGCGGATGCTGGCCGGCGTCGGTGATTCCGCGCATGCCCGACGTCACGCGCGAGAGCTGCTCACCCGAGCCGCGACCGCGCGTGACGCGGTGAGGACCGCGTGAAGGCACGTCGCGCGGAGCAGGAAGTCGTGCGCGGTATCGCGCGAGTCGACCGGCGCACCAAGGATCTCGCGCGTCGTGTTCGCCCGGGCGAGATCGCGATCATCAACCACCGTGATATCGATCGCGTCGCGGCCGAGAGTCTCGTCGCGGCGGGTGTCGCCGCGGTCGTGAACGCGGCACCATCGATCTCGGGTCGTTATCCCAACAGTGGTCCGCTCCGACTCGTCGAGGCGGGGATCCCCCTCGTCGACGATGTCGGCCGCAGTGTGATGGACCTGCTATCCGACGGCGACACGGTCGACATTGTGGGCGGCGCGATCGTCCTCGACGGTGAGGTGATCGCAAAGGGCGAGATGCCGTCGTGTGAAGAACTCGCAGACCGTATGGAAGTCGCCCGCCTCGGGATTGCCGACGAACTCCGCGAATTCGCCCGCAACACCCTCGAGTACGTCGAGCGCGAGGCGCCGCTCACGTTCGAGGCGCTCGACGTCCCCGAATTGTCGACCGAGATCCGGGGTCGACACGCGCTCATCGTCGTGCGTGGACACGACTATCGCCACGACCTCGCTGCGTTGCGCCCATATATCAAGGAGTACCGGCCGGTGCTCATCGCGGTCGACGGCGGCGCAGACGCGTTGCTCGAAGTCGGTCTCCAGCCGGACATCATCATCGGCGACTTCGACTCCGCGTCGGACCGCGCCGTGCACTGCGGCGCGGACCTCGTACACCACGTGCATCCCGACGGACGCGCACCGGGGCGCGAGAACCTGCTCGCGTTCGGCTTGCCGTACCAGGAGTTCGTCGCCGAGGGGATGAGTGAAGATGTCGCGATGTTGCTCGCCTACGAAGCGGGCGCCACGCTCATCGTCGCCGTCGGCACGCACGTGACGATGGTCGAGTTTCTCGACAAGGGCCGCAAAGGCATGGCCTCCACGTTTCTCACCCGCCTGCGTCTCGGCCCCGTGCTCGTCGACGCGAAAGGCGTGAGTCGGTTGTACGAGGGGCGTTCCCGCCGCAGTGACGTGCTGCTCCTCGTCGGGTCGGCCTTCCTCGCGATGGTGATCCTCGCGACCCGTTCGAACTCGTGGAGCGTGTTCATCGACGGCTTCCGGCTCTGGTTCGACAATTTGCGTGACGCCATTCACGGCTGGTTCTAAGTTTTCGCCCTGCGGGGCGCGCCGCCGAATCGATGGCGTCGCCGTTTAGGCTCTCCCGGCTGCCATGATCAACTTCCGCTTCCACATCATCTCGCTCGTCGCGGTCTTCCTGGCACTGGCACTGGGCATCCTGTTCGGATCGGCGGTCGGAGAACCCGCGATCGTCGACACGCTGCACAACACCATCGACAACGTGCGCAACCGGGCGGACCAACGCCGAGCCGAGAACGTGACGTTGCACTCGCAAGTTGACCGGCTGAACCACTACATCACCGGTGTTGCGCCCTACGCGGTCGCGGGCCGGCTCACCGGCGTAGACGTCGCGGTCGTTGCGATTGAAGGAGTGGATCGCGGAAGGGTGAACGACACGCTCGCGATGCTTCGGTTGGCCGGAGCCAACGCACCGATGACGGTGTGGCTCCAGGCACGCTTCGCGCTCGCCGATCCCGCCGCGGTCGAAACGTTGGCGTCGCTCCTCGGCAGCCCGTCGGCCGATCCGGCGACGCTGCGCGCGCAGGCGCTGCAGTTGCTGGCTCAGCGTTTCAGCCGGCCGTTCCCGATTGTCGGCGGCGCGACGACCACGACCACGACCACGGGCACCGCAGTGACCAACGCGAGCGCGCAGGACATCCTGACCCGACTCGTCGACGCGAAGTTCATCAAAGTCGACGGCTTGCGGGCGGATGCGTTCGCTTCGTTTCCCTTGCACCGCGCCCGAGCGCTCGCGATCGACGGCGTCGGCAGCGACATCACCGACGGCGTGACGTATGACGCGCTGGTGACGAGCCTCACCAACGGTGGGGTACGGACCGTCGCGGCGGAAATATCGAGCGACAGTCGAGACGTGCAGCGCGGCGTCGCGGTGGGTGCGATCCGCGGCGACGACTCGTTGAAGGGCAAGGTTTCGACCATCGACGATCTCGACCTCCCGCTCGGACAAGTGTGCGCAGCGTTGGCGCTCGAACAGACCGCTCAAGGCATCGTCGGCGATTACGGCTACGGCAAAGGCGCGTCACTTCTCGTCCCCAAGATGCCCGCGCTATGACCGAACATTCTCCTGCGCGCGCGGCGGTCGGTATGGGCGTGGTCACCGCCGTTTCCCGGTCGTTCGGTTTCCTGCGCGTGCTCGTGATCGCGGCGGTGCTCGGCGCCACATACCTCGGCAACACGTTCCAAGCCTCCAACTCCGTATCGAACGTCCTGTTCGAACTGCTCGCGGCCGGCGCGCTCTCCGCGGTGCTCGTCCCGACGTTCGTGGAGTTGCTCGATGCCGGCCGCGCCGACGAAGCGGAGCGCCTCGCGAACGGCTTGCTCGGCATCGCGCTGTTGGTCCTCGGCGCGGTCGTGGTTCTCGGGTACGCCACCGCGCCGCTCGTCGCGCGCGCGCTATCGAGCGGCGCGCCCAACTCGTCGGTCGCCGCTCACCAACGCGCGCTCTCGACGTTCCTCCTGTGGTTCTTCGTCCCGCAGGTGCTCCTGTATGCGTTTGGAGCCGTCGCGACCGCGCTGCTGTACGCGCGTCGACGATTCGCGATTACCGCCGCGGCGCCTATCGGCAATACCGTCGTGATGGTCGGCGCGTTGCTGGTGTTCCGCACCGTTGCGGGCGCGAGCCCGGGCTTGCACCTGTCGCTCGGTGAGAAGTTGCTCCTCGCGCTCGCAGGCACCGGGGGCGTCGTCGCGTTCGTCGGGCTGCTGGTGCTCGCGGCGCGCAGCAGCGGGTTCCGGTTGCGGCCGCGCATCGCACGCGGCGATCCCGCGGTGAACCGCCTGTTGCGAATGTCGGGTTGGGGAGTGCTACTGCATGCAATCGCGGGCGCATTGCTCGGCGCGGCACTTGTGCTCGGGAACGGCGTGGAGGGCGGTGTGGTCGCGTACCAGACCGCGTTCGTGTTCTTCCTCGCGCCCTACGCCACACTCGCACAGCCGGTGCACACGGCGATCCTTCCGGAGCTCGCCAACGAGGCCGGGCGCGGCGACCTCGACGCGTTTGCTCGCTCGGTGCGGTGGGCGCTCGATTCGATCGCGGGCTTCGTGGTCCCGGTGTCCGCGGCGATGGTGGCGCTCGCGTACCCGGTGATGCGAGTGGTGGCGTTCGGCGCCATCCATGGCAGCGCGGTGTCTCTTCTCGCGGCTGGGCTCGCGTCACTCGCGCTGGGCCTCTACGGCTACGGCGCGTTCTTGTTGCTCGCCCGCTCGTACTACGCGCTCGGCGACAGCCGTACGCCGGCGATGGTTGCGATTGCTGCCGCAGTCATCGGCGTTGGGACGATGTTCGCGACGGCGCCGTTCGCACACGGCTCGGCGCGGGTGGCAGTGCTTGGCATCGGCCATTCCGTCGCGTACGCGTTCGGCGCGGTTGTGCTCGGGATCGGACTGTCGCGGCGTATCGGTGTCGCCATCGTTCCTACCGGCCTGCTGCGTACGACCGGAATCTCCGCGGTCGTTGCGACGGGTGCGTGGCTCGTGACCCGCTGGATCGTCCCGACGGGCCGTGCGACGCAGCTCGCGGAGTTGTCGCTCGTGACGGTCGCCGGCGGTGCGCTCTACGTCGGTGCAATGCGAGTGCTCGGGAACCCGTTGCGGATCTCCGGCCGGCGCGAGGAGATCCCGCTCCCGTGAAGCGCGCGTGTTTCGCGGCGGCCACGTTCGCCGTCGTCGTGATGATCTGCGGGTTTGGGTCCGCGAGTGCCGCGGGGGCCGCCGCATCCTCCGATGCGCTGCCCGTGACGCCTCGCGTGCTCGTGATCTCGCTGCCCGGGGTGACGTGGCAAGACATCACCGAAAACAACGTGCCCAACCTGCGTTCGGTGATCGACGGCAGCGCGGTGGCCAACCTCGCGGTGAGGGTCGCCCGGTTGAAGACGCCGGTCGGCGACGGGTACACGACGGTCGGCGCGGGCACCCGGGCCGTTGCGCCGCGCGACCAGGCCGGTCAAGCGTTCGAGCCGAAGGAACGGCTCGAAGCCGACAACGCGGCCGCTGTGTACCAACGTCAGCACGGCCACCCGTTGCGCGGCGTAGCCGCGAACCTGCGCATCACTGCGATCAAGAGCGCCAACCGTCATTCGCAGTACCAGGCGACGGTCGCCGCGCTCGGCGACGCGCTCGCGAAGGAAGGCGTGCAGCGCGGAGTGGTGGCGAACGCCGACGTCGTCCCGCCACTCCCTGATCTCTCGACGTTCCACCGGGAAGCGTTGCTGGCGTTGATGGGTTCCGACGGCCAGGTGCCGTGCGGCGCAGTCGGCAGCGAGCTGCTCACCCCCGACGCGCAGTCCGCGTTCGGCGTGGCGCTCGATCCCAACGCGGTGGAGCAGGCGATGGTGCGGTGTTGGCAGCGTCGCAGCGTGGTGCTCGTCGAAGGTTCGGATCTGCCCCGCACCGAGTCGTACGCATCCGACGTGCCGGGTGCCCGACTCCGGGAGATGTGGCGAGCGGCGTTGGTGCGCACCGACCAGCTCGTGGGTCGCCTGCTCCGCCACGTCGACCCTGCTCGTGACGCAGTCGTGCTCGTGGCTCCATCGGCACCGCAGATGGGTGCGCCGCATCTCACGATGTTCGCGGTGCGCGCACCGGGTTTGCGCGCCGGGCTGCTCGATAGCGGTGTCACTCGCCAAGCCGGCTTCGTGTCGATTGTCGACGTCGCGCCCACGATCGCTGCGCTGGTGCGCGCACCGATGGTCGATCAGAACATCGAAGGCCGTCCGGTGAGTGTTGCCCGCGGCGGTGGCGACGCCCAGCAACGCATCCACTTCCTCGTCACCGCGGATGCGAACGCCGGCTTCCGCGACGGCGTCATCACGCCGTTCTACGCGACGTTCATCGTCATCGTGCTGCTGTTCGGTTGCGTTGCCGCGATCTGTTTGAGGTTCGGGCGTTCGTGGCGAGTGCTCGAACCGATTGCGCTGGGATTGATCGCCATCCCGCCCCTCACGTATTGGGCCGCCATGCTGCCATTTCGCGACTGGCCGACCGCGTCCTACTACTTGTTCACGTTCGGGCTGGGGTTCGCGATCGGTGGCGTACTGTCACTCATCCGGCGGCGCGGGCATCTGCCGCTCGTGCTCGTGTTGTCGTTCATGGTCGCGACGATCGCGATCAGCGTGGTCGCGCTCGACTCCCGCTTGCAGCTGAGCACCGTGTTCGGCGATTCGCCAGTTGTAGCGGGCCGCTTTTCGGGCGTGAACAACGTGACCTTCTCGCAACTGATGATCGCCACGCTGTTGCTCGCGGTCTTCCTCGCCCCTCTGCGTCCGCGCCTCGGTCTGGCGGCGGTGGCGGTGTTGTTCGTGGTCGTCGCGCTGATCGATGGCGCGCCGATGTGGGGCGCCGATGTCGGCGGGGTGCTCGCGGGCTTCCCCGCGTTCGGGCTCGCATTCACGTTGCTGGCCGGGTGGCGCGTGCGACTCCGCACCGTCCTGTGGTGGGGCCTCGGCACGATCGGCGCCGTCGTCGTGCTGGGGCTGTTCGACCTCACGCGCGACCCGTCGCACCGCACGCACCTTGGTCGGTTGTTCGAACGCATCGGAAACCAAGGTTCTGGCGGCTTCTTCACCGTCGTCAACCGGAAGCTCAACGCCAACCTCGTCACGCTCTCACACTCGGTGTGGCGCTTCACCATCATGCCGATCGTGCTTCTCGCGCTGTATGTGTCGTGGCGCGCGCCGGAGCGGTTCGTCGCCTTGCGGTCGCGGCTACCGGCACTCGCACCGTGTTTGATCGGGATCGCGGCGGCGGCCGTTCTCGGCTACGCATTGAATGACTCGGGCATCGCGGTGCCGGCTGTGATGCTGTGTGTCTTGATGCCCGCGATGGTGTTCCTGCTCATACGGACCCCCGAGCCGGCATAGGGAATCGTGTCGTTCACCGGGCTCGACGTGTGGTTGCTCGCCTTCGTCGTCGGGTTCCTCTCGTTGCGCCTGTTGCGGATCACGACCCGAGACCTGCTCGCCTCGGCGTTGCTCGAACGCGAGAACTACCGAGGCGTGCTTCTGCCCACCGCCGCCGGGATCTTGATCGTGGTTGCAGTCTTGTTCGTGGAAGCGGGCCGTGCCGTTGCCGGCGCGATCGGGATCGGTAACCACGAGGGCCTTGGTGTCGCCCGCAGCCTGGTGCTGTTCGCGGTGGTGGGCTTCGGCTTCCTCGGATTCGTCGATGATGTCCTGGGTGGAACCGATACACGCGGTTTTCGTGGGCACATCGCCGCGGTGTTCCACGGCCGCGTCACCACCGGTTTCGTGAAACTCGCGGGCGGCGGCGCGCTGGCGATCGTGCTCGTCGCGAGCCCCGGTTTCGCGACCGGCCGGCGGCTCGTCATCGACGCGGTGCTGATCGCGTTGAGCGCGAACCTCGCGAACCTGCTCGACCGCGCGCCGGGACGCGTGATCAAAACCGCGTTCGTGGGTTACGTCCCCCTCGCGTTGGTGTTGGGTGGCGGCCCGGTGGGCGTCGCGCTCGCGCCGGTGATGGGTGCGGCGTTCGGACTCCTCGGCGAGGATCTGCGCGAGCACGTCATGCTTGGCGACACCGGCGCCAACGTGCTCGGTGGCGCGCTCGGTTTGGCCATTGTGCTCGGCTGTGGGGAGACCGTGCGCCTCATCACGCTCGCGGTCCTCGCCGCGCTGAATCTGGCGTCAGAGTTCGTGTCCTTCAGCGCGGTGATCGAACGCGTCGCGCCGTTGCGGGCGTTCGACCGCCTGGGCCGTAGCGCGCCGAGCTAGCCCACCAGGCGGAGCTGTGGCGCCGGGCAGGGCGTTTTCACGTACAGCACGCGGACGCCGCGCTGGCCGGGGAAATGTTGCTTCGGTTCGTAGCCGGCCGCGGCCAACAACGTGCCGAGGTTCTTGAAGCTCCCCCAGTAGGCCGCCGACCACACGAGTACACCGCAGACGCGCGGGTCGGATGCGGCCGCGGCGATCGACGCCGCGGTGATCTGGCCCTGCTGCTGGCGTTTGATCGACGTGTCGACGAAGTAGTCGGTGGTTCGGCGGTGCGAGCGCCATACGAGCCCCACCTCGTCGCTCAACGCCCACGCGCCGGACGGGAGAGCTTCGAGCGCGTTGTGCGCAGCGAGTGTGGTGCGGTCGTAGGGCCCGGGGTGAAGGATCGTGCGCAGGGAGTACACGTGGAGCGGGACGATCACGAGCAGCACGAGCACGATCCAGCGCCGCAAGGGGAGATACAGCGCGACCAGGAGCGCGAGGGGTACGACGAGGCTCGAAATGTGATTGCGCCACAACGCCGGTTCCACGACGAGGAACGCGAGCACCACGCCGACCCATAACCACAGCAGGAATACCGCCGTTGCGTCGTGGTCGCTGCTCGATGCGCGGGAAGACGATGCGCGAGAAGACAATGCGCGAGAAGAAAGGGCGGCGACGATGGCTACCGCGGCCAGCGCGAGCAACAACACGTCGCGGTCCCAAAGCGCCGTCGCGATCTTCGCCACGTTTGCGTGGATCGATGCTTCGCGTTGCGACGACGCTTGGTAGTCGACGGTCTGCTTCCACACTCGGTCCAGCCCGAACGGTGCCGACACCACCAGCGCGGCGCAGACTGCTGCGGCGCCGCCGGCGATCAGGTCGCGTGGGCGTCGTTCGCGCGCGACGAGCACGACTGACGCGGCGCCGGCGAGTACGCCGATGGCCGGCTTCACGAGCACGCCACCCGCGATCAGCAGCGCGACCGTGATCGCGCGCCCGACGCTCGGTCGCTCGCGGTATCGCAGCGCGGCCAGGAACGCGCCGGCCGTGAAGGCGAGCGTCGCGCCGTCCGCGGTGATCGGGCCGGTTACCCAAAGGACCGAGCCACTCGTCGCAACCAGTAACCCGGCGACCTACGCGCCTGCTCGCGACGTGAGGCGCCGTGCAATGAAATACGTCAGAACCGTCGCGACGACCCCGGCCAGCACCGGCGTGACACGCGGCGCGTCGAACGTGCGTAGACCGACGAGGTCGCCGAGGTACAACAGCGGCAGATGCAACGGTCCCTGGCTCGAAAACACGTCGCGGAACGGAAGGCCTCCGGCGCGCATCGCCACGACCGACATGCCGTACTCGCCGTCGTCGGGATAGAGGTGACGGGCGGCGAAGAACGCAGGGAGACGCAGCGCCAGCGCCACCCCCGCGAGCGCCAACGCGTCGGCGCGAACTGCGCCGGTCGAGCGCGACGGACCGGCCGATTTGGTCGGGGCGACGGTCCCTCCGAGCACCGGCGCACGCTATCCACCGCATGCGCCGCGCGAAGGTCAGTGCGTGGTACTTTCAGTCGTGCCCCCCACGCCGCCTGCTCGGTGTTCTGAGCCTTGGTGGCCTACACCCTGTCGTAGCGCGGGCGCGGCACACCCGGACGAGCGTCGGAGGTCGACCGAGTGGTGAAGCACGTCTTCGTGACCGGAGGGGTGGCGTCGAGCCTGGGTAAAGGGCTCACCGCATCCTCGTTGGGACGGCTCCTCAAGAGCCGCGGCCTGCGGGTCACCCTGCAAAAGCTTGACCCCTACATCAACGTCGACCCCGGGACGATGAACCCGTTCCAGCACGGCGAGGTGTTCGTCACCGACGACAAGGGCGAGACCGACCTCGACCTCGGGCACTACGAGCGTTTCGTCGATGTGCCGCTCACCCGGAAGTCGAACGCGACGACCGGCTCGATCTATCAATCAGTGCTCGCGAAGGAACGGCGCGGTGCGTACCTCGGTGAGACCGTGCAGGTGATCCCGCACATCACCAACGAGATCAAGGACCGCATCCTCGCCCTCGCGACCGACGACGTCGACATCGTGATCACCGAAATTGGCGGCACGGTCGGCGACATCGAAATCCTGCCCTTCCTCGAAGCGATCCGGCAGTTCCGCAAGGACGTCGGCCGCGAAAACGTGTTCTACGTGCACGTCACGCTGGTGCCGTTCATCGGGCCGAGCGCGGAGCAGAAGACCAAGCCCACGCAGCACTCGGTCACCGAGTTGCGCAGCCGCGGTATTCAGCCCGACGCGATCGTCTGCCGCAGCGACCGGCCGATCCCGAAGCGGTTGAAGGAGAAGATCGCGCTCCTCTCCGACGTGCCCGAAGAGGGCATCGTCTCCGCGATCGACGCCGATGTGCTCTACGAGATCCCGCTCGTCCTGCACGAAGAGGGTCTCGACGACTACCTGTGCCGCGTGATGCACCTCACCGAGCACGAACCAGACCTCACGGAGTGGCGGGCGCTCGTCGCGAGCGTGCGCGCCGCCGAAGACGACGTGCACATCGGGCTGGTCGGAAAATACGTGAACCTCCCCGACGCGTACCTGTCGGTGGTCGAGGCGTTGAAGCACGGTGGCTACGCCTGCGGTGCACGGGTCATGATCGACTGGATCGCCGCCGACGACACCGAAGGGCTCCTCGCCGAAGGGCGCCTCGCCGGCCTCGACGGCATCGTGGTGCCAGGTGGGTTCGGCGTGCGCGGCATCGAGGGGAAGATCGCGGCCGCGGGCTACGCGCGCGAGCACGGCGTTCCTTTCCTCGGGTTGTGCCTCGGCCTGCACTGCGCGGTGATCGAGTTCGGACGCAACGTGTGTGGCCTTGCCGGCGCCAACTCCAGTGAGTTCGACTTGCACAGTCCGCACCCGGTGATCGACCTGATGGATGAGCAGCGCGACGTCGTGGAGCTCGGTGGCACGATGCGCCTGGGCGCGTACCCGGCGCGACTGCATGCCGGCTCGAAGGTGCGCGAGATCTACGGCGAGGAAGTGGTGTACGAGCGCCACCGTCACCGCTTCGAGCTCAACAACCGCTACCGGCAGGTGCTCGAAGAGCACGGTATGCGTTGTTCGGGTACGTCACCCGACGATCGGCTGGTGGAGTTCATCGAGTTGGTCGACCACCCGTTCTTCGTCGCGACGCAGGCTCACCCCGAGTTCAAGAGCCGCCCGAACCGCCCGCACCCGCTGTTCGCGGCGTTTGTCGACGCGGCGCGGCAACGGGCCGACGGCCGGTCGCCGCGCCTGCCGATCGAGGCGCCCCCGCGCCCGGTCGGCGTTGGCTGACCCCGGTTCACGGCAGTGGGCACGTTCCGCGTGGTGCGCACGACGCGGGCGGCGCAGGTCGGTTTCCTCGCGATCGACGAGGTCGAGCTCGAGTCGCCCGACGGTGAGCCGATGCGCCGCACGGTGGTGCGTCATCCCGGCGCAGTAGTGATCGTGCCCGTGGAAGCCGATCAGGCGACCGTGGTGCTCGTGCGCCAGTACCGGGTCGCAATTGGCTCGCATCTGCTCGAAGTGCCGGCGGGGAAGCGCGACGTCGAGGGCGAGGAGCCGGCAACGACCGCGGCGCGCGAGCTCGAAGAGGAGCTCGGCATGCGCGCCGGGCGCATGGTGCAGCTCGCCGAGTTCTTCAATACACCGGGGTTCTGCGACGAGCACAGCCATCTGTTCGTTGCCCTCGACCTCGAACGGGTCGACCAACCGTCACCAACGAGTCCGGAAGAGCGCGACATGACCACCGAGCGCGTCGCGCTCGCCGATGTGGAAACCCTGATCTCGACGGGCACGCTTGTCGACGCGAAATCGATCATCGGTCTGCTGCTCGCCCGCCAGTTCCTCGCGGGAGCACTTCCCGGCGTCGACGCGGCGCCATGAACGCGGCGGCGCCGGTTTCCGGCGGGTCGAGCGCGCTCGACCAACTTCTCGCAGAGCACGACGTTTGGCTCACGGTCGAACGCGGTCTCGCGCAAAACTCGCTCGCGGCGTACCGTCGCGATCTCCGTCGCTACCGCCAGTTCTTGGCCGCTCGAGGCGCGCTTGATCCCGGCGCGATCGGTGAGGGCACGGTCGCGTCGTACGTCGCGTACCTGCAGTCACTCACCGACGACGACGGTGCAACCCTGCTCGCGCCGTCGTCGGTCGCGCGCGCGTTGGTGGCGGTGCGCTCGTTCCATCGCTTCTGCGCGGCTGAAGGGTTGTTGCCCGCGGATCCGAGCGAAGACGTCGGCGCACCACGCGTGCCACAAGGATTGCCGAAGGCCCTCGATGAAGGCGAAGTGGAAGCGCTGCTCGGCGCAGTGCTCGGCGACACACCCACCGCGTTGCGCGATCGGGCGATGCTCGAACTGCTGTACGCCACGGGCATCCGCATCAGCGAGTTGGTCGGGCTCGACCGCGGCGACCTCATGCTCGAGGACGCGGTGCTGCGCGTGCTCGGCAAGGGCAACCGCGAACGCATCGTTCCGGTCGGTCGTTCGGCACGTGCCGCGCTCGACGAATACCTCACGACGGGCCGTCCGTCGTTGCGCACGAGCGCCGGGCGCGGCCGCAACGTGCCGCGCCGCACCGCCGACGGTGCGGCCGTATTCCTGAACGCGCGGGGCGGGCGGATCTCGCGCCAAGCCTGCTGGAAGATCGTGAATCACACCGCGTCGCGTGTCGGCCTCGCCGACCGGATCTCACCCCACGTGCTCCGCCATTCGTGCGCCACGCACATGATCGACCACGGCGCCGATATCCGGGTGGTGCAGGAACTGCTCGGACACGCGAGCCTGTCGACTACGCAGGTGTACACGCGAGTGTCGCCGGAGCGTCTGCGGGCCGTATACGAGGCGGCACACCCGAGGGCTCGTCGCGACGCGCGACGTTCCTGACCAGGCGCGACGCACTCTCCGGGGCATTTCGGCCGCCCGAAGTGCCGGGATATCGCGGTACGCTTCCACCATGGCAGGGAGTATTTCGGAGCGCCGCGATCAGCTCAGCGCCGAGCGGGAGCGGGTCTGGGTGCAGCTCGCCGAACTTGGAGTCGGGCGCGACAGCTACGACGAAGGCTTCGCGGATACCGGCCAGGTCACGGCGGAACGAGGCGAGGTCGAGGCGCTCGCGGGCAGCCTGCGAGACACGCTGTCCGACATCGACGCTGCGCTGTCGAAATTCGACGCCGGTACCTACGGCCAGTGTGAAGAGTGCGGCGGTCCCATCAGTGAGGCCCGCCTCGAAGCGGCGCCCGCCGCCCGGACGTGCATCGAGTGCGCGTCGAAACGTCGCTGACTTCTCACTCGAGCTCGTCGTGATGTCGCGCGGCGCGCACCTGACCGTGCGATTTGTCGGTTCGCTGTGGCCGTTCGGCCCGTCGGCGAAGCGGATCGCGTGGGCGGAAACGCTGCTGCAACCGGGCGAGGCGTCCGTGTGGCGGCGCATGCCGCGGGCCGATAGGCGCGAGTCGATCGCGGTCGCCCGACGGGTCGCGGCCGAACTGATCGCCACTGATCCCGCGACCGACGATGTGCTGGCCGCCGCGCTGTTGCACGACGTCGGCAAGAGCGAGGCGCGCCTGGGTGCCGTCGGCCGCGCGCTCGCCACGGTGGCTGGTGCCGCCGCGGGCCACGGCATGGCGCGTGCGTGGCAGCAGCAGGGGGGAGTGCGGCGTCGTTACGGGCTCTACCTGCGCCACGCCGACGTCGGCGCCGGAATGTTGCAAATGGCGGACGCGCGTCGGCTCGCGATCGAGTGGGCCGAGCACCATCATCGCCCCGAACGCTGGAACACGTTGTCGATCCCGTACGCGGTTGCGGCGGTGTTGGCACGCGCCGACGGCGAGCGCGTTACAAAAGTGACTTAGGTCAAAAGACTCAAGTGCCGATACTTCGTGCCGATGGCGGCCGACCGATACTTCGTCCGATTGGGTGCACCACCGACGGGAACCGGCATGGGCACTGGCACGGGCGGGGGCACGTCGTCCGATCTCACGAACCGCGCCGGGCTCGGTAACGACCGGCCGCGGCCGCGGCGGCGGAAGCGCACGAATTTCGCTCGCCCGATCGGCACCCTGCTCGCGGTTGTCGCCATCGGTTGGTTCGCCTGGGCGCAGATCGACCAGAACAGCGTCGCGAACCATCAGCTGAGCGGAGTGATCAAGGACGCGAGAGGCCTGGTGGAGAAAGCGTCGACCGACCCGAGCCTGAAGCGGGCCGAGAACTTCTTCAACTCCGAGTACACGGGCACCGGGTCGTACCCGAACCTGAGCGACCAGCAGTTGCACTCGGGTGCCAACACCGACTTCGGCGTCGGCGTCGAGGTGTCGTGGTGCTCGGCGAATGCCGTCGTGTTGCAGAGCATGACCGGGTCGGGGGCGCTCAGCCGGTTACTCGTGTCGGGCAAGACCGTCGGCGACGTCTTCGGGACGCGCCCGTGCCCGGCGAACCTTGCCAACCTCGCGCCCTGGACCGTGCGGCCCGCGAGTTAGCGCCCGAACCTGGCGCGTGGGTGCCACCTCGGGCATGCGAGCAATTCCGACGCCAGGTTGTGGGACTTCTGCCCCCGTACGGGCGCATAAGTGCGACAACCCGGCGAACGGAGTTAGCGCGGTCGGGGGAGCAGGCCGGCGGCGCGGGTGGCGCGCGCCATTACTTCTTCGGCTTTCGCGTCCGCCTCTTCGGCGCCTCGTAACAAGCGGCGGTCGACCTCACCGGGATCGGCTTCGAGCGCCGCGTACCGTTCCTGCACCGGGCGCACGCATTCGATCACGGCGTCCGCGACCGCCTGCTTGAACTTCCCGTAGCCCGCGCCTTCGAACTCGATCTCGGCTTTCGAAATCGGCGTGCCGCTCGTGGCCGCGTAGATCTCGAGCAAATTCGACACGCCGGGCTTCTCCGCCGGGTCGTAGCGCACGTCCGTTCCCGAGTCGGTGACGGCGCTCTTGATCTTCTTCTCGATGAGCTTCGGTGGGTCGAGCACGAGGATCGTTCCTTGCGGCGACTCTTCCGACTTCGACATCTTGCGGGTCGGGTTCTGGAGGTCCATCACGCGCGCCGCGACTTCGGCGTACGTTCCCTTGGGGACCACGAACGTTTTGCCGAAGCGATGGTTGAAACGGATCGCGATGTCGCGCGCGAGTTCGATGTGCTGGCGCTGGTCGTCGCCCACCGGCACTTCGTCGGTGTCGTAGAGGAGGATGTCGGCGGCCATGAGCACCGGGTAGTCGAACAGGCCTGCGCTCACCGACTCTTGCCCGCCCGACTTCTCCTTGAACTGCGTCATGCGGTTCAACTCGCCGAACGTCGCGACACTGTTGAGGATCCACGTGAGTTCCGCGTGGGCGCGCACGTGGCTCTGCACGAAGAGCAACGAGCGATCGGGTTCGAGGCCGGCCGCCATCAGCAGGGTTGCCAGGGCGAGCGTGCGGGACGCCATTTCGGCCGGCACGTACGGCACCGTCATCGCATGCAGGTCGACGACGCAATGGATCGCGTCGCGCCGCAGGGCTGCTTCCGATCCGGCCGGTGGCTGCTCCTCGACCCAGCGCCGGATGGCCCCCAGGTAGTTGCCCAAGTGGACGTCGCCCGACGGTTGGATGCCCGAAAATACGCGTGCCATTCGGGCATTTTCTCAGAAGCGTCTCGGAAGCGAGGAACACAAACTTGTGATTCGCGTCCGCTACCCTGGCTGGGTCATGCCGTACGAGGTCCAGACGCCGGTCTTCGAAGGCCCGTTCGACCTGCTCCTGCACTTGATTCTGCGGGAGGAGGTCGACCTGTGGGAGATCTCGCTGTCGACGATCGTCGACAAATACCTTGCCGAGGTCGACCGCATCGGCACGATCGACCTCGAAACGGCCACCGAGTTCCTCCTCATAGCGGCCACCCTCGTCGAGTTGAAGGCTCGGCGCCTGCTTCCCGGCGCCGACGACGTCGACCTCGACGAGGAGTTGGCCCGCTTCGAAGAGCGCGATCTCCTGCTCGCCCGGCTGCTCGAATGCAAGACGTTCCAGGACGCGGCGCAGTCGCTCCACGGGCGGATGCAGGCGGCAGGGCGCAGCTACGCCCGGGTCGCCGGCCCCGAGGAACCGTTCCGCAGCCTCGCCCCGGACCCGCTCGAGGCAACGCCGCTCGGCACGTTCGTCGCGGCGGCTTGCCGCGCGCTGCTGCCCAAGCCCACGGTCGAGGTGCGCACCGACCACATCGCCCCCGTCCGGGCGAGCGTGCGGGACGCGATCGAGACCGTGCTCGCACTCCTTCCCGAGCGGGGCTCGATTCGCTTCCGCGACCTCGTCGCCAACGTCGAGGAACGACTCGAGGTGATCGTTCGGTTCCTCGCCGTCCTCGAACTGTTCAAGCAGGGCATCGTCGATCTCGACCAGGCCACGAACTTCGGAGAACTCCTCGTCCGCCCGCTCGCGGCCGGTGAGCGGGCCGCCCTCGACCTCGACTCGATCGAGGATTGGGAAGACGAACCGCGAGAGATCGTCGAGAAGGTGCGGGCGTGACCGACTTCGACACGCAGCCGCAAATCGATCTCGAAGCGCGCCGCGCCATCGAAGCCGTAGTGCTGGCCGCGACCGAACCGGTCGATCCGGCGGTGCTCGCCCAGCTCGTCGAAGTCCCCACCGCGCGCGTCGAGGAGATATGCGACGAACTCGCCGCGGAGTACGAGTCCGAGGGACGCGGCTTCACGCTGGTGCGGGTGGCAGGCGGCTATCGCTTCCAAACCCATCCCGACGCGGCGGCGTACGTCGAACGGTTCGTGCTCGACGGGCAACACGCACGCCTGTCGGGCCCGGCGCTCGAAACGCTTGCCATCGTTGCCTACAAACAGCCGATCTCCCGCGCGCAGGTGTCGGCGATTCGCGGCGTGAACGTCGACGCGACGCTGCGCACACTCGTCGCTCGGGGCTACGTCGAGGAAGTCGGCCACGAACATGTGCCGGGCAACCCGGCGTTGTTCGCGACCACGAGCATCTTCCTCGAGCGCCTCGGACTCGACTCGCTTCACGATCTGCCGTCCCTCGCCGACTTCATCCCCGACTCGAACATCGTCGAGACGCTCGAGCGCGGTCTGTTCCTTCGCATCGAACGCCGGACCATGTCCGACGATCGCGACGAAGATGTCGACGGTGATGTCGACGGTGACGTCGACGGTGACGTCGACGGTGACGTCGACGGCGGGGATCTCGATGACGCGGGCGACGAGGGCGACGGTACGGATGTCGGGCCCATCGCGGCCGAACTCCAAGCTGGGCTCGACGACCTCAGCTGAGCGACCGCGGGAAGGCGAGCGCCTCCAGAAGGTGCTCGCGCGGGCCGGCATCGGTTCGCGCCGGGCGTCGGAGGAACTCATCGCGGCCGGTCGGGTGGTCGTCGACGGCACCACCGCGGTGCTCGGTCAGCGCGTCGACACCCAACACGCGCGCATCACCCTCGACGGTGTGCCGGTGGTGGTTGCCTCCGACGTCGTGCACTGGTTGCTCAACAAGCCGGTGGGCGCGGTCACCACCGCGAGCGACCCGCAACGGCGCGCCACGGTCATGGACCTCGTACCGACGACGCCGCGTGTGTTTCCGGTCGGCCGGCTCGACCGCGACACCGAAGGCCTGATCGTGATGACGAACGACGGCGACCTCGCGCAGTTGCTCGCCCACCCGAGCCACGGTGTGGAGAAGGAGTATCTGGCCGAAGTGGAGGGCGTGCCGACGCCGGCGGAGGTGCGCACGCTGCGGGAAGGCGTCGATCTCGACGACGGGCGAACGTCGCCGGCGAGCGTGCGAATCGTGCAGCAGCGCGGCGATAGCAGCGCGCTGTCGATCACCATCCACGAGGGCCGTAAACGGCAGGTGCGGCGGATGTGCGACGCGGTCGGGCACCCGGTCGTTCGGCTCGTTCGGGTACGCATCGGGCCGGTCGTGGATCGGCAGTTGCCGCCCGGGAAGTGGCGGCCGCTCACGCCGGCGGAAGTGCGCGGGTTGTACGCGTCGGCGCTGTCCACGCAAAACGACGCGTCGAAGGCCCCCGGCTAACGTTGCCCACCGTGAAACTGCTGGCGCTGCGCGGTGCGATCACGTGCGACGAGAACTCCAAAGCCGAGATCGACGAGAAGACGCAGCGGCTCGTGAAAGACATGCTGGCGCGCAACGGCATCGATCATGCCGACATCGTGAGCATCCTCTTCACCGCAACCGACGACCTCACGGCCGAGTTTCCGGCCACCGCGGCACGGATGCTCGGCCTCGGGGACGTACCCCTGATGTGCGCCCGCGAACTCGGCATCGTGCACGGCAAGCCGTTCTGCATTCGCGTGATGATGCACTTCTACGGCGAACAACCGCGTGACGACCTGCACCACGTCTATCTCGAAGGTGCTCGTTCGTTGCGCGACGATCTGCCGGAGTGACCTCCCATGAGTGACGCCGCGCGCGGGCGCGATGTGGCGGTGCAACGCGTCGCGGTCCTCGGCACGGGTTTGGTGGGCGGGTCGATCGGACTTGCGCTCACCGCGCGTGGCGTGGACGTGCACGGTCACGACCGTGACGCGTCGCGTCTGGCTCGTGCGAAGGAACTCGGCGCGGTGACCCTCACGTTCGACGTGCTGGAAGACGCGGTCGCCGGAGTCGATCTTGTGATCGTCGCGGTGCCGGTCAGTGCCGTGGCCGAGGTCGCGTCGGCGGCGCTCGACGCGGGCGCGTCGCTCGTCACCGACGTTGGTTCCGTGAAGGGACCGGTCGTGCGCGACATCGAAGTCGCGCGGCCCGACCTCGCGAGCCGGTTCATCGGTGGGCACCCGATGGCGGGGTCGGAACAGGAAGGCGTCGACGGCGCTCGCGCTGATCTGTTCGTCGGCGCGACGTGGGTGCTCACGCCGACCGCCTCCACCGACGAGCGTGCCTACACGCAGCTGCATGAGTTCGTCCGCTCGCTCGGCGCGGAGGTCGTGACGATCACGCCCGAGCACCACGACGTGCTCGTCGCCCTCGTGAGCCATGTACCGCAACTAGCGGCGAGCACGCTGATGGACGTCGCGACCGCGCACGAAGAAGAGCACCGCACGCTGTTGCGGCTCGCGGCCGGCGGTTTCCGCGACATGACCCGCATCGCGGCCGGGCATCCCGGCATCTGGCCTGACATTCTCGGTGCGAACCGCGAGGCGGTGCTCGACGCGCTCGACGCGTACCTCGCCGCTTTGCAATCCGCCCGCGATCTCGTTGCCGGCGACGATCGGAGTGGCCTGCTGTCGTTGCTCGAACGGGCGCGGAGCGCGCGCCGCAGCCTGCCCGTCGGCGCGGCGATCGCGAACGACCTCGTGGAACTACGCATACCGGTCACCGACCGGCCGGGCGTGCTCGCCGAGGTCACGACGCTCGCGGGCCGGCTCGGCGTGAACGTGGCCGACGTCGAGATCGCGCACTCGCTCGAAGGTGGCGCGGGCGTGGTCGTGCTCGTCGTCGCGGCCGACGGCGCGGGCGCGCTCGAAGCCGGCCTTCACGACCTGGGCTACGCCACTTCCCGAAACGCGCTCCCGTGACACTGCCCAACCCACTCCCGAACGGGTTGCCCAACGACGTCGTACTTGGCGGTCAGCGACCGTTGCGCGGGCGGCTCCGAGTGCCGGGCGACAAGTCGATGTCGCACCGGGCCTTGATGTTCGCCGCCCTCGCAACCGGCCCGTCGCACCTCGTCCACGTCGCGACCGGCGACGACGTCGCCGCGACCCGTCGTTGCCTCGAGCGAGTGGGAGTGCGGGTGAAGCAGAGCCGCGACGGCAGCGTCAGCGTGCGCGGCACCGGCGCATCCGGGTGGCGCGAACCCGACGACATCCTCGACTGCACGAACTCGGGCACCACGATGCGGTTGATGGCGGGCATCTTGGCGGGCCGGCCCTTCCTGTCGGTACTTACGGGCGATGCATCGCTACGCAAACGCCCGATGGCACGCGTGGTCGAACCACTGCGGCGCATGGGTGCCACCCTCGACGGTCGCGACGACGGCCGGTACGCGCCCCTTTCGATCCGCGGCGGGCCCCTTACGGGCTGCCGTCACGAACTCGCGATCGCGAGCGCGCAGGTGAAGTCGGCGTTGATCCTCGCGGGATTGCAGGCGACGGGCACGACCGAAGTGGTGTCGCCGGCGTTGAGCCGTGACCACACGGAACGGATGCTCGCCGCGTTCGGTGCTCCGATCACGGTCGATGGCCTCGTCGTGCGCGTCAGCGCGGGCGCCCCTGAACCGTTTGATCTCGTGGTCCCGGGCGATCCTTCGTCGGCCGCGTTCTTCGTAGTCGCGGCCACGATCACGCCGGGTTCCGATGTCGTTCTCGAAGACGTGTGCCTCAACCCCACTCGGCTCGCGTTCGTGCCGGTGCTCCAACGCATGGGTGCCGACATCGAAGTGGTGCCGCGCGGCGCTCGGGCCGGCGAGCCGGTAGGCGACCTCGTGGTGCGCGCCGCCGATTTGAACGCCACCGTGATCGAGGGCGACGAAGTGCCGAGCCTTCTCGACGAGGTCCCGGCACTCGCGATGGCCGCGGCGTTCGCCGACGGCGTCACCGAGATCCGGGACGCAGCGGAGCTGCTGGTGAAGGAAAGCGATCGGATCGGCACACTGAATCAGGAACTTTCACAACTCGGCGTGGGCTGCGAGCCACTCCCTGACGGGCTGATCATCCGTGGCGGGCGGCCCCGGCCCGGTCAGTTGAAAAGCCACGGCGATCACCGCGTCGCGATGGCGGGCGCGGTCGCGGCCAATGCGCTCGACGGCGAAACCACTGTGCGGGGCTGGGGTGCCGTCGCCAGCTCGTACCCCGAGTTCCTCGACGACCTCGCGTCGCTCACGGGAACCGCGTGAGCGCGCCGGACGCATCCACGCGCGTGATTGCGGTCGACGGGCCTTCGGGGTCGGGGAAGTCGACCGTCGCGCGCGGCCTTGCGGATGCACTCGACCTGGACGTGCTCGATACTGGAGCGATGTACCGGGCGGTCACCCTCGCCGCGCTCCGAGCCCGCGCGCCACTCGGCGACGAAGACGCGTGTGCGAAGGTCGCGCGCAACGCGCAGGTTGAGGTCGAAGGCGGTGTGACGAAGCTCGACGGACGCGATGTGAGCGACGAGATCCGCGGGCCTGAAGTGACTGCCGCGGTGTCGTTCGTGTCCGCGCACCCCGCGGTGCGGAAGGTGCTCGTCGACCGCCAGCGCGACTGGGTCAAACGACACGATGGGGGAGTGGTGGAGGGGCGCGATATCGGCACGGTCGTCTTTCCCGCCGCACCAGTGAAGGTGTTCCTGACCGCGAGCGACGACGAACGCGCTCGCCGCCGTCAGCGTGACGAAACTGCGGCCGCGCGCGACGTCGATGTCGATGCCGTCCGCGAAGCGCTCGCACGACGAGACCATCTCGACTCGAGCCGGGCCACGTCGCCGCTGCGTATGGCCGACGACGCCATGGAGATCGACACGACGAAACGCTCGGTCGGCGACGTGGTCGAAGAAATCGTGCAGCGGTTTCGCTCCGGAACCAAGGAGGCGTGATGCTCTTCTACCGAGTGGTCCACCTCATCGTGGCGCGCGGGTCCGCGTTGTTGTACCGCGCGCGGATCGTCGGTCGCGAGCGATTGCCGAAGACCGGCGGCTACATCCTCGCCCCGTCGCACCGGTCCATGATGGACATCCCGTTCGCCGCGGTGGTGACGCCGCGCCGGGTGCGGTTCATGGGCAAAGTGCAGGTGTTCAAGATTCCGGTTGTGGGCGCGCTGTTCACGGCGCTCGGCGGGTTCCCGGTGCAGCGCGACGGCACCGATCGCAAAGCCGTGCGCGACTCGATCGACATCCTGCACAACGGCGAACCGCTCGTGATCTACCCGGAAGGTACGCGTCAGCACGGCTCGACGATCGCACCGTTGCAACGCGGCGCGGCCTACCTCGCGATCCGCGCCGACGTGCCCATCGTGCCGGTGGGGATGGCCGGTACCGAAGACATCCTGCGCGGCCACCGCTCGAAGCTCCCGCATTTCGGGCGGGTCGCGATGGTGGTCGGCGAACCCATCTACCCCGTTGCGCGCGCGGGCGGTGCGGTGAAGCGCGACGCGGTGACCGAACTCACCGACACCCTCGCCAAAGAGTTGCAACAGGTGTTCGACGCAGCGAACGAGTTGCGCGTCAACCGTTGAGCGGCGCGGTCGACGTGAGTGACGTGAGGACGTGCGATGCGTCCATCCGTCGATCGTCGGTGAACGGACCGCCGAGGTCGCGCGCCGTTTCGGGCTCGCCGCCGAACAGCAAGGCGACGGCGGTATCGAGCGCGGGCATCAGTTCCCGTAGCTCGCGCGGCGGCGGAAAGTATTCGTCTTCTTCGGTGACCCGTACATGCTCGACGCCGTTCAGTGGTGCGAGCTTCGCGATCACGGCTTCGACGACATCTTCGGGTGCACTCGCGCCCGCGGTCACGCCTACAACGTGCGCGTCACGCAGCGCCTCGAGGTCGAGCTCCTCCGGGCCGTCGATGCGGAACACGTGCGCGCATCCCGCATCGCGCGCGACCTTCGCCAGCGCGATGGTGTTCGACGAGTTCGCACTGCCGATCACGACAACCGCGTCCGCATCGTGCGCGATCGCGGTGAGTGCCGACTGACGGTTCGTGGTGGCGAAGCACAAGTCGTTGCGCGTCGCGGTCCACATCTCGGGAAATTGCGCACGCGTGCGGTCGAGCAGGCCTTGCCACTCGTGGTGCGCGAGCGTGGTCTGCGCGAGCATCGCCACCTTCGACGGGTCGGCAACGTGCTCGAACACCGACGCGAGGGCGTCGTTGTCTTCGACGAGCTGGATCGCGCCGGGTGCGACCGCGATCGTGCCAACGGCTTCGTCGTGGCCGGCGTGACCGGCGTAGAGGATCGTGTAGCCCTTGCGTGCCCGCACCCGCGCCTCGTGGTGCACCTTGGTGACGAGCGGGCAGACCGCGTTCACCACGTAGCGGCCTTCGCCGCGTGCGGCATCGACCACTTCGGGCGCCGAGCCGTGCGCCGACAGCATCACGGGAGCGCCCGGCGGCACCGCGGCGATGTCGTCGACGAAGATCACGCCCTGTTCCCGGAACCGGTCGACGACGAGCCGGTTGTGCACGATCTCGTGGTAGCAGTACACGGGCGGCTCGAAGGCGCGCACCATCCACGCCAGCGCCTTGATCGCCATTTCGACGCCGGCGCAGAAGCCCCGCGGCTCGGCGAGAAGCACCTTGTCGACCACTCCCACCAGGGTAATCAGGGGACCGTCCCGTAGACTGACCGGATGCCGGCCGCACGCGTGTTGAGCGTCGCGCCCGGGTCACCGGCCGACCAAGCCGGTATCGCTGCCGGCGACGAACTGGTCACGGTGAACGGCGAGGACCTGCGCGACGTCATCCGTTACCAATTGCAATCTGACGATGCTCACGTCGAGCTCGAGCTACGCGCGCGCGGTGCCGGCGACGACGCGATGCAGGATGTGGTGATCGACAAGCAGCCGGGCGCGCCGCTCGGCGTGGAGCTCGAGCACGCGGTATTCGACCGGGTTCGTACCTGCGACAACCACTGCCCGTTCTGCTTCATCCACCAGCTGCCCAAGGGCATGCGCCGCAGCCTCTACCTGAAGTACGACGACTTCCGGCTGTCGTTCCTCTACGGCAACTTCACCACCCTCACCCGTTTCACCGAGGCCGACTACGAGCGCGTCGTGACGGAACGGCTCGGCCCGCTGTTCGTGTCGATCCATGCAACCGACCCCGACCTTCGCACTCGCCTGCTGCGCAACCGCCGCGGCGCCACCAGCCTGCGTTGGCTCGCGTTGCTGCTCGAAGCCGGGATCGAGATCCACGGCCAGATCGTGGTGTGCCCGGGCGTGAACGACGGCGCCGCTTTCGACGACACGCTGCTCGGCATCCTCGACCGGTTCCCGCAGTTGGCAACGGTCGGTGTCGTGCCGCTCGGGGTGAGCGCGCACAACCGCGAACCCGACATGCGACCGCACACCCAGGCCGAGGCCGAAGCGGTCGTTGACTCCGTGGATCAGTGGCAAGTGCGTTACGCGGCCGCGCTCGGTCGCCGACTCGTGTACGCGTCCGACGAGTACTACCTGCTGGCCGACCGGCCGTTCCCCGAGGCTGAGCGGTACGACGATTTCGCGCAGCACGAAAACGGCATCGGCATGGCGCGCACCTTCGAGGCCGAGGTGCAGGCCGCGCTGAACGGCGTCGAAGTCGACGGCACCGGCCCCAAGCGCGGTTTCTTCGCGTGGGTCGACGGTGCGCCGGCCGAGGGTTACCGCGCGCCGCGCGCCGACATCACCTTCGTCGAGCGGCGCCGCCAACCCGTCAGGATCATCACCGGTGAACTCGGCGAACGCGTGCTGCGCCCGTTGATGGCGCGTCTGCGTACGCATGCCGACGTGCCGGTCGACACGCTTGTCGTGGCCAATGATTTCTTCGGCGGCAACATCGGCGTCACCGGATTGCTTACGGGCGCCGACGTATCCGCGGCGCTTGCCGGCGCGCCCGGCGAGACGCGCTACCTGTTACCCGACGTTGCGCTGTCGAAGGGGCGTTTCCTCGACGGCATGGCGCTCGACGACTTGCCGCGCGCAGTGGAGGTCGTGCCCACCGACGGCGCGTCCCTCGTGCGCGCGCTCGCCTGATGGCCGCCGACTTACCTGTCGTCGCGATCGTCGGGCGCCCCAACGTCGGCAAGTCGACGCTGGTGAACCGGATCGTCGGACGGCGCGACGCGATCGTGGAAGAGCAGCCGGGCGTCACGCGCGACCGGCGCGAGTTCGGCGCCGAGTGGGCGGGCCGCGCGTTCCTCCTCGTCGACACGGGTGGCTGGCTGGCCCCGGGGGAGACGGGCCTCACCACCGAGGACCCCGCGCTCGCTGCGAAGGTGAGCGCGCAAGCCGAACAGGCAATGCGCGACGCCGATCTGGTTGTGCTCGTGGTCGACGTCACGGTCGGTATCACCGCGGAGGATGCGAGCGTCGCGCGGGTGTTGCAGCGGGGCGACAAGCCGGTGGTCGTCGCGGTGAACAAGGTCGACGACGATCGGCGCGAAACCGAGATCTGGGAATTCACCGGACTCGGCCTCGGCGACCCGTGGCCCGTGTCCGCCTTGCATGGACGCTTGAGTGGCGACTTTCTCGACGCGCTCGTCGCCGCGTTGCCGCCCTCGGGTGACGACGACGCCGAACCGGCCGGACCCGGGTACCACGACGGCATCTTCTCGGTCGCCATCGTCGGGCGTCCCAACGTCGGAAAGTCGACGCTGTTCAACCGGCTCGTGGGCGACGAGCGGTCGGTGGTGCACAACATGCCCGGTACGACGCGCGACGCCATCGACACCGTGGTCGAGACCGAGGACGGTCCGCTGCGCTTCATCGACACGGCCGGCTTGCGTCGGAAGAGCCGGGTCGACGAGTCGACGGAGTACTACAGCCTCATCCGAGCGCTCCAGGCGATCGACCGCGCCGACGCCGCGCTGCTCGTGATCGACGCATCCGACGGCGTCACCCATCAGGATCAGCATCTCGCCGAACGGGTCGACGCGGCGGGCACCGCAGTGGTTGTGGTGCTCAACAAGTGGGACCTGCTCGACGCGGAGGAGCGCGAGAGCGTGCGGCGGCAGGTGGAGAACCGGCTGCATTTCCTCTCGTATGCCCCGGTATTGCCGATCTCGGCGCTCACGGGGCGGCGGGCGAATCAGCTCCTGCCTGCGCTGCGGAATGCCGAGGGCGCCTATCACCAGCGCGTGCCCACCGCGACCCTCAACCGGGTGCTGCGGGACGCACAGGCGTCGCACCCGCACCCGATCGAAAAGCGCCACCGGCCGCGGATCCTGTACGCGACCCAGGGTGCGATCGACCCGCCCACGTTCACTCTTTTCACGACGCGCTCACTTTCGACGCAATACCTCCGATATCTAGAGCGGAAGCTGCGTGAGGCTTTCGATCTGGGACCGACACCGATCAAGATCCGCGTCAGACGTCGCGGAGAGTGACGGTGACAACTGGCACAGTGGTAATTCGGGCCCAAATCTGACAGAATCGCTCGTACGTGCACCTCCGTGGAGGCAGGGCGAGGCGCACGTTTGACGGACCGGCAGGGGGTTCCGTGAGCAGATTTGGGCGGGGGCTGCGCGCACTACGCGCGCGCCGAGCCGAACGCGGCAGCGTGATGGTGGAGGCGGCGATCGTCGTGCCACTTCTCCTGTTTTTGACCTTCGGCGCCATCGAGTACGGCCTCGCGTTTCGCGACTCTGCGTCCGTGGCGGCATCGACGCGTACCGGCGCCCGCACCGCGTCGGCGTTGCCGGCAGTCGACTGCACCCCGTCGAACTGCGGCACCGTGAACTCCGAAAGCTTCTGGGACGGCGCACGCATCGCCGTGAACGACTCGCTCAAGGATCTCACGCACAGCGTGCCGATCGAGCTGGTGATCTTCAAGGCGGATCCGACGACGGGCAAGCCGTTCGGTGGGTTGACGTACGACACGTGCAACGACTGCTACCGCTACAACTGGAGCGCGGTGTCGAAGGCGTTTCCGTCGACCACCGCGAACGCGTCCGGCGGGTACTGGACACCGGCCGAACAGAAGGCCGACATCTGCGCCGGCAAGTCGGACGCGATCGGCGTGTACGTGAAGGCGCAACACAGCTTCCTCACGAATCTCTTCGGGACGAGCACGACGTATGACCACGCGACCGTCATGCGGCTCGAGCCCGCGGGTTCGGACCTGTGCTGATGAATCAAGAGGATGCTGCGCCGAGCGCCAAGCGCACCATGGCGGACGAGCGTGGCATGGCCGCGGTATGGATGGCACTGACGCTCTTCGTGCTTCTCGGGGTCTCGGCAATCGCCGTCGACCTGGTACATGCGATCCTGGTTCAACAGGAGACGCAGAACGCGGCGGACGCGGCATCGCTGGGCGGCGTGGTGTTCCTTCCGGCTGACCCGGCAAACGCGGTGTCGCGCGCGCAAGCGATCGCGTCATCCAACGGTTTCACGAACGGCGTCAACGGCACTGTCGTGAGCGCGACGCAACAAGCAGTGCCGTCTCGACTGAAGGTTGACGTCAAACGCTCGTTCCCGACGCTGTTCGCGCGTGTACTCGGATTCAACTCGTTGACCGTTCACAAATCTGCCATCGCCGACTACGACCAACCGGTCGCGATGGGCAGCCCGTCCAACACGTTTGGGAACCAACCCGACTGCTCGAACCCCTGCACCAACTCACCCGGCTCCGAAAATCCGCAGCTGTGGTTCAACGTCGCGGGGCCACTCTCGACAAAGGTTTCGGGCGACGCGTTCACTTCGACGCTGTGCAACGTCAATGGAACCACGCCGGACAACTGCCCGGGCACCGCGAACGGGAACACCGACTACGACGGCAAGGGCTACGACTACGTCGTTCACGACAGTGGCACATCGGGGTTGGTCGACATCCAGGTGTTCGACCCCGCGTTCGTGGGTGTGAACGACAAGTGTGACGATCCCTCGCTGGCCGCGTTGTACGCGTCGACCGGCAACAACCCTCGCTACGCGACCGGCTCCGCCAGCCAATATTGCACCGGCGACCAGTACTTCAGTTACAGCGACCCGTACGCGAACAAGCCGCCGCCGACCACTCAGTACACGGTGACGTGGGACCCGGGCACGCCGTGGACGACGTCCGACGACACCTTCGTGTGCTCGAAGACTTTCACCGGCTTCAAAGACGCCCAGACCGCCTACGCCGACACCTCGAATGGACGCCCGAACTTCCGCCAGTGGGTGTCGATCTGCCCGCAGCAGCCCGCCCAACCGGGGTCCGCGGCCGGCGACTATCTGCTCAACGTCAACACGCTGTCGGGTGCCGGGCACAACCGCGGAGCGATCAGGGCGAAGCTGAACAACTCGCTGAACGCGCCGGCGCTGTCGGTCTACGCGCGTTCGCGGATGTCGTTGTACGCGAACGCGACTGCATCCAACCCGCAGTTTTACCTGGCGCGCGTCTTGCCGGGGTCTGCGGGTCGAACGCTCATCGTTACCTTCTACGACACCGGCGACGCCGACCTTGCGGGCACGATCAAGGTGCGCCCGCCCGCAGACTCCAACTACTTGCAGTTCAGCAAATGTGAGTACACACCCCCGCCCGGCAACTCCACCGGGCCGCCGTGGGGCACCTATCAGGCGACGGGTGGGAGCGACTGCAGCCAGAGTGGCGTCAGCAGTGCCACCGATTGGAACGGTCAGTGGGTGAGTTGGAAAGTGCCGATTCCCGGCAACTACACGTGTGACGCGACCAAGTCGTCCGGTTGTTGGGTGAAGCTGCAGATGAGCTTCCCCGGCGGCGTTGCCGACACCACCACATGGACGGCATCGCTCTCTGGGAACCCCGTCCGCCTCGTGCAGTAAGGCCGCCACGTAACCTGCACGCCGTGCGTGGATTGCCTGCCTCAGTCGAGGTACGTGAGGTTGGGCCTCGCGACGGACTTCAAAACGAGGCGCCGGTCTCGGTCGACGCTCGCGTGCAGCTGATCGACGCGTTATCGAGCACCGGGCTGCGTCGGATCGAGGCCGCGTCGTTCGTTTCGCCGACCGCGATCCCGCCGATGGCCGGTTCGGACGAGGTCATGGCGCGCATCGAGCGGGTCCCCGGCGTTGTCTATTCCGCACTCGTGCCCAACGTGCGAGGCGCCGAGCGTGCGCTCGAAGCGAAGGCGGACGAAATCGAAGTGGTCGTCAGCGCGAGCGAAACCCACAACCGCAAGAATGTGAACCGCTCAGTCGACGAGTCGATCGCGGGTGCGGGCGAACTGATCGAGCTCAGCCACGATGCCGACGTCGCGGCGGAAGCGATCGTTTCGACCGCGTTCGGCTGCCCCTACGAAGGCGACATCGCTCCGTCGCGGGTCGCGGAAGTTGCACGCCGGCTTGCGGACGCGGGCGCCGACCGGCTTTCGTTCGGCGACACCACCGGGATGGCCACGCCGCGACGGGTCGACGATCTCCTCGACGCACTCGCCGCGGCCGGGCTCGACACCGACGCAGTCGGCCTCCACTTCCACAACACGCGTGGCACCGCGCTCGCGAACGTGTTGGCCGGCTTGGAACGCGGCGTCACGCGCTACGACGCGTCGATCGGTGGCCTCGGTGGTTGCCCCTACGCGCCCGGCGCCTCGGGGAACGCAGTGACGGAAGACCTGGTGCACATGCTCGAAGACATGCAGATCGATACCGGCGTGGATCTCGACGAGCTACTCGCCTGCGCGACGCTCGCGCAAGACATCGTCGGCCGCGAATTGCCGAGCGCGCTACTCCATGCCGGCGCGAGGCTGCGACGGTACGCGTCGTGACCGACAGCGACTTCGAACGCGTCCGCGAACATCGCGAACGCGCACTGCAAGGCAACCTGGCGAAGGAGCAGGAGAAGCTCGCGCGTCAACACAAACTGTTCGTGCGCGACCGGCTCGCGTTGTTGCTCGACGAAGGCTCGTTCGTGGAAGACGGGTTGCTCGCGAACGCGCTCGCCGGTGACCTGCCCGCCGACGGTGTGGTTACCGGTGTCGGTCGTGTCGACGGCCGCCCGGTGTGCGTAATGGCGAACGACTCCACGGTGAAGGCCGGGTCGTGGGG